>CAZFGB010000124.1:0-31530 GCA_964518405.1 uncultured Pseudomonadales bacterium | reverse complement strand
CCCTTTTCGAGTCCGACTTCAATGCCCCGGGTCTCGATGCGCTTGTCACGGTAGGCGGCTTCGAGTTCGACCGCGTTGCCGGTCAGTGCTGAGACGATCTCTTCGATCGACTGGCCTGCAAAGCGCCGGCATTCCTCGTCGTTGCGCCGCGCCAGCGGATGGGGCACCACCACGATCGGAAGCCCCGGCAACCCCCAGCCGCTCGCCTCGGCTTTCGCCAGCGCGAAGAACTCGTCGGTGCAGATCGCCACCGCCGGAATGTTGAGCTTTTCGAGCTCGATGGAGTCATGGATACACCACGACGTGCAGGAGCCTCAGTCGCAGACCGCGGCCACGACAGCGTCGCAGCCGCGAGTGAATTCCTCCGTCAGGTCCGCAGGCTTCGTGGCCTGCTTTCGCAGCCAGCGAAAGTTGCTGATACCCAGGCGTTGCGACAGGTTCTGCTGCACGAATCCAAGCAGGACGTCGGCGTTCTTCTTGTCATTGGAAAGCAGGCCGACGGTCGAATCCGCATCCAGCGCGGGACGCGGCGTCAGCGGCGCCGTCCGCACCTCGAATACGCCGCAAGGGTTCATCACTTCCATGTTGGCAAGCCTCGCTGGGGGATCGGGAAAAGAAAATCACATCCACCCGGACGAAGTCATCTTTTTTGGGCCGATTCCCGTCGCGTAAAGAGCACCGGAGTTGGGGCGGAACCGAATGAACTGGTGCCAGCTAACGGATCGGACTTAGTTGCAACAGGCTCGAACGGTACCGTTGGCACTATTGCAGAGTACTTCATGTAGATGGGTTGCCAAACCAATTGCGAGAAATACGATACAACGCATGAAGGAAGGCTTGGGCAAGCAGGGAGCGCGTCTTTTGCCTACGCGCAGGGCCGTGGCCTGTCTAACGGCAGATCGAGAGTACCTGCCGAAGAATCCGCGGGATAGGTCAATTCTCGGCCTGCGGCCCAACTCCTCAGGAGAAAACGAACTCCGGCACCACCACCTCCCATTCATCGCAGCGGAGGCCGGCATGGTATTCGGGTTCGCTGTCCTCACGGCACCAACGTACGACCGCCTTCACCCGGGCAGAGTGGAATTGACCGCGCGGTGTGTATTGTTTCGCAAGCCGGCCGAACTGACAGCCCGGTCTGGGTCGTGATCTCCCAAGGGGTCCGGTCGGTGCGTATCGACAGTTGGTCGCCCGGAACCAGTTGGCGAATGGCTCCATGGATGGGGTGTCCAAGAGTGTGTCGCCCCGCGAAACTCAGATTTATGTCCCCAAGCTGCAACGACTGTCGACGAAGGTCGAGTCCCGGTGGTACTTGCGGATATGCGACGGAGGGGCGTTGCAATACCGATGGGTTGCCTCGCAGTTCCGGGATCGACGCACCGCTCATCGCGCCGTCGCGGACCTCCAATCCCCTGCGATCTTCCGTCTGGGCGATCGCGCCCGTTCGGGCAAGTGTCAAGGTCTTCCTGGCACGTGTCATGGCCACATAGTAGAGGCGTCGCCAAGCATCCGGATCTTCATCTCCGGTTGTGCGACGCCAGTCGCCGTCGAGGATGACGATATGGTCGAACTCCAGACCCTTGGCGCGGTGGGCAGTGAGCAGTAGAAGGCCGTTCTGGCGACGTCGAAGCTCCCTACCCCACTCCGCAAGCCATTCGACGAAACTCTCCACGGGGTTCTCGGCGTCCCCGGTTTCAAGCCGATAGTCGATGATCGCCTCGCCGAGGATGTCCATCCAATCCCCCTGGGGTTGCGCGTTCGCCCAGTCTTCCAGGGCGGCCGCTCCGACCAGCCGGCTGTCGCAACCCTCGAGCCATTCAAGCAGCCGTCGGGTTTCGCGGAGCCGCCAGAAGTAGCCCGCGTCGTCATTGGCCATCTGCGCGGGAATGTTATCGAGTTCGCACAGGCTTCGCACCGGATCCAATGTTCGCCATTGCCGCGCGACAACGGCGCAGTTGCGCCAATCCCAATCGCCCGCGGTCGCCGCTAGCGTTTCCAGACGCCTGAACTCGGCGATCGCCGCCATCGCCTGGGTCTTGTCGTTGGGTCCGGCCGGAAGTACCTGCACCCGGCCTTGCGCGACCGGATCGCGTGCGGCCCAGTCTCCGCCCCGCGCGTCGTTCCTCCGAGTCCGGTCGATCTCGATGGGATGCCGTTTCTTCATGCGCTCCCGCGCAGGTTCGATGAATGCATTGGCGGCGTTGATGATGTGGCCCGTGGACCGGTAGTTCTCCGTCAGCCAAGCCGGACGCGCGGAATAGTCGCGGTTGAAGCGTCGAATAAACTCGACTGACGCCCGATTGAAGCTGTAAATGTTCTTATCGTCGTCGCCCACGGCAAATAGAGTCAACTTCCTTTCTGGCTCTTCCAACGTCCGACCCGCCAAGGCGGAAATCAGTTCGTATTGATCCGGGTCGATATCCTGATATTCGTCTACGCAAATCCAGCGGAACCCGGCCAGCAACCTTTCCCGCTGCGCATCCGCCTCCTCCGGCGGCAATCCATCGCCGTGCAACAGTGCGATGGCCTCGCGCAACACTGCTGCGAAAGCGTCATCCGATGTCGCATTGCCAGAGTTCCTCAAACCGGCGCTGAAGCTCGCGCCTACGAGGCGCATGGCCAGCGCATGGCAGGTGAGCACGGTGACGCGTCGCGCGTCGTCACCCGCGAGATCGGCGAGCCGGCGGCGAATCTCGACGGCCGCATGTCGGTTGTAGGCGAGCGCGAGGATGCCTCGCGGGTTCTCATGCCTCACCCGCAGCAAGTAGGCGATACGATGCACCAATACGCAGGTCTTGCCGGAACCCGGTCCCGCGAGAACCAGCACGTTGGTCTGTTCCCGGTTATCGGCGACGATGCGCCGCTGGATCGGATTCAACTCCTCGACGATAGCCCTCCAGGTATCGGGTGTCGTCTCGCGAGCGAGTTCGGCCTGCCGATCCGGCAGCCAGCGATCGACGAACGCCTGCCGATCCATCGTGAAGTAGTCCATCGCCAGGCGCACGGCATCGGCCATGGTCCCAAGTCCGCGCGCGGCGAATTCGGCCATAACGTGGATCTGCAGTACCTGCTCCTGGTAGTGGAGTTTCAGGGGCTCGAAGTCCGCGTCCGCAAATCCCCGACGCCGTCCTCCCGCATGGGGCTCGTCCGACAGGTGGATGGTCATGGCCGGGCGGAACACGGCCAGTCCCTTGTTGAGCCGGATCACCTCCTGTTCATGAAGCCAGAGCAGACTGCGATCAAGCAGCTTGCCGAGGTCCCAACCCTGACTCTTCAACACCAGATCGTCCGCCAGCGCCGCGCGCAACGCCCCGAGCGTCGTTTCGGCGAGAAGGTCCGTGCCCCTGAGGCCCGACGGTAGCACCGAGAGCAGGTGGTCGAGCAAGAGACCCGCCGCGGTACGGCGCAGTTCCGCCGTACGCTCGAGGGCTCGCCATTCCCGCCGTAGCGTCACCGCAACGGTCTCCCGGTCCCGACGGCGCATATCGATGCTTCCGCCTGACCCTCCCTCCGACCGATCATCGCCGCGGCCATCCTGGGAGATGCTCCGCAAGATCCGCAGCACGCGTTCCGGCAACGCACGGGTCACGCCGGCGTGCTTCAGTTCCTGTGAAGCAACGCGCAGATGCAGTACGGAACGATCACCTCTCTGGAGATCGGGCGCCGCTTCACGCAGGAAACCGATGAGACCCGTCTCCAGATCGCGGGCCTCCTGTAGTCGGTGCTCGGAAGAGTGTGCAACGCCGGCGTGAACGAACGCCGTCAACACCGTATCGTTGGTGACGAGGCCCAGGTATTCGAGGTCGTGCAGGGCCTGACGAACGCCCGCCGGACCCAGTCCGGCGACGCCCATCAATTCGTCGGTGGAAATTCCCTCGTCCGGGTCCGCTGCGACCAGCGCCTGCACCAACTCCAATAGAATCCCGCGGCGCGATTCCGTCAGGTTTCTCCGGGTTGCAAGCCTGTCCCTTGCCTCGTCGACGGAGTTCACACGCAACGACGAGGGAAAGACCTGAACGCGGTTTTCCTCCCGCTTGACCAAGGCGGCGTCCTCAAGCCAGGCGACCGCCGTTTTCACCCGTGTGTCATCCGTGGCGTTGTCTCGCTCGAATGCGTTGTCCTCGTCTTCGACCAGCACTTCGCCCGGGGTCGCCACTACCTCCCCCTTCAACCGATGCTTCCGATCAAGATTCCGCAGTGCCCGCAGAATGCCGTGTATCTCTCGCCGGGTGAGACGCGAGTGCCCCGACATGCGGAACTGATGGTCCACATCTTCGTCCGTGTAGAGCAGTACACAGCGAGCGAACTTGCGGTCCCGCCCGGCACGACCCGCTTCCTGCACGTAGTTCTCCAGCGATCCCGGGATGTCCGCGTGCACCACGAGCCGGACATCGGGTTTGTCTATGCCCATGCCGAAAGCGTTGGTGGCGGCGATGACCCGCAGCTCGCCGTCGATGAAGCGCTGCTGGGTGTTTTTCTTTGTCTCGGGCGGCAACCCGGCGTGGAAGTGTGCAGCCTCGATATTCCTACGAACCAGGTATTCCGCTACGTCTTCGCAATGCCGGCGTGTCGCGCAATAGATGATCGCCCCGCCGGACCGCTCCGGCGGCAGGTCAGCCAAAAGGACCTGATGGATGTGGTCGAGCTTGTGCGCGCTGTCCGTGCGCAGGACCAGGAAGTCCAGGTTCTCACGTCCCACGCCGCCGTCGAACGTCTCGAACTTGATGCCGAGCTCCGCGCGAAAATATCCTTGGATATCCGCCACCACGTCGGGCTTCGCCGTTGCGGTCAAACACATGACCGGCGGTGGCGCGGAATCACCTGCTCTTTCCCGGATGAAGCGTCCGACGTAGCGGTAGTCGGGACGAAAATCGTGGCCCCACCGCGACAGGCAGTGCGCCTCGTCGAGCACCCAGCCGCCAATCTCCCGCTGTTCCAGCGTTCTTCTTAGCGAGCGGTTTCGCAGTTGTTCCGGCGATATCAGCAAGATGGCGGCATCGCCGAGACGCACGCGGTCGAGCGCGTCGGCGCGCTCCGGCATGGACAACATGCCATTGACCGTCACGCACGAACCGATACCCCGCGCTTCGAGACCCGCGACCTGATCCGCCATGAGCGCAACCAGGGGCGAGATCACCACGGTAAGCGCGCCGGTCTTGTCGTACCGGGAAAGCGCCGGCACCTGGTAGCAGAGCGACTTGCCGGCACCGGTTGGAAGGAAACCGAGCGAGTGATCCCCGGCCATCGCCGTCTCCACAACCGCCTGCTGCATGGACCGGCCGGAGTCCGTCGCGGGCTCGGCGCGAAAACTGTCGAAGCCGAACCATCGCTTGAGTTCCCTCACCGCATCGTGGCGGTCCCGGCACCAGGCGCAGCCAGCGTCCGCGCACGGCATGTCCCGAAGATCCCGCACCAACCTCCCGGTTTCCGGAAACTGGTGGCGCACCCATGGCGGCATGACCGAATTGCCTCCGGCGACGGAAAGCCACGCAAGCGCGTAGGCCAAGGGCCAGCCGGTCTGCCCTGTCGTGATCGCGCCCTGTCCCTGCGCGACACAGACACTGCCCTCAAGGCGACGGCCGATTGCGGCTCGCGCTTCCAGACCGGTTGGGCGGGACGCACCACGGAGTTCTGAGAAGAAGGCATTGAAGCCGTCACTCTTTTCGGATTTCGTGGTCAACCAATGCCAGGCAAGCGGCAGATCCGGATCGACTCGGGAAAGCGCTTCCCGCTCGTCGGCGAGAAGGTCAAGCGCTTGGCGCGCGTCGAGTTCCGGATTGTTGATCTGTCCCCGGACCAGGCCGCCGTCCCGATAGTGCTTGACCAGTTTGTGGTAGGGATTGGCGGGAAACGCCAAGGGACTCAAGCGCAGGGTGTCCAGCACCGGCAAGCGCAACATCCGCATTTGCGGTGCGGCAGCTTCGAGGTGCCTCATGTCGAAGTCGATCAGGTTGTGGCCGACGAGACAGTCGCCGGCCTCCACAAAGTCATCGAGTTGCGCCAGCGCCGCACTCTGGCCGATAGTGCGAAGGTTCTCTTCGGTGAATGTAAGCGCCGCCCCCGTTTCTTGATCGACGGCAGCGAGAGCAAAAATCCGTTTGTCGCGTCTCCCGACTTCCAGGTCAACTGAGATGCAGCGCATTGACAGGCCGGTTGCCTTCGACGCGGGTAATCGTACAAAACGGCGTTCGCAATAAGAAAGCCCGCCTGCCGCAATTGCGCGAGGACTTGATCGTCGGTGGCGATGCTGATCTCTTCTCGCTCGATCCCATGACGAGGAATTCAGATCGCTTCGCCTGCCGACGTCTTGGCGTTGCAAGGGCGACCCTGACGGCGGGTTTCAGTCCGCTTCGACCGCGATCGCATCCCCGATGGGATCGGTGCAGAGAGGCTCCTTGTTGCGCGCATTGTTGACGTGGGTGGACACTGGAATGACATCAAGCGCCTGCGGGAGCGCGGGGGCCAGCATCGCAGTCAGGTCAGACCGGGGCGTACGCCGATCCGTCCATGCGCGCGCTTCGTCGAACGAGAGCATGCGGGGCTGGCGGTCATGGAGGAACGCGAGCGCCGGAGCGGCGGCCGTGGTGACCACGGCGAATCCGATCATAGCCGTGCCGGTGGCCGGGTCCCGCCACCGGTCCCAGACGCCGGCGAGCAGCATCGGGCGCTCCCCGGCGGGCCGGACGTAATACGGCATGCGGCCAAGGCGGGTGCGCGTCCACTCGTAGAAGCCGCAGACCGGCACCACGCAACGGCGGCGGCGGAACGGCTCGCCGAAGGCGTTGCTCGTCGGCAACCCCTCCGCACGGGCGTTGAACATCGAGTAGCGCGTAGCCAGGGTCTTCGACCAGTACGGCGTCAGCCACCAGCGGGCCGCCGTCGCGCGGCGCACGCCTTCGCCCGAATGGCCCACGATCCAGACCTGCTCGGTCGGCGCGGCGTTGCGGTTGTCCTCGCCCGGGTACGGTTCTCCAGTCAGTTCGACGAATATCTCGGCGAGAGGGTCCGCAACGACGTTCAATCGCCCGCACATCCTGATTTCACCCCAATTCCGACAGCTGCGAATTCTAGCGCCAGAAGTCCGTCAACCCTTCGGGCATGCAGTCGTTCACCCCCGCCCAGCCCACCATGGCCCTGCGCCTCGATCGGCGCAGCGGGGCAGCCCCCCGACCGAGGGATCCCAGGCCAAGCACGACAACTCCGCCGAGCAACCCATGGCGGAACTCCATGTTAGGCTGCATTGCATGGACCGCAGCGCCCTGCTCAATCACCTCCGTGCCACCCACTTCGAATCCGGCGACAGGGAACTCGCGGTGTCGAATGCCAGGCGCATCGCCGAATTTCTGCGATCCAGCGGCGCGAATCGCGTGGTCGGAATCGGCTCCGCATTCGATGCAACGCGACCATTCACTCACCGCTCCGATATCGACCTCGCCGTGGAAGGGATTGCGCCCGCAATGTTCTACCGGGTATCGGCCCGCGCCGCCGCCATGACCACGTTCAACCTGGATCTGACGCCGCTGGAGTCCGCGACCCCCGCGTTCGCGTGCGTCGTCAAGGATGTCGGGGTGGAGTTGTGAGGCTCGAAGAGACGTTGGCGCGACGCTTGGCCGCCGAGATCGAGGCGGAACTCGCCGAACTGGATGGGCTTGAGCAGGAATTCAATGACAGGCCAACGGACGACGACACTTATTCGGTGCGGGCGCGAGGATCGATCCTGCATGATTTCTATGTCGGCTTCGAGCGCATACTGGTGCGGATCGCCCAAGAACTCAACGGCGGCGTTCCGCGGGGCGAGCAATGGCACCAGCAACTCATCGACGACATGCGGCTCGCCATTGCCGAGGTTCGACCGCCCGTGATCGCCCCGGAACTCGCCAAAACGCTACAGGAATACCTTCGATTTCGGCATGTCTTCCGCAACGTCTACGGGTCGGTTCTGGACGTAGACCGCATGCGGCCCCTGGAAGCGCACCTGCCGGCAACGCTCGCCGCGTTTCGGGAGCAAATCCGCGCGTTCCTAGTATGGATGCTGGGCCATTAGCTGAGCTGATCGGACTTGTCGAGTCAACAAGGTTCGGTGAGTGTGATCGGGCGAAGCAATCGGCGTGGGCATGCACCCGAAAACGACCGACTGACGGACTTCACGGTGCCACGAGCATGGCGACATGCGGGACCGAACCCTGACGGAAAACTCCTGTAACGCGGCCGTATCCTGTGGACTTCGTCGGCGGCCTTACCCGCCGCCGGTCGCCGTGCTAGTTTAGCGATCCTGTCGGCAACGCACGGCATGGCTCGGGAGGGGGGAATGGCCGCACTTGATGATTTCCGGGAAGAAACGAGGGCATGGCTTGATCGGAACTGCCCCGACGGGGCGCGCGGCGCCGGAGAGATACCTGCCGGCGGCACGAAGTTGCCCATAGAGGACCCGGACACGCTGCTCTGGCGCGACCGCATGGCGGAAAAGGGCTGGACCGCCCCCACCTGGCCCGCGGACCTCGGCGGCGGCGGCCTCTCCAACGAGGAATCCATGGTGCTGGTGTCCGAGATGCAACGCATCGGCGCGCGGGCGCCGTTGACCGGCATGGGCGTCAACCTCATCGGTCCGACGCTGCTCGAGTTCGGCACCGAGGACCAGAAACAACGCCACATACCCCCGATCGTCCGCGGGGAAGTCCGCTGGTGCCAGGGTTACAGCGAGCCCGGGTCCGGATCCGACTTGGCGAGCCTGCGCACCCGCGCCGAGGACAACGGCGACCACTTTCTCGTCAACGGTCAGAAGATATGGACCTCCGGCGCGCATTTCGCCGACTGGATCTTCGCCTTGGTTCGCACCGACCCGGACGTTCCCAAGCACGTCGGCATCAGCTTCGTTCTGATGGACATGGAACAGCCCGGCATCACCGTCAGGCCGATCCGCCTCATCAGCGGGGCCTCGCCATTCTGCGAAACGTTCTTCGTAGACGCCATCGCCCGAAAGGAGGATCTGGTCGGGGAACTGAACAAGGGCTGGACCGTCGGCAAGCGTCTGCTGCAGCACGAGCGCGGCAGCATGGCGTCGCTGGTCGGCGGCGCGGCGACCGATCCCCGACCGACGCTGCAGGACGAAGCCCGGCGCTGCGTCGGCGACGACGGCGGGCGGATAGCCAACCCCGCACTGCGCAGCCAGGTGGTCGTCCACAACATGAACGACCACGCCTTTCGCCTGACCCAACGCCGCGCGGTGGAAGAGGCCCGGGGCAGCGGCACGCCGGGGCCCATCACCTCCATTTTCAAGGCCTACGGCACCGAACTCAGGCAGGAGAAGTCCTCGCTTTTCGTCGAGATGCGCGGCAGCGAGAGTCTGCTCTGGGACGAAGCGTCCGAAAGCCGGCAGTTCGAGGACACGCGAACCTGGCTCGCCGACCGCGCTTCCTCCATCTACAGCGGCTCGAACGAGATTCAACGCAACATCATCGCCAAACGGGTGCTTGGCCTGCCGGACTAGCACCATGATCCGTCAGAACCGAAGGCGCGCACCGTCTTTCACTCCCACCCGAGCGCACCGTTGCGACTTCCGCTCTCAACATTAGCCGCCGCGACCGACGGAAACACGATCGTTGAAGAAACACGTCTACCGCCCGGCGCTTCGCCTCGCCGCGGCATTGGCCTGCGCGCTGCTGGCCGGCTGCGGCGACACCGTCACCATGTCTGACGCGCCGATAGAGCCGCCCATGGCCGAGCGGCGGCCGCACTCGTTCACGCACCACGGCATCGAAGTCGAGGATCCCTATCACTGGCTCAGGGACCAGAGCTATCCGACCGTCGACGACGCCGATGTGCTCGCCTACCTGGAAGCGGAAAATCGCTACTTCGACGCGGTCATGGAACCCCGGAGAGCGCTCACGGAAACACTCTTCGAGGAAATCAAGGCCCGGCAAAAGCCCGACGATGAATCGGTGCCGGTGAAGGATGGAGACTACTTCTACCAGTGGCGATTCGCTCCCGGCGCCCAATACCGGACCTGGACCCGCTGGCCTGTCGGCGAGCCGGACTCGGTAGAGACGGTGCTCGACGAGACGGCCCTGGCCGAGGGGTACGAGTACTTCGATCTCGGCGCGTTCTCGGTCAGCCACGGCGGCCGCTACCTGGCCTACAGCACGGATACCAGCGGCGCCGAGCGCTACACCATGTTCGTCAAGGATCTGGCCCGCGGCGAAGTGATTCCGGAATCCATCGAGAACACCCTCGGCGACGCGGTGTGGGCGGCGGACGACCGGACGCTGTTCTACCGCGTCATGAACGAGAACTGGCGCGCCGACCAGGTCCGCCGCCACGTGCTGGGAGAGCCCGAGGAGCGGGACCAGGTGGTCTACCAGGAGCCCGACAGCGGCTTCTGGGTCGACCTCGACGAGGCGTCGTCGAAACGCTACGTCATCATCTCCACCGGCGATCAGGTCACCAGCGAATCGTACCTGCTCGCCTCGGACGATCCCGGCGGAAAGCCCGCGCTGGTCGCGGCGCGGCGCGTCGGCCACGAATACGACATCGACCACCAGGGCGACCGGTTCATCGTCCGCACCAACGACACGCACAAGAACTTCCGGCTGGCGTCGACCCCCTCGGACGACTTCCGCGAGTCCGCCTGGAACACGCTTATCGAAGGTTCCGACGATACCTACCTGATGGGCGTGCAGTGCTTCGACCGGTGGCTGGTCGTCGAGGAGCGGGTCTCCGGCATCGATCAGGTGCGCATCCTCGACCGGGACGGCGGGCAACGCCGCATCGCTTTTCCCGAAAGCGTCTATAGCGTCGGATTCGGCGCCAACGCCGAGTACGAGACCGACGTGGTCCGGCTGTCGTACGCATCCATGGTCACGCCGGACACCGTGTACGACTACGACATGGACAGCGGCGACCTCGCCGTCAGGAAGGTCCGGGAGATACCGAGCGGCTACGACCCGGACCTGTACCGCACCTATCGCATTTCGGCGCCGGCGCGGGACGGGGCGTCGGTGCCCGTCTCCATCGTGCACCGGAAGGACGCTCCCCTCGACGGCACCGCCCCGCTCTACCTCTACGGCTACGGAGCGTACGGCCACGCCACCGCGCCATCTTTCTCCACCAGCAGAATCTCGATTCTCGACCGCGGCTTCATCTTCGCCATCGCGCACATCCGGGGCGGCACGGAACTCGGCCGCGACTGGTACGAGCAGGGCAAGCTGGAGCAGCGGACCAACACGTTCAACGACTTCGTCGATGTCGCCAGGCATCTCATCGACGAAGGCCTTGTGAAGGCGGGCCGCATAGCGATTCGGGGCGGGAGCGCCGGCGGCGAACTCATGGGCGCGGTGGTGAACCAGGCGCCCGAACTGTGGGGCGCCGTGGCCGCCCACGTGCCCTTCGTCGACGTCCTCAACACCATGCTCGACGACTCGCTGCCCCTGACCCCGGGCGAGTGGCCCGAATGGGGCAACCCCATCACCGACAAGGACGCGTTCGAATGGATCCGCGCCTATTCGCCCTATGACCAGCTCGCGCCCGGCGCCTATCCGCCCATGCTGGTGACCGGCGGACTGAACGACCCGAGGGTCACGTACTGGGAGCCCGCCAAGTACGTCGCGAAGCTCCGGGCCCTGAAAACCGACGACAATCCACTGGTGCTGAAGACCAACATGGGCGCCGGCCACGGCGGCAAGTCGGGACGGTACGACGCGCTCTACGAGGTCGCGGAGGAATACACGTTCTTCCTCGTCGCCCTGGGTTTGACCGACGTCTAGCAACCTGACCATGTTCGAGTCGACTGCGACGTTCCACCCCGGCGTTGCCGCCTGGTTCGCATCGCGTTTCGATGCGCCGACCGAGGTGCAGGAGCGAAGCTGGCCCAGGATCGCGGCGGGCGAGCACCTCGTCATCACCGCGCCGACGGGCAGCGGCAAGACGCTCACGGCCTTTCTCTGGGCACTCAACGCCTTCGCCACCGGCGCGTCGCTCCCGGGTGGCACGCGCGTGCTCTACGTTTCCCCGCTGAAGGCCCTGAACAACGACATCCGCCGCAATCTCGCCGAACCGCTGCGGCAACTGCGCGACGGTTTCCAGGACCGCGGCGAGTCCTTCCCGACCGTGCGCGCCGCGACGCGCAGCGGCGATACGCCCCAGGGAGAGCGCCAGCGCCTGCTGCGCCGACCGCCGGAAATCCTCATCACCACGCCGGAAAGCCTGCTCCTGCTGCTTACGACCGCGCGGGGAAGGCAAGCCCTGTCCACGGTGGAGACCGTCATCCTCGACGAGATCCACTCCATCGTCGAAAACCGTCGCGGCGCCTCGCTGATGACGAGCCTCGAGCGGCTGGTCGAATTCGCGGGCGAATTCCAGCGCATCGCGCTGTCGGCGACCGTGCGGCCCATCGAGACCGTGGCGCGCTTCGTCGGCGGCAGCGACGCGAATGCTCGACCCCGCGCCGTCGGCACGCTGAGCGCTTCGACGGACAAGCAGATCCGGCTGGCGGTGCGGTTCCCCGAGGCGGCGCGGCAGGCGGCGGAGAACGGCAAAAAGGTATGGGAACCGCTCTCGGACGCGTTCCGGGACGTGATCGACGCGAACCGGTCCACCCTGATCTTTGCCAACAGCCGCCGTCTGACGGAGAAGATCACGCTCAAACTGAACGACGACATGGTCAGCCCGATCGCGTATGCGCATCACGGTTCGCTCTCGCGCGAAGTCCGAACCGAGGTGGAGCGGCGATTCAAGGACGGTGAACTGAAGGCCATCGTCGCGACGAATTCGCTGGAGATGGGAATCGATATAGGCGACCTCGACGAGGTCGTGCTGGTGCAGTCGCCGCCGTCTCTTGCCGCGTCGCTGCAGCGCATCGGGCGCGCCGGCCACAACGTCGGCGACACGAGCCGGGGATTGCTGTTTCCGACCCACGCCCGGGACTTCCTCGAGGCCGCCGCCATAGCCAACGCGGTGCGGGCACGCGAGATCGAACCGCTGGACGCCATATCGAACCCGCTCGACGTGCTGGCGCAGGTGCTGGTCTCGATGACCGCATCGGAGACGCGCACGGTCGAGGGCGCTTACCGGACGATTCGGCGCGCGGGTCCGTACGCGACCCTGGACCGGAACCATTTCGACCTGGTGGTCGAAATGCTCGCGGGCCGCTACGCGGGCACCCGCGTCCGGGGCCTGCGGCCGCGCATCGCCTTCGACCGCATCCGCGACACCCTGAAGGCCCGCAGGAGCGCTGTTTTCGCACTGTACAACGCCGGCGGAACGATACCCGACCGGGGCTACTTCAAGCTGCGGCACGCCGAGTCGGGCGCTCTCATAGGCGAACTCGACGAGGAGTTCGTGTGGGAGGCGACGATCGGCCAGACCTTTACGCTCGGCACCCAGAACTGGCGCATCGAGCGCATCACGCACAACGACGTCCTGGTCAGACCGGCGGAACCGAGAGCCGCCGCGCCGCCGTTCTGGCGCGCCGAGAACATCGACCGCAGTTTCTATTTCTCCCAACGCGTCGGCGACTTTCTGGAATTCGCGAACGGACTTCTCGCCGCCGGCGAGGGAGATGCACTCGAGCACCACCTGAGCGAGGTACTCGCGTTCGAGGCCATCGCCGCCGAGGAACTGCGCGACTACCTGGCGCGCCAGCGCGACGCGTCCGGCCGCGACCTCCCGCACCGGCATCACCTGCTGGTGGAACATATCCGCGCGGGACCCGGCGGCTATGCCGGCCCCGACCGCAATCAGCAGGTCGTCCTGCATACGCCCTGGGGCGGTCGCGTGAACCGCCCCATCGCGCTCGCCATGGAGGCCGCGTGGCGCCGGCGCTTCGATACCGAAGCCGACATCCACGCCGACAATTACGCCATCGTCGCGCAGGTCCAGCAAGACGTCGATCCTTCCGCGCTGCTGTCGCTCGTGCCGGCCCGCAACTTCGATGCGCTCCTGCGGGAGTCGCTCGAAGGCAGTGGCTTCTTCGGCGCGCGTTTTCGCGAATGCGCCGGCCGCGCCCTGCTGTTGACGCGCCAGCGCTTCAATCAGCGCATGCCGCTGTGGCTCACGCGCATGCAGGCGAAGAAGCTGCTCACCACCATCCGGCGCCTCGACAACTTCCCCATCTTGCTCGAGACCTGGCGCACCTGCCTCGGCGACGAATTCGACATGCGGGCCGCGCGCGAGGCGCTTGCCGATCTCGAAACCGGCAGCATCGCTACGTCGATCGCGGAAGTCGGCGCGCCGACCCCGTTCGCGGCGGGCGTCGCATACGACCAACTGAACCGGTACATGTACGCCGACGACACGCCTGAACGGCGAGCGCCGTCGGCGCTGTCCGAGGATCTCATCCGCCAGGCGGTGCGCGACCAGCGCCTGCGGCCCAGCATCGCGCCGAACGTGATCGCCGATTTCGAGTCGAAGGCGCAGCGCACCGCGCCCGGCTATGCGCCGCAGGATTCCGGGGATCTCGCGGAATGGGTGAAGGAACGCGTCCTGATACCCGCCCCGGAGGTCTCAGCGCTTGCGGCTGACGTTTCCTGGGACATGCCGGACGGGATCTTCCAGATCGCATGCGGAGGGCGCACCTGGTTCGTACATGCCGAAGATGCCGCCCGCGTCGAACGCGCGCTTTCCGCCGCGCCCGGCGCGCAGGAAGCGGCGGACGATTCTCCCGACGCCACGCAACTGTTCGCCGAGTTCATCCGCTTCTACGGCCCGCGCACCCGCGATGAACTGCGGGACCTTTTTCCCGTTGAACCCGCCGCCCTCGATGCCGTTCTCGCGTCCCTCGTGGATTCGGAGGTCCTCGTGGAGGGATCCCTGGTGGAGGGTTCCGAAGCCGGTCACTTCTGCGACGCCGAGAACCTCGAAACGCTGATCCGCTTCCAGCGCGCCGCCCGGCGTCCGGCGCCGGCGCACAAGCTGCCCGCATTCCTCGCCGCGTGGCATCGGCTGGGCGCCGACCCGTCCGACAACCGGCTGCTCGACGCGGCGGAACAGCTTCGCGGCTTCACCGCGCCGCTTGGCTTCTGGCTGCAAGACGCCTGGCGCGCGCGGCTCATGGACTTCGAGCCTGAGATGCTCGCCTCGGTCTGCACCAACTACGGACTGACCTGGCGCGGAGCGGGACGGGAACGCATTGCATTCGGCTTCGACGACGAACTCGACGCCCTGGTGCCCGCCGCCTCCGAGGCGACCGGGATCAGGTCCATGTTCGCCGATCCGGCCGCCCGGTACACGTTCACGCAACTCATGGATGCGTCGGGCATGGACCCGGACGCGTTCAACGCTTTGTTCTGGAACGCCGTCTGGGCGGGTCAACTCGTCTCGGACAGCATGATGCCACTGAAGATCGGCGCGGCGCGGCGCTTTCGGCTGGCCGGCGCAGCGACGAACCCGAATAGCGCATCGGCTCGACAGCAGGTTCGACAGCGGGCTCGCCAACGGGCTCGCCACGTCGCCTGGGGATGGCCGGGCAACTGGAGGCTCGCGAGTCCGGACACCAGCCATGCGGCAGTCACTCCCGATCCGATCACGACGCTGGAATCCGCGAAGGATCTATGCCGCGTGCTGCTCGACCGCTACGGCATCGTGAACCGGGACATCGCGGCGCGCGAGGGCGGCGTGTTCCGCTGGCGCGACCTGTTCCGCGCTCTGCGCGTCATGGAACTCTCCGGGGAGGTCGTCGCCGGACTCTTCTTCGCGGACCTGGCCGGGCCGCAATTTGCCCTCCCGGGCGCAATACGCCAACTGGGCCGCATGACAGCGGAGCGCCCGGCGACGTTCTGGGTCAACGCGGTCGACCCGATCGCGCCCACGGGTCTCGGGCTCGACTGGGATGGCCTTCCCCAACGCCGCGCGCAGAACCACCTGGGCTTCCATGCGGGGGAATTGGCATTCGTCGTCGAGAACGGCGGCAAGCGGCTTCGCATCCACCTCGAACCCGACGATCCGGCGATCGACGCGCTCGCGATCCACTTGGAACCGATCCTGCGGCGCGGAAGGCGCGTGGCGATCGAGACCATCAACGACCTGCCCGCAAGGCGGAGCCCCTACCTCGAAGCCCTCGACAGACACCTCGAACTGGCGCGCGATCATCGGGGCATCTACTTGCAGCGGCATATATAGCCCCCATACATCACCCGGGACGCGATGATCGGGCCTGATCCGGGCCCTGTGTCGTCGCTTGCACGATTGACGGGAACCGACCGACCACACGGCAGCGAGCCCGCCAGCGTGCGGACCGGCTCATTGGAGATCGGCCAACTCCCAGCCTTCCCCCACCCGGCGGAGCTCGCGAAGCGGCCAGAATTTCCCATCGAGCTTCATCGTGACCATGGACGGTTTGCCGAACTGATCCAATGCCCTGACGCGCACCTCCGCCTCGCCCGGCAGATCCTTCACCGCATTGACGAAGCTATCCAGATCCCGCACCGGCCGGCCGTTGACCTCCGCCAGGCGGTAGTTGGCCAGACGTTCACGTCCCGCGGGAGATCCCCAGTAGTAGAGACTGGAAAAGGCCCCAACAGGTTCGATGCCCTGCTCGACCAGCACCGCCCGGTACGGCGCCAGCAACAGCGCGCCCGCCCAGAACACCATCCGCTCAAGGCCCCTGTCGTCGAAGGCAACCGTATCGACGTTCAATGCCAGCACTTCCCCGTCCCGCAATATGGTCAACTCGAGGCTCGGCCGCTGGCTCGATCGCTCCACTTCTCGAAAACTGTTCACCGTCCGGCCATCGACGGCAAGCAGCAGGTCGCCCTGGGCGAGGGTCTGCGCCGCCGGCGTACCCGGCACGATGCGATATACCGACAGCAGGTGACGGCGCTTACCGGGTTCTTTCTCCTAGCGTTCAATCCACGCCTTCGGCACTTGAAGTTCCCGTGCATCCGACAGCGTTACGGGTTTCCAATGCACTTCGGCCGATCGCACCGGCGTGCCGGTCCGAAGGTGATTGAGCATCTCCATCACCAGTTCCGCAGCCACGCCCCCATGAACGTCCCGCTTGAAGCCGTACCAGGACAACCACAAGGCGACGGTACGCCCACGCCGGTCGAGCAGCGCGCCGGTGGTGTCCTCCGGCGCATCGCTCAGCGAAACGATGTCGATATTGAAGTCCCGGAACACCCGAGGTTCCTCTTCGTCCGCTTCAAAGTCCAAGGATTCGACCGATTCGACCTGAACCGGTCGATACAACAGAGTGTCCGCAGCACTGAAACCCGCGAAATGCAGGCTGTCGCCGGGCGCGATCGGCAGCGGGTTGAATTCGGCACTGCGCAGGGGCGTGGAGCCGACCGCCGCGGGATCGTAGGAAATCACGGCCAGGTTGTGCAGGGGATGGATGTACTCCACGCTGCCGGCGACCTCCAGCGAACCGGCGAAGGTGACACGGACATCCGCCGCCGCGTGCGGCAAGACCGCACGGCTCGTGACCACCCATCCCCGACCGGCATCGGCAACGACGCCCGTTCCCTGGCGCCGGCGCTCCCACAATCCGTCGACTCCATCGATGGGGACGACAACGTCGACCTGCACGAGGGATCTGGCGGCACGGTTTGCCTGACGGGTTCCCCCGTCACCGTACCGTGCGGACTTGGACTCTACCCGCCGCGCCGCGGCCGGTTCCTCAAGGGCACGGCAACTCCAGCGGCGCGAGGCATGGGTGCCGCATCGCCGCGACATGGCCCAGTTCCGATTGAACCTGGCAACGGTGAACCTCTCCCGCAGCGGTTCATCGCGGGCAACCCACCGCACCCCCGCCGCAGCGCCCCTGGGGATGGAAGCCAGCACCGATTCCAGTTGATCGAGATCGTCCGTGGGTTGACCGTCAATTTGCGTGATGACGCCGTGCCTGTCGATATTCGCGGCCTCAAGGAGATAGCCTGTGCCGGCAACATAGATGCCTCGCATGGCCCGACCGAAGTGGCGCGCCTGCTGATAGGAGAGCGGGTGCAGGATCGCTCCCCCCACGGTGAGGTACTCGCGCGGGGTGATGGTGTGCAGATCGGTAACGGGAAGCTCGGCGGACAGCTCCTGGCCGTTCCTTTCCAACTTGACGACAAGCGTACTGCCCACCGACTCGTCCAGCACGTCCGCCAGTTCCGTGAAATCCAGAACGGTCCTTCCCGCGGTTTCCAGCAGGATATCGCCAACTGCGAGCCGGTTCGCGGCCGGGGATTCGGCAATCACCTGTTCCACCACGAGCATGCCGGTCTGATCCGGAAATGCATCGCGCACCCCGGTGCGGGTCTCCGGCGTCAGTCCAAGCCGCCGGAGTTCCGCGAAACTCTCGAAAACGAAGGTCGTCTGCAACGTGCCCCGGCTGATCGGCTGGTCGCGCAGGATCAGGTCCAGCGCGCGTTCCACCCGGTTGAGCGGCAGGTAGTAGCCGGACAGGGTATACGCCTTGCCACCCGCATTGAGCGCCACCACCCGACCCTCGATGTCGACTACCGGGGAGCCTGACGAACCTCCCGATGCCCCCGAAGCGGCCTGAATATAAAACGTATTGAAATCGTTGTACCTGCCGCGGCCATAGTCCGGAGCGCGACGGTCCAAGCGGGCTATCGTGCTCGCAAGGATCGACAGGCGGTCACCCGCGTCGTTGCCGATCACCCTGATCTCGCGGCCGACCCGCGCGGCATCGGGAGCAAGGTGAAGTTCCTCTACAGTCATGGATTCGAGTTCCAACGGGTCGTAGCGGAAGAAACCGAAGTCGTGAACCGGATCCCGGTACACCGGCTCGAGCCCGACCTCTTGGCGGTTGAGAAAAATCGCCCGCGCGATGCTCGGACCGGGCCCCAAGACATGGCGGTTGGTCAGGATCAGGCCGCTGTCCGCATCGACCACGAATCCGGTTCCCTGGGTGGTGGTGTAGGGTTCGCCATCGAAGGCGCGGGATGATCCACCAGGATGGTCACGATCGCGGGCGAGACGCGCTGGATCGTCTGCGGCCATTCTGCGACCTCTGCCGCAACCTTTCCGGCGGCGATCAGTGCCAGAAAGCCAACGACCGTTGCAGAGACAGGACTCACCGAATGCACTCCAATATCCCCTTTGTCCTTCTTCTACGATACGCCAAGGTCACCGCCGATCATCAGGCAAACCGCCAAGACCGGGGGCGCCTATACCGAGCCGGCGGTTGAAGCTGCGGACCGCAAACCGGCCCGCCCGCGACGCGCGCAATCGCGCGCAATATAGCGGCCCGCCGGTTCGGGCGCCCGGACCGCGCGTGGCGCGTGCTTCGGAACTACAGAAAATCGGAGGACACGAATCCAGCCCAGACTGATACGATCCCGCGATGGCTTACGATCCCGACAACATCTTCGCGAAGATCCTGCGGGGCGAAGCGAACGCCCACGTCGTGCTGGACGAGGAACACTGTTTCGCGTTCATGGACCTGATGCCGCAGAGTCCCGGCCATACGCTCATCATTCCGCGCGAACCCGCGGAGAACATCTTCGACCTGAGCGACGAAGGACTCGCGCACCTCACCGCGACGACGCGGCGCGTAGCCAGGGCGGTGAAAGCCGCGCTCAATCCGGCGGGGCTCATGATCGCGCAACTGAACGGGGTCGATGCGGGACAGACCGTGTTCCACATCCACTTCCACGTGATACCGCGCTACTCGGGCGAAGGGCTGACCTTCCACGCGCGAACCATGGCGGACGCCGACGAACTGGCCGCCAACGCCGCCAGCATCCGCGCCGCGCTCGACGCCTGAGATACCGCGTTCGCGAGGCGGAGCGCGGGCGGGAAACGCAAGGCTGTTTGACGGGGTAGAATGGGACCAAGGAGGGGGTTTCATGGACATTGGGTATTTGACTTTCTGGGGCCCGAAACCGGACGAGTCGGTCACGGAGGGCTATGCCGCCAACCTGAAAGAGGTCGCTGCCGCCGACGAGATCGGAATGGATTCGGTGTGGGTCGGAGGCGTCCCGCTGGGGGGCATTCAACCGCTGCAGATTGCGCCCGCGATCGCCGCGGTCACGAGCAGGATCAGGATCGGGACCGCCGTGCACCTCCCGCACCTGCGGGCGCCCGGAGAAAAGTTCGAGACCAATGTCAGGGAAGGCGGATCCAGGATAGACCGCAGGGGCCAGGCGGGAGAGCGCTACAAGTACGTGTTCGATAACCTGCCGCAGGCGAACCCCATCAATGTCGCCGAGCAGATAGCCATCATCGACCAGGTCAGCAACGGCCGCTTCATCTACGGCGCGGGAGGCAATACCACCGGCGACCCGCGGCGCCAGAGACACTTCCTCGAGTACTTGGACGTGATGAAAAAGGTCTGGACCGAGGACCAGTTTTCCGGCTACGAGGGCGAATTCTTCAATTACCCGCCGCTCCCCGGGGTTTCGCGCATCAACCCGAAGCCCGTGCAGCAGCCCCATCCGCAGATTCTTTTGCCGCTGGACAGCCAGCAGAACTTCATTCCCATGGGGAAAAACGGCTATTGCATCGCCATCGGCGGCGGCAGTTCGCACAACGAGCGCGGCGATGCGGTGTTGAAGCGGGACGTGGCGAACTACCGCCAAGCATGGAAGGATGCGGGCAACCCCGGCAAGCCCAGGGTGGTGATCCGCATCACCGCCCACGTGTCGGCATCACAGGCCGAGGTCGACCGCATCCGGGAAGCCGCCGACAGGGCGCGCGCGGAAAGAATGGCGGCGCGAGGGCAGACCCCCAGGCAGGGCGGTCCGGAGAGGGGATCCAACCTGGTGGGGACGCCGCCGGAGGTGGTGGATCGCATCCACGAGCTCGAGGAGGACTTCGGCGCCGACGAGATCATGTGCACCTGGATGGGACGCACCCTCTCCCGCGAAGACGTGATCCAGACCATGCGACTCATGGCCGACGAGGTCATGCCCAGCGTCAAGTAGGACTGACCCGATCCGCGCGATGACCGAACGACAGTACTGCTCCGATCTTTCCCTTGCCGCCGGCGAACCCCTGGCCGGCACCGCCGCCCGCGTCGACGTCTGGCTGCTGCTCGAGTACAAGCCCGTCTGGCGCGCCAAGGCCGTCGCCGACAACGACCTGCCGGCGGAGGTCACGGACTGGCTTGACCGGCAGATGGCGTCGGTGACCGACCGCGGCCTGCTACCCCGGCTGCAGTTCATTCGGCGGCCCGAACTCGACCGCGAGAAGATCACGTTCTTCGCAGGCACGGCGGAAGGCCTGTACCGGGCGGAAGTCAGTGGCTACGGCGCGATCACGGATCTGGACATGGAGACCGACCTGGGCAGCGCATCCATGCCGCGAGTGGAAGAATCTCGGTATTTCGTCTGCACCAACGGTCAGCGCGACCTCTGCTGCGCCCGCTTCGGGCTACCGGCGTACGCGAGGCTGCGCGAACTGGTGGGCGAGCGCGCCTGGCAGACGACCCATGTCGGCGGGCACCGGTTCGCGCCCAACGTTCTCGCGCTGCCGCAGGGGGTGCTGTACGGCCGGGTGCGGCCCGATGACGTGCCCCGATTCGTCGAGGATGTCGAGGCGGGCCGGCTGGCGCGGGACCACGTGCGGGGCCGGCCCTCCCTGCCCGCCGAAGCGCAGGCGGCGGAGATGGCGCTGGACGAGGAAATGCTGGAACTGGTCGGCTGCGAGTCGGGCCGGGTGGTCGTGCGAACACAGAACGGCGAACGCCGCGTGCGCATCGCGGAGGCCGACCCCATGGAGATCATCGCCAGTTGCGGTGATGAAACGCCGGAGTGCGTGCGGCCGATCAGCGCGTCCCTCGAACGCGCTTGAGTCGAATCGCGCGGCGCACGCTCCAAACGACAACCGCCCCGCGTCGCCGGCGCGGCAGGGAATCGGTGCGGTAGACGAGGCCACGGTGGACTCGAGGCGGTCAATACGCACGCGAGTCGGCGCCAACCGCGACTTTTGCCGATTTACGGTTTCACATATCCTGCCGATCTGGAAATAACCGGGAATCGAGGAGACTCCGATGGGCGCGACTTACGTTGACGTCACCATCCGCAATCCGGCCGAGCCGCACAGAACCTGGACCGGCGCGTTCCTGGTCGATACGGGCGCTTTCGACTCCCTTGTGCCCCGGTCTCATCTCGAAGCCATCGGACTCGTCCCAAGAGGCAGTCGGGAATACACCCTTGCCGACGGCCGAAGCGCCGCCCTGGACATCACGGTCGCCGAGATCGAATTCGAGGGCGAGAGAGTCGGCGGGACGGTCATCTACGGCGACGACGGCGTCGAACCATTGCTTGGCGTGACGGCGTTGGAATCCGGGGGATTCGAAGTGAATCCGCGAAGCGAGCGATTGGAGCGACTGCCGGCAGTTCTGTTGAAGGACATCTCGCGTCCAGCCGCGGCCTGATCGCGGAGGTTGGCAAGGGCGTTCCATCGGGCGGAAGGGGAACGCGGGCACCGCCGAACCTCGCAGTTCTTCCCCGGCGACAGCGGATCGCGCCATGCTTCGTCAGCGCGACGAGACGCTCGCCTGCAGATAGACCAGGGTGCCTTGCCAGGGCGGCACGGAGTCGCTGCGGTAGATGCGGCCGCAACAGATTTCGAACTCACCGGGATCGGGGTAGTTGTCGAGCAGGTTCTGCACGCCGAGTTTGACCGCATACCGGTCCCGCAATGACCAGGTCGCCTCCGCGTCCACCATGACTTCGCGAGAGAACTCCTGGACCGTCGCGAGGCTCGCATCCAGGCTGTTTTCGTACGCTCCGTAGTACCGCGCGCGCAGCAGCAGATCGAGGCGGCTCCAGGTGTGCGTCACGGTGACCACGCCGCCGGCGTCGGGCGCGCCCCTTTCGATGTCGTGTTCCGCCTCCGCATCCACGTGGACGCCGCGGCGCGCGAAGTCCGTGCGGTTGAAGTTCGCGGCCGCTTGCAACGAAGTGCTGCCGAGACTCCAGTCGGCGCGCCACGTCGCGACCACGTCGACGCCCCGGGTTTCGGTGTCCACGTCGTTGGTGAAGAAGCGCACCTGCGCGATGTCGTTCGCGCCGGGAACGCCCAGGGCCACGAGGCGCGCCGCATTCTCGGGCCCGACCGCGAACTGGGAGGACAGCACGATGCGGCTGTCGAGGCGGATGCGATAGAGGTCGACCGTCAGGTCCAGGCCGTCGAAGACCCTGACCGCCGCACCCAGGGTCCAGGAGCGGGAGTGTTCGGGATCCAGCGGCGTGCCGCCGAACAGCGCCGCGGCGGGATGCGCCGGCGGGAACACCCCCTCGGCTCGCGGAAAGCCGCTCGGATCGATCCGCGTAGACACGTTGGTGGTGGATATCTGGCCGGGCGTCGGCGCGCGAAATCCCGAGCCGAGGGAGCCGCGCAACTTGAGCCCGTCCGTCAGGCGGTAGCGCGTCGCCAGCTTCCAGATGCCGACGTCGCCGAAGTCCGAGAAGTCCTCGTACCGCACCGCGAAATCAGCCAGCCAATGCGCGGCGAGATCCGCCTCGATATCGAGATAGCCCGCGTAGCTCTCCCGGTCGAGATCCGAGGTGAACAATGGCGGATAGCCCGGAAAACCGTTCGAACCGATCGGCAGCGCATTGTTGACGGGGTCGCCTTCGGGGCAAAGGGCGCCGATGGCTCTGAAGCCCGGAATGCGGCACTCGACGATGGTGAGGTCATCATCGGCATCGGCGTCGACCTCCGCCTGGGTGATCTCGAAGTTGAACGGGTCCGGGCGGGCGAAGGGGCCGATCTCGTAGGACGGCGGGTCGCCCGCCTCTATGGCATAGCCCTCCTTGCGATGCTCGAAGCCGAAAGCGACGTTGAGCGGGCTCGCAAGGCCGGCTTGCCAGGTGATGACGAAGTCGGCGTTGGCCGCGTACTCGTCATTGACAAGCGTGCCCGGGTGAAACCGCGTCGGGGATCGCGGTCCCATGGAAGGGTTCATGGTGTTGGCGATGGTGTAGCGGATCTCGTTCGCGCCGTAGCTCACCGAGAGGTCGAAGGTCAGGTCGAATGCCAGAACGCTCCGGCGCTCCCCGCGAACCCCTCCGCGGACGGCGTAGTCCGTCACGTCGCCCGCGAACTGGGGCGTGAAACCCGCCGGATACAGGGTCGCCCGGGGGTCGTAGATGGAACCGTCCTCGAGCCGCACCGGCAGCAACTGGCTGACGCCGGGACGCCGATAGAAGAAGCCGCCGGTCTGGTCCTTGGTCGAATAACTGGCGAACCCATAGAGCGCTGCGGCCAACGCGGGCGCGGTCTCCGGCATCCGCGCCGGCGCCGGTACCGGCAGTTCGGCGTTGGCGACGAGGATGCCCTGCCAGCGCTCCGGCTGGCCCCAGATCTGGGCCGGGGCCGGAAAGCGCCGGTCCCCGCCGACGCGGTGGAAGTTGTCGGCGAAGCGCGTATCGAGATCGTCCGGAACGCCGTCGCTGCCGAGCGCCGCCTGCAGCAGGTCGCCGGCGGGCGAATAGGCGTAGGTCAGCGCATCCGGGCCGAAATACGTGACGCCGTCGACGGTCAGCCGACTGCCGGTCGCCTCGAGCGGCGTGATGCCCGAGCTGCCGATGGCGATGTCGTAGGGCTGCGAGCGGCTGGTGGGCGCCGCATCGGAAAACTGCCCGCTCACATTGAGGAAGCCACCTGTACCAAGGGGAAAACCCGCGTTTCCTTCCAGGGTCAGTTCCTCGCCGTCGCCGCGCGTATATCCCCCGGCCCGGGCACGGACCTCTAACCCCGAGTCGCGCTTTTTCAGCCTGAAATTCATGACCCCGGCGATGGCGTCGGACCCGTACTGCGCCGCCGCGCCGTCCCGCAGCACCTCCACCGCCTCGACGGCGATGGAGGGGATGCTGCCGACATCCACGCCGTGCGCGCCGAATCCCCCAAGTTGCATCAACGCGGCGCGGTGTCGCCGTTTTCCGTCGACCAGGACCAGCATGTGGTGGGAATCGAGTCCGCGCAAATGCACCGGGCGAATGAAGGAGGCGCCGTCGGAGATCGGCTGCCTGCGAACGCTGAAGGAAGGAACGATGGCGTTAAGGACATCCACGAGGTCGGAGGAATTCACGCTTTCCAACTGCTCGCGATCGAATACATCCACCGGCACCGCAGTGTCGGCGGCGGCGCGCGCCTTCACGCGGGTGCCCACGGTGACCACGACCTCGATGAGTTGGGGCGCCGCGCCGGACCCCTCGGCAGCGGCATGCGCCGCTCTCTCGCCGCCCGCGGCCCCGATCAGCGCCAGCAGTCCGGCGCCGAACAAGCCTCGCGCAGGCCTCTCCCGCGAAGCGATGGCGCGGCGAATGAGAACCACATGCCGCCACACGCTGCGAGGCATTACCCCGACATTGCTTGCGACCATTGCCGCGTCGGCCAGGCGACCCGAAACCGTAGAGAGATCGGCAGCCCGGGTAGCCCGCGCGGATCGGGCATCGTCACCGCGGCGTGTACCAGATGGGCGAGGTATAGGCCCTTTCCTGGATCGCCGCGGGCTGTTCTTCGGGGATTTGTCTGACATCGAGTTGATATGTCCTGGCGTCGTACACGGTCCAGCGCGGCGTCGGGATTTGCAGCACCCGCGCATAGTAGAACGCCGACGCGTCGGGGTCGAAGTCCGGATCGCGCCACACCACACTCAGTTCGGCCGCGCCGATACTGTTCAGGTAGGTGGCGTTCCCGACATCGACGGTACTGCCGACCGGATCCGCCGGCGCGCCGTTCTCGCCCGCCGTTCTGCCATCGGAAAGCGCCACATCGTAAACGCGCTCGGACATCTTTCCAGCGCTGTCGCGCCAGCCCTTCACGACCTGTACCCGGTCCAGGTTGGCGCCGTCGGGGTCCTTCGCCGCGCGCACCAGGAAGGTCGGCGCCCTGCCCTCCGGCGCGCGGGCCAGATCTCCGCCCATGGGAACGCCCTTGCGATAACCCACGGCCGCGAGGCGCGGGCTCGCGGCGTCTCCGGCATCGAAGTCCCAGCCCGCAAAGAAGCGCACGGTCATGCGGGGGCCGGTGGTGGCGTACACTTCGCGGCGCTTGAAGGCGGCGAAAAGCGCCTGTCGCGTATTCTCGCGCGCCCAGACCGCCGCGTAGCCCGACGTGGCATAGGACGAATTCAACGACGACCGGTAGCGGTTCGGTTCGTCCTTTCCCATCTTGCCCCAGAAGTTGTCTTCGTCCGCCGTCGCGAGGCCGGTATGGGAGTCGGTGCTGCCGATCATGCCGAACTTGAAGGGGTTCACGCCCAGCTCCGATCCCAGGTCCAGGCCGAGGCCTAGAGCCGGTCGGACGTAGGACTGCCCGACGGCCGTTTCCTTCGATAATGTCTCGGTCGCGGCAGGCGCCGACCTTGCCGCCCAATTCTCGAAATCCGCGAAAGCATCGTTCGGCGATACCAGCGGGTGCGTTTCGCTGTCACCCTTGAACTGCGTCACTTCGACAACGGGTTCGAACCGCGCCCTGGTGCGGGCGTAGGCCGGAGTCAGCGGCGCACCTCCGTAGTCGCCCGGGCTGAACATCCGGCCGCGGCTGAGATTGGAATTGTGCGGAATGGAGATCACGTTTCCGCCCAGGCGCTCTTCGTAGTCCGCGAAGTAAGCCCAGAGATCTTCCGGGTCGTTGCTGTCGTGGCTCGAAAACGGCAACGTCTGTCCCGTCAACTCGGGCCCGTCTGCGTAGAGAACGTTTCGATGGATCGAGGAGTATCCCTCTCCGGCCCCCCTGGCCGACCATTCGTAGCCGGCGAAGGTCGTGAACGTGCCCGGGTCGTTGTGCTTTTCCGCGACGCGGACCACCTCGCTCCACAGGTCACGTCGAAAGTCCTCGTCGATGGCGTAGTCCTGCAGCCAGGCGACCTTCGCTTGGCCGAGCGGACGCCCCATGGACTCGAACGCCTCGGCCGTCGGCGCGTTCAGAACATCGCGCACCGGCGGCAGGTCGGCGATCAGTCGCGCCGTGCGCGCGGCGTTTTCCGACTCCGGCAATAGCGCGGGATTCTCGGCCAGCCGCGGCAGGACGCCGAGGTTCTCCGCGTGATCCGACACCATCAGGAAGTCCAGCGCCCGGCGCAGACGCGCCGGCTGACCGCTCGTCGACCGTACGGTTTCGCCCTTCGCGAAGCGATAGGCGTCATCCGGCGTGAGCCTGGATCCCAGCGCGAAGGCGTCGCCGGAAAGATACGAGTGCAGGTGCGTATCGCCCCAATAGACGTTGTCCGGGTAGGCGTCATCGGCGTGCGGCGAATACGACTCGGCCGCGGCGGAGGGGCACAGCCAGAGGGCGAAAAGCAACACTGCCCGCGCGGCGTCATCGATCCTTGCTGACCGGGATGGGGCGTCGATCATCGCTTCTTCATCAGAGAATCCGAAATCCCGCCGGTTCACCCGGACGAGAGGCTCGCGCTCGACTGTCGCTCCATGCCGCGCCAGCTTCGAGCGCCCCTCGGCATCTGCTCGGTGACAAACCGGCGCAGGTCTTCGGTCAGCGCCTTCACGTCGCCCTCGGGTTCGAACATCTCGCCGATGCGGACTTCGTAGGAAGCCGCCTTCTTGTTCAACAGTTCCCGAAACAGCGTGATGTCGCGCAGTTCGTCATGCAGTAGCCAGAAGAGATAGAACATCCACGAGTTGCGGCCCCGGATGTGCATGGGGACGACCGGAGCATTGTGCTTCTTCGCCAGGCTGATCGCGGTCGTCTGCCAAGGCCGTTCCATCAGGCCCTGGACGCTGGGCCGCGCAAGGCGTCCCGAGGGGAACAGGACGATGAGTCGGCGGCGGCTGAAGGCCGCCGCCGCGGCCCGCAACGTTTCGCGTTGCCTGGTGAGCGTGCGTTTCTCCTCCACCCACTCCACCGGGACGATCATGTCCTCCATGCCGGGAGAAATCCTCAGGGCGTCCCGATTGGCGAAGAACACGATGTCCTCCCGCACCCGCTTGAGCGCGTCGTATACGACGACGCCGTCGGCCACGCCGGTCGGATGATTCGGCATGACGACCACGGCGCCTCGGTCCGGGACTTCGTCCAGGCCATCCACGGCGACATCCAGCGCCAGCAAATCGCTCATGTATTCGAACACCTCGGCGCCGGACATCGAAGCGATGGTGTCGGCCATCGCCACGGCTTCTTCGTAGCCGAGCGCGCGGTGGAGCGTCCGCATGATCAGGCGCCAGACCGGCGGATGACGCATCAAACGCGTGGCGCGCTCCTCGATCAGCGTGTCGACGATATGCGTCATGTGGCTTCTAGCGGACGGTCGATACTGTCATTCGGTGCCCCAGGGGCCGCCCCTTTTGGTCGAAGGTTCTCACGGAATCCGATACGAAGTCGATTACGGCGCTGTTGAATTGGCCGGCGGCCTGCATGTTCACGGCATGGCCGGCGTCCATGTCGACCACCGCAAGACCGGGCATGCCGGCGGCGGCGAAGTCGCGGTGCGGCTGAAAACGTCTTTCGAAGCGCCCGCACGCAAGCAGCGCGGGCACGCGAATGGCGGCCAGATCGTCGCGCACGGATGCCCTCGGCGTGGTGTAGCGCACGGTGTTGGCGACGCCCTCGGTGTCGAGCTGCCGGGCATCTTCCAGCAACGCCTCGTGAATCTCCCTCGGCAGGCGCCGGGCATGCCTCGGGTGGACCCGTATCCGATCTATCTCCCGCATCCCTCCCATGCGGACGCGCTCGGCCGAGCGCGCGCCTTCCTCCGTCCGCTGACCGACCCGGCCGGTGGGCGCGAACGCGGCCATGGAGTTGGTGAAGATGACGCCTCGAACGACGGCTGGACGGATCAGGGCGTAACGCAGGGCCAGTGCGCCCCCCAGCGATCCCCCGCCGACGAACCAGGACTCGGCGCCGAGTTCGGCGCGGATTGCGTCCAGTGCGGCGGCATAGGACTCCGGGGCATAGACGCCGACATCGTCGGGACTTGGAGAGCGACCGTGGCCATAGAGTTCGGCCACGACCGGGCGGCATACCGCGCGCAATGCCGCGAGGTTGGGCGTCCATTGGACGCGGCTGCACAGAAATCCGTGAAGGAGCAGCAGGAACGGCCCGTTTCCCGGATGGACCTCCCAATACGGCGTCACAGGGCGGCCGCCACCGCGGCGCAGAACTCGGTCGTCGTCGCCGCACCTCCCTGATCGGGCGTAAGCGCGCCGGCCCCTCCGTCGCGGGCTTCCGCATAGACTCGAAACAGCGCCTCCCTGATGCGGACGGCCTCGCGCGCAAATCCGAGGTGCTCGAGCATCATGACCGCGCTCAGCAACGACGCCGTCGGGTTGATGATGTTGCGTCCGGCGATGTCCGGCGCGGTGCCGTGGGCGGGCTCGAAGTACGCGTAGTCGTCCCCGAAGCACCCGCTGGCCGCCAGGCCGAGGCTGCCGAGAAGACCGCCGGCGGCGTCCGAAAGGATGTCCCCGTACAGGTTCGGCATGACCACGACATCGAACCGCCGGGGTTCGCGGATCATGCGGCAGGCAAAGTCGTCGACGATGAATGCGTCGAACGCGACATGCGGAAATTCGGTCGCGACTTCGCGCGCGACTTCGAGGAAAAATCCGTCGCTGCCGCGGAGCATGTTGTGCTTGGTCGCGCAGGTGAGGTGATTGCGGCGCCTGGCCGCCAGACCGAAGGCGAAGCGAACGACGCGCTCGGTCGCCTCGCGGGTGATGACCTTGATCGCGTACTTGCCGTCGCCGAGTTCGTGCACCGGCCGGCCTATGGTCCGGCCGAAGAGGTCGAGCGGCGTGAGATCGCGCAACGGCCCCTCGCAGCCGACGTAGAGGTCTTCCAGGTTCTCGCGCACTATGACGAAGTCGATACCGTCGGGATCGCGCAGGGGACTGGCGCAACCGGGCAGGTGCAGGCAGGGACGCACGTTGGCGAAGGTCTGCTTGCCCCAGCGCAGGTACCTGAGCGCGGTGCCGGATTTGCCGCTGGTGGAGCCGAAAAAGGTCGTGTCCGCGCTGTCGATGATCTGCTTGGCGGCGTCCGGAAAGGCGCTTCCCGTCTCTCGCTCGGCTTCCTCGCCGACGACGGGACGGACGAATTCCAGGCCGATGTTGAGCGATCGGAGGAGTTCGATCGTCGGCCGGACCGCCTCGGGCGCCGCATCGTCGCCTTCGATGACGGCGATGGTCTTGATCATCTTGCTCGCCTCCCGCTGGGCAGGCCCCTCTCAATCAAGCCGCGAAAATGGTCTATCTCGGCGCCGGTTGCAAGCGCTGCCGGGTCGATCAGCCTTGTTCGGGCCACCCAACCCGAGAGACGCCGCGGCCCGCGCCGGGGCGATCCTCGGGCGGCACCATTGGCGCGCGGTTCGATGAACGGCCGTCACTCAATCTGGTCGCGAGTGTTAGGATTAGCGCATTCGCGTTTTTCTTGGAAACCGGGGGGTGTTTCCTTTGAACCGCAAGGAATTCGCATGTCAGCCATGCATCCGGTATTCCTGACTGGCACCGCGGGACACGTGGGCGCCAATCTCGTGCGCCGATTGCTCGACGAAGGCGTTCGCGTCCGGGTGCTGCTGAGGCACGAAGACAACAACGAGGGCCTTGACGGCCTTGAGGTTGAACGCGCGTACGGCGACATCCGAGACCTGAACGCCACCCGTCGGGCGATCGAGGGTTGCAAGGGCGTCTATCACGTTGCTGCGAAGGTGTCCACCATTGACGGCACGAGCGCCCATCGCCGCGAGGTGTACGAGTGCAACGTGCTGGGCACCCGAAATGTCCTGCGGGCGGCGCGGGAGTGCGAGGCCGGACGGGTGGTGGTGACGGGCTCGTTCAGCGCGGTAGGCTACGATCTCGACGATCCCTCGGCGGCCAGCGATGAAACCATGCAGTTCTACCCCATGGAGCGCACCATGCCCTACGAAAAGAGCAAGGCGCTGGTCGAGCACGAGTGCTGGCGCGCGGCGGCGGCGGGACAGGATGTGATTGTCGCGACCTGCTGCGCGGTCGTGGGAGGCGCGGACTTCCTCCCGTCTCGCCTGGGCAGGACGATGTGCGACTACACGAACGGCAAGCTCCGCGCCTATGTGGATGGCGGGTTCGAGTTCGTGGCTGCGCGGGACATCGTCGAAGGACACTTGCTGTGCATGCGCCACGGGCGCTCCGGCGAAAAGTACATCTTCAGCAGCGAATACAAGACCATCTCCGACATGCTGGATCTCTACGAGGAGGTCTCGGGGATTCCGCGGCCGCGCCGGCGTATTCCGGCCAATCTGATGTATGTGTTTTCGGAGGCGGCCAGCTTCTACCTGAACCGGGTCCACCCCGACTTTCCGCAGCGCTTCACGCCCGGTGCCATCCGCTTGCTGAAAAAGCGCCGCCACGCCAACCTCAGCAAGGCGAAGGGCGAGCTCGGCTACCGCCCGACCAGCATCCGCGACGCCGTGCATGAGGCGTATGCGTTTCACTATCACGAACGCAAGGCGATCACCAATCCGCTGGCGAAACGTCCACGCTCGAACGGTGCGGCATACGAGGGGAACGCCGTCCCGAACCGGAGCACGCAGGCAACTGCCGACGAAGGCGCATCATGAACACGGCGTCGGCCGGACCGCCCGGCTTCGAGGAAGCCGTCAACCTGCGCCAGAAGGTGCGCGCTGCGGGCTTGGACCCGGACTACTGG
>CAZFGB010000123.1:0-13775 GCA_964518405.1 uncultured Pseudomonadales bacterium | reverse complement strand
TGTAGCTGCGAGGGATTTTTGGTTCCTGGCGAGGCGCGACGACGCCGTGTGGCAGGCACCACACAAGGAGGAGCAACAAAGTCCAGGGGGCAAAAAGACCCGCAGATACCCGCAGATTTGGGCTTGACGGAGCACTAGGCGGGCGCCGGGCGGGCGTCAAACAGGGCGCGGGCGAAGCCGCCGGCCTTATCGCCCCCGGGGCGACGTTCCTTATGGCGCCATCGTCCTCGCCGCCGCCCAGATGCTCACGTTCGCCGCGCCCGCATCGATCAGCGTGGTCGCGACTTCGGCCGCTGTTGCGCCCGTGGTCATGACGTCGTCTATGATCGCTATGTTCTTTTCGAGGAAGTCTCCGCGAGCCCGGTAGGCGCCCCGCTGGTTTCGTCGGCGGGCGGAGGCATCCAGGGATCGTTGCGGTGCGGCATGGCGGATGCGCCTGAGGCCGCGGTAGTCGACGGGCGCGCCCACGATGCGCGCGATCCGGGAGGCGAGCAGCGCCGCCTGGTTGTATCCGCGCTGGGTCCGTCGACGATACGTAAGCGGCACGGGGACGATCACGTCCGGCGCATCCTCCGCGGCCAGAGCCTCGGCCATCAGCGCCGCCAGGATGCGTGCCTCGATGAGTCCATTGCCGTGTTTCAGGCCATGTATCAACCGCGTGAGCGGGGAGACATAGAGATACGGCACGACGGCGCGAACGTACGGCGGCGGGGCTACCCGACAGGCGGGACATTCGCCGCCCCGCGCGGGCGTAGGGATCGCGCAACGCGGGCAAGCATCGATGTTGGGTCTCAGGTCCGCGGCGCAAGCGCGGCAAATATCCATGCGCTGATCGGTGTAGCTCCGGCACAGGACGCAGATGCCGGGAAGGAGTCTCCAGAGCATTGCGACGATCCCGGGGCAAGGAAGGTGACTTATAGCGCGATCAACGGTCCCGCACCATGCGATGTCCGCCATTGAGCGTGTAGGTTCTTGGCGTCAGAATCTTGGCGTTTTGGCCGCGATGCCGACGGGAAGACATGCGATCCAATCCGCGCGCAAACCGACGAGCGCCGCTTCCAGCGGCTGCGCGCGCGGTGGCGGCGGCGTTGGTCGGCGCCGCCGTTGTCTTCGCGTGCGTACATTTCCTGATCCCCGTCGATGAGCTTCCGGCGGGCGCGTCCGATAGCGGCTATGTGGACATGCATGTGCACGCGGCCGGGATCGGTGCCGGGGGCAGCGGCGCCTTCATCAATCGGGAGATGCGGGAGAGCTTTCGCTTTCCGATCTACCTCGGCGCTTTCGGCGTCGACGCGGAAGAACTGGAAGCCGAAGGGGACGCTGTCGTCATCGACAAGATCAGCGCGCAGGTCGCGGCGTCGCGACGCGTCGACATGGCTGTTGTCCTGGCGCTGGACGGGGTCGTCGATGCCGAGGGGAACCTGGATCGGGAGGCTACGCAGGTCTACCTGCCGAACGCGTTTGTCGCCAGCGAAACTCGCCGCCATGGCAATCTCTGCTTCGGCGCCAGCGTCAATCCCCACCGCCGGGATGCGCTGCAGCGACTGCGCGAGGTCAGGGCGCGGGGAGCGCTATTGGTCAAATGGATACCCAACATCATGCATATCGATCCTGCGGACGAGACGATTACCCGGTTCTACGAAGAGCTTGTGGCGCTCGGTCTGCCCTTGTTGAGCCACGCCGGACAGGAGCGGTCGTTTGCGCGCGCCAGGGACGAATACGGTGACCCGCGCCGACTGGCGCTGCCGCTCTCCGTTGGCGTCACGGTGATCGCGGCCCACATCGGGACAACGGGAACCAGCGAGGGGGAGGACAATTTCGAACGCATCCTGCCGATGTTCGAACGCTATCCCAATCTCCTTGCGGACATTTCCAGTCTGACGCAGGTCAATAAACTCGGTTTCCTGAAGCGGGCGCTGTCGGTCCCGGGACTGGACGAGCGGTTGATCTATGGCACGGACTGGCCATTGCAGTTCTTTCCGCTGGTTTCGCCCTACTACCATGTCGATCACATCGGCCTGCCTGCGGCGAAGTCGATCGATGCGATCGACAACCGGTGGGACCGGGACGTCGCCCTCAAGGAAGCGTTCGGCACGCCGCGCCACGTTTTCGCCAGAACGTCCGCCTTGCTGGACGTGGATCGCTGCGTCGCGGCGAAGGTGAATGGCGCCAGCTAAGCGGCGAGCTTGGCGGCGAAGGTGGATGGCGTGCGCTAAGCGGCGAGCTTGGCGGCGAGCTTGTCGTAGACGCCGCCGAAGTTGCCGTTGGACATGATGACGATGTGGCAGGGTGCCTTCCTGCGTTGCGTCAGCCGCGCCACCAGGTGATCGATTTCGTCTTCGACGCTGGCCCCGACCACGCTATTGCGGGCGAGTTCGTTCAGGTTCCACTTGATGTTGTCCCCGCGGAACCAGATCACTTCGTCCGCCGGCGCGCAACAGTGCGAGAGTTCGCTGCGCAGGGAACCCAGCGACATGGTGTGGGTGCGCGGTTCGATCACCGCGACGATGCGTTCTCCTCCCACCTTGTCCCGCAATGCCTGAAGTGTCGCGCGGATAGCCGTCGGGTGGTGAGCGAAGTCGTCATACATCTTGACGCCGTCTCGGTCGACGAATAGTTCAAGGCGTCGTTTCACACCCTTGAAATGACACAGCGCTTCGACCGCGCATTCCGCGGACACGCCGGCGTGCCGCGCTGCGGCGATGGCCGCGAGCGCATTGGAGATGTTGTGATCGCCCATCAGGTCCCAGTTCACGCGGCCGATCCGGTTGCGGTTCAGGGCCACATCGAACGCGCTGCCGGCACGTTCGGCGTTCTCCGTATGCCAGACGTCGCCGCTGTCGATGGGCAGCCGTCTGCGCCTTCTGGCGGTCACGCCGTAACGCGTGACGGGAGTCCAGCAACCCATGCCCAGAACCTGGTTCACGGCGCGGTCGCCGGTGGGAGCGACGATCAGGCCCTCGCCGGGCACGGCGCGAACAAGGTGATGGAATTGGGTCTGTATCGCCCGCAGACTGTCGAAGATGTCGGCGTGATCGTATTCCAGGTTATGGATGATCAGCGTTCGCGGACGGTAGTGAATGAACTTCGAGCGGCGGTCGAAGTAGGACGTGTCGTACTCGTCCGCTTCGACCACGAAGTACGGCTTTTCGCCCAGGCGCGCGGAGTAGTCGAAGTTTCGGGGCACTCCGCCGATCATGTATCCCGGTGCGAGCCCGGCGTACTCCAGTATCCATGCAACCATGCTGGCCGTGGTCGTCTTGCCGTGTGTGCCCGCCACCGCGATCACCCAGCGGCCGGGAAGCACGACATCCCCCAGCCATTGCGCGCCCGACATGTAGTTGACGTTGCTGTTCAGGATGTGCTCGATTCCCGGATGGCCCCGGCCGAGCTGCGCGTTGCCGATGATGGCGAGGTCCGGGAGCGGGTTGAGTTGCGCTGGGTCAAACCCCTCGAACAGCGTGATGTCTGCCTGGGCGAGTTGGTCGCTCATTGGGGGATAGAGGACCTTGTCCGAGCCGGAAACCTCGTAGCCGGCTTCCCTCGCGATGCGTGCCAGGCCGCCCATCAGCGTGCCCCCGACGCCCAGAAAATAGAGACTTTTCTGCATCTATGCGAACGGGTTCACGGCGGCGATGCTGACGATGAAGGCAAGGATGCCCATGCCGAACGCGATCAGGATTCCGAACAGCAGCGTGGTGTTGAATGCGCGGTGGTAGATGAACCCCCACACCACGATTCCCCATATCTGGAGGATGCCGGTTGAGATTTCCGGCGGCAGTCCGACCAGTTTGCTGAGTTGACTCGCAACGACGATGAAGACGCTGATCAGCAGGTCTGTGCCGATCAGGGCGGTCAATGTCGCGAGGAAGCGGTTGTCGAGCTTGCGGAAGTACAGTACGGACCGGGTAACGACGGCTACGGTAGCGATGCTCACGAGGCTGAAACCCAACGCCTGCAAGGTGTTGAGCGCCTCTGCGCCTGTCGCGCCCAGCATGCGATGGTAGACGAGCGCCACCGCGATGTCGGCGACCAGCAGGACCAGGGCGAACCAGACCCGCGCCGGCACCGATTCCGGGCCAGCACGCAGTATGCAGATGTTCCAGAAAAGCGTTGCGATGGAGACCATGCGAGAAATTGTCGCACAAATGGCCCACAATCCATGCGCGGAAACGACGGAAACCCGAGATAAAAGGGACGAACTCATGCCGAAAACACGGGGCGCGCCGGGCGGCGACTCGCGAAGGAATGCGTTCTACGCGCAGTCTGGCGGCGTCACCGCCGTCATCAACGCTACCGCGTGCGGAGTGATCGAGACCGCCAGACGGCACGGGGACAGGATCGGCAAGGTCTTTGCGGGCCGCAACGGCATCCTCGGGGCGCTTTCCGAGGAACTCATCGACACCGGCAAGGAGTCGTCCGAGGACATCGCCGCGCTGCGCGAAACGCCGGGGGGCGCCTTCGGATCCTGCCGCTACAAACTCGCGCCGCCCGATCAGGACGAACGCGAGTATGCGCGCCTCATGGAAGTCTTCCGGGCTCACGACATCGGCTACTTTTTCTACAACGGCGGCGGCGACTCCCAGGACACGGCGCACAAGGTTGCGGATTTGGGCGCGCGCGAAGGCTATCCCATCTCCTGTATCGGCATCCCCAAGACCGTCGACAACGACCTTCCTTTCACGGACACCTGCCCGGGTTTCGGGTCAGTCGCCAAGTACGTTGCCGTATCGATCGGGGAGGCGGCCCTCGATGTGGCGTCGATGTGCGAGACATCGACCAGGGTATTCATCCTGGAGGTGATGGGCCGCCACGCGGGCTGGATCGCCGCCGCGGCGGGGTTGGCGCAACGCAAACGGGGCGATGCGCCGCATCTGATCCTGTTCCCGGAAGTGCCGTTTGATGAAGAGCAGTTCCTGGAGAGGGTCAGGGAGACCGTCGACCGCAACGGCTACTGTGTCGTCGCGGCATCCGAGGGGACGCGCTACGCCGATGGCCGGTTCCTGGCGGAAGCGGGCGCCCGCGACGCGTTCGGCCATACGCAGCTCGGCGGGGTGGCGCCGGTACTGGCCGAGATGGTGAACGCGGCGCTGGGCTACAAGTATCACTGGGCGGTGGCGGACTATCTGCAGCGCTCCGCCCGCCACATCGCGTCGGGCATCGATGTGGAGCAGGCGTATGCGGTGGGAGAGGCGGCGGTGGAGTTCGCGCTGGCGGGGAAGAATGCGGTCATGGCCGCCATCGTCAGGACGCGGGACGAACCTTATGAGTGGCACGTAGGCGACGCACCGCTTAAGCGCGTGGCGAACGTGGAGCGCAGGATGCCGAAGGCGTATATCAGAAAGGACGGCTACGGCATCACCGCGGCGGCGCGCCGCTACCTGGCGCCGCTCATTGCGGGCGAAGCCTATCCGAGCTACGAGAAGGGATTGCCGAGGTACGCCTCGCTCAGGAACGAACTCGCTCCGAAGAAGCTCGAACCCTGGTGCGCGTGAGCGGCGGGCAAGAGTTGGCGTTGGGGCAAGACAGGAGACTGACATCAAACTAGGCGTTGCGTTCCCCCAGACAGAGATTGGCACCGATCCGGAGGATGTCGCCCGTTTCGCGACCGCCGCCGAGGAGATCGGGTACGACCATCTCGTGGTTTTCGATCACGTCCTCGGCGCCAACCCGGCGAGCCGGCCCGACTGGCATGGGGCCTATACGTCGGAGAGCCAGTTCCTTGAGCCGTTCGTGCTGTTCGGTTTTCTGGCGGGCCTGACGCGGACGCTGGAGTTCGTGACCGCAGTCCTCATCCTGCCGCAACGCCAGACTGCGCTTGTCGCCAAGCAGGCCGCCTGTGTCGATGTGCTGTCGGGCGGCAGATTGCGGCTCGGCATCGGCACCGGCTGGAACGACGTCGAATACGAGGCGCTCGGGGAGAACTTTCACGATCGCGGCGTCCGCAGCGAAGAGCAGATAGAGGTGATGCGCAGGCTCTGGGCGCAGGACACCATCGAATACGAGGGCAGGTGGCACAGGATTCCCGATGCCGGGCTCAACCCGTTGCCGTCCCGGCGTTCCATCCCGGTCTGGCTGGGCGGGATGGCGCCCCAGGTGCTGGACCGCGTGGCGCGGCTGGCGGACGGCTGGTTCCCCTTCTACAACGATGACCTTGAGACGCAGATCGAGTCCGTTCGCAGCGCTGCCCGTGCCGCGGGCCGGGATCCGGACGACATCGGTGTGGAGTGTATTCAGCCCCTGGGATACTGCGGCACGGCTGAACTGGACCGGCTCAAATCGTTGCGGGACATGGGCGTAACGCATACATCCGTCATCACCATGAACCATGGATTGGGCGAGCCCGCGGGGCACGTCGACGCGATCAGGCGCTACTGGGACTCCGTGGCGTCGAAAGTCTAGTGAAGATCGAATCCATTTTCTTCGAAATGGCAAAATTCGCTAACGATTAGCGACTCCTCTATAGTTCCTTTCCAAAAGGGCCATCGCTTAGCAGTTGGTTCAAGCGCCGTGACCAATACCTCTGACATTGAAATATTTGCCGGCGCCCGATCCGAATGGCGTATGTCCGCCAGGGGGTCTGCGTCGAGCACCACGAGGTCCGCCAGCGGAGTGAAGCGATTGAGCTTCGTGTCGTTCGCCGGCGACTCCTTGGTGATCGTCTTTCCGTCAACGCTCTAGGCAGCTTCGTCGGCACCGACATCGGTAAGCCGCGCCATGGGAATTGGGATTCGGGCGCGTCGAGGGCTATAGCCGGCGACCTGACACCGAGACGATCGTGGTCAGTTCAGATCTTGTTGATGCGAAGAATCGATTTCCTCAAGCAGTTGGTCCCGACACGTATCGTCGATAAAACCCAAGTTTCTCAAGTGCCACGACGTGGCTCGAAAGCCTGTCCCCATGCGAGATGCGACGTTCGATACTCCCTCAAGGGATTCCAACGGGACATTGAGTCTTGACACGACTTTGTGAACGTTGGTAGTTGGCATCAATAGCATGGCGGCGAATGCGTTGGCGCGACGTTCGATTCCCGATGGTGCCCATGGTCCGCTCGCGATTGCCAACCGACGACCGGCCTCCCAATCGAACAATAGGTGGCACAGCTCATGTGCCAGCGTGAAGCGACGACCGTGCGGATGCTGGTTGAATACGCAATTCGAATTCCAGACGATCATTGGCGCATGTCGCATCCCGGCAATTGCCACACCTCGAATGGTTTCGTCCGACAACGAAATCTCCTTAAACGGGACGTCTAGTGTCTCGATGATCTCATCTATATCGACGCGAGCCCTAGACGCGAACTTCCTGGTTAGGTGTTCGTGGAAATCTTCGGCTAGTTCGTATCCTTGAGACCAAGAGGGCGCGCTCAGTTCATCTATGGGGATAAATCTACGAACTGAATCCAGGCGATGCTCACTTTGGGCGTCCGAGTGAATCTCGATCATGATGTCTGCCAAGGCAAGTACGTCGGCTCGCTGAACGCGTGGCGAGACACAGCCGAACATGAGCGTGGCGTGACAAGATCCATTAATGACGAGCGGCAATCGCTCGGAATCTCGCAACAAGGACGATGTCGCTTCAGGCATTTCGGACAACCATCGCTTCGCTCGGCGCCACCCCCTTCGGACGGTGGGTTCGTCTACGCCGAGGCCTGCAAGCCACATCAGTCGTCGTTGGCGTTGGTTGTTTCTTGCCAAGCCGCGCAGGGTACGTCGTAGCGTTTCAAATCGCTCGCAATTGGTGGTCAGGGTGCACAGATGTTCGGTGGCGTCGGAAAGTACAGCGTGTAGAGGCTCGGCGACACCGCTCGGTCGAAGTCGCGCAATGCCAGGACCGGACTCTGCGAACTCAAAGTCCTTCGGCATTCCCTGGCTCCGTGTGCGCCCCCAAGATATCTCTACGGAATCTCTATAGCGGCGGAACATGACATCAGGGAACAGCCCGCCCTCGCTTGCGGACCGCAGGGCGTGGCGGTTCCACCATGCTTGCCAAGTGCGTTCCCATTCGGATACGCGCTCATCGTCCATCTCGATTGCTGCTGGGGGGAAGCGCGTCTCTCTAAGTGACGCCCAGGCACTCGCTTGCTGGCTTCGCGCCAGCAGGCGCTCTTCATGGAACAACGGGTTCCAGTGCTGGGCGAACCACTCGATCAAAGGGAGAACGTACCAGTGTACTGAGTCGATTCGCTCTCCCTGTGCGATGTGAGCGCAGAGATTGCGTCCCTGTGACCAGATTTGGAAACTGCCCCAGGAACGGCCGACATCGGGATCGATTCCCTGGCCGTCGTCGGGATCGGCGGCGAATGAGATCTGCATCGCGAATCGACTCGTGTCGCCTGCCAGCCTTTGCCATTGTGTCGTCATTAACGCGCCTAGTCCCAATGCCGCCGAATATCCGACCTGCGCACCAGGTTTTCCCGGTACCACTTGCGTCGCAGGCTCTCCGGCACGTATACCCAGCCGACAGGATACCCATGCCATACGCCGGGTAGGGTTTGTTGTGCGCAGTATGCACGACCGTCTAGAACCGCATATCGTTTCTTCCCTATGGCATTGCTCGTGGAGAGGAGTTCCTCTGCCTGTTCCTGGTCGATGTTACGAGGACAGAGTGTCCCTCTACGCCCAGGCTGCCACAGTTCGCGGTGTTTGGATTCGACTTGTAACGCATGCGTGCGATGTTATCGCTATTGTTCGCGTGGTGCTGCATACCAGGTCGATAGTTTACGGCCACAGGGGACAACTTCGCATGCTAAGGCGGTTCGAGGTCTTGCCACCACTGTTTGGGTAGGGGTTCCGGGACGGGCCAGATCCTGTCCAGCGTATCCCCTGCGAACACTTCTCCGTTCTTGACCACGTACACGATGTCGTCCGAGTGGCGTATGTCCTTCAACGGGTCGGCATCGAGCACGACCAGGTCGGCGAGCTTCCCCGGCGCGACCGTGCCGATGTCCTGCGCCACGCCGATCATCTCCGCGCCATGCAGGGTGGCAGCCCGCAGTGCCTCGTATGGCGTCAATCCGCCACTGGCGATCGCCCAGAGTTCCCAGTGGTAACCGAGCCCCTGCAGTTGGCCGTGGGAACCGACGCCGACGCGCCCGCCGGCGCGAATGATCTTGGCGGCCTGCGCGGCGACCCGTGAGAAGACGTGCTCCGTATCCGCGAACCACGGTACCCGCAAGGCGCGGGCCGCAAGCAGTTGCGGCGGAGTGAAGCGCCTGAGCTTGGCGTCGTTCGCGGGAGATTCGCGGGTGAAGAAATAGTTCTCCGCTGCGGGACCGCCGTAGGTCACGAGCAGGGTTGGCGTATAGGCGATGCCGGAGCGCGCCGTCAGTTCCACCACATCCCGGTGCAGATCGACGATGGGAAAGTTGTGCTCGTTGCCGCTGAAGCCGTCGATGATGTGGGTCATGTCGAGCTTCATGTCGAGCGCGCCTTCTGTTGTCGGCATGAGTCCCAGTTCCTTGGCGGCCTGCACGATCCACTGGCGTTGCTCGCGGTTGCCGGCGATATAGGACTTCAGGTTGCGCACCCGGTAATGGTCCTTGTAGCGCGAAAGTACGCTGCGCGCGTGCTCGAACGACTTGAACCGGTTGTCGTTGAATATGCCGGGACCCGTGGTGAGCAGGCGGGGCCCGGGCATGCGCCCGGCATCGATCAGGTCCCGGTAGGCGAGAATGTCCACCGTGCTGGGCTGTACGTCGATGACCGTGGTCACGCCATAGGCCAGGTTGGCCAGAAGTGCCCAGCTGCTCGTGTCGATGACGCGCTGCAGCAGGGGAATATGGGCGTGGGTATCGACGTAGCCGGGGATGATGAAGCGACCGGAGACATCGATGACGGAGGCGTTTTCGGGGAGTTCGGTCTCGACGGCGCGTCCGACCTGGGTGATGCGGCCGGCCTGCATCACGACCACCGCATCGTCGATGGGTTCCGAGTCGGGTTCCATTGAAATGACGGTGGCGCCCGTCAGGGCCAATACGCCTTCGGGCTCGTGGCGGGGCTGATAGATCTCGATCATCGTGACCGCCACCGCCGGATGTGCCTCGGCGATGTCGTGCGGTTCGTCCGGTGCGGCATTTTCCTCGCCGTCCTTGCCTTTCCGCTTGCTGTCCTCATCCGTATCGAAGGCGACCGAAGCGAGCGCACGCCGGTAGACCCGATTGCCGACGGTCCAGTAGATCGTCTCGCTGTCGGCGCTCCAGGCGGCTTCGTCGGCGCCCACGTCCGTCAGCCGGGCCATGGGAATGGACGGCGCGTCGATGCGGGTTTCGACATCGGTCAGGTCGCGGCCGAGCAGCTTGGCAACGTGGATCTGGTTGGCGTGCGTGACCAGCGCAGCCCGGCCGTCAGGTGAAATCCGGACGTTGCGGGCCGGTACGTCATCTTCCGCGTAGTAGATGCCCGGACCCTCTACGCTGAGGTGGGTGCGTCGGTCGGTGCCGTCGAAACGCATCGATGTCAGGGCCGACCGGCCGCCCGAGTGGTACACGTAGACCCGATCGGTCTCCGGTCCGAAGTGAGGCGCTCCGTATCCGCGCGCCGGCGTCACTACCCGGGCCTCTCCGCCGTCGGCCGGCAACCAGATCAAATCCGTTCCCTCCGGCGCGTTGAAGTCCCAGATTCGATACAGGCGGTCATAGCTCGCCGCGCGCAGGGCGACGATTCGCTTGCCGTCCGGCGACCACGCCGGTTCGCTGTAGAACGCCGCGCGTTGCGTTAGCCGCTGCGGCGCCCGACGCCCGTTCGCGCGGGCACGCCAGATATGGCCGCCTTTCGGCGACCAGGTGACGTAAGCGATCCAGCGACCGTCGGGCGACCACGCTGGATGAAAGGCAGTGACACCATCTGCCGTGAGCGGAGTTTCCTTCCCCGATGATTCATCGCGCACGAATACGCGGGTCAGGGCGGAGAAAGCCAGTTGCTCGCCCGATGGCGCGGGCGCCAGACCGCGCACGAGATGGGCCTTCACCGGGCCCAGCCCCAGTCGATAGGGCGAGTACAAGCGTGGTCCGATGGACTGTTCGACGTCCAGCTTGAACGGTATGGATGAGATTTCTCCGGTCCGGGTATCGACGCGACGGATGCCGCCCTCGCTGGTATAGATGACGGCCGAGCCGTCGGGCGTGAAGGCGTAGCCCGGAAACAGGTCGCGGGTGAACCGCGATTCCTGGTCGTCTCGCTGCGCCGGGTATGCCAGCCAGCGATCGTCGCCGGTGCGGAGGTCTCGCAACCTGAGCCCGCTCTCGCCCCGGTATCGCGTCGCGTAGGTGAGAATCGACCCGTCGGGCGACAGCGCCGGACGCATGGCGCTTCCCTGGGCACCGGTCAGGGTATCTTCGCTGCCGTTGCGGAGGTCTCGTCGCACGACCTGCCACAATGGCAACCTGACGTCGTAATCGAAACCGCCGTCCTTGCGCGCGTAGTAGAGGTAGCGCCCTTCCGGAGAGTAGACCGGGCCAAGGGCGTTGGCGCGTTCGTCCGAGCGGGTATCCGCGCCGCTCTTCGCCTCGGTGATCTGCACGCCGCGTCCCCCGTCGAGGTGATAGGCCCACAACTCGAAGGTCCTCAAACCCCACTTGGTGCGCGATGCGACCACGTGCGTGCCGTCGGGCGACCAGGAAGGAGATGCGAACTCGACCGTTCCGCTGTCCGAAGACAACTTGCGGGGTTCGCCGCCATCCGCGTTGGCGACCCACACGTTTTCGCTGCCGTCGCGGTCGCTGACGAAAGCGATTCGCTCGCCGTCCGGCGCGAACCGGGGTTGAGAGTCGAACGCCATGCCGCTCGTGATGCGGCGGGCGGTGCCGCCTTCGATGGGAAGGACGTACAGGTCTCCGACCGCTTCCATGACGATGGTGGCGCCGTCGGGCGAAACGTCCAGGGACAGCCAGGTCACGGCGTCCGTCTGAAAGGCGATCTCGCGCGCCGCCTTGAGCGGCAGTTCGTCCGCCGGGGCCGCCAGCGTCGCCGCCAGCCCCAGCGCCAGGGCGCTCGCCTGCAATTTGCGGAATCGCGGCTGTGGTCGTTGCGGCAGGACAGTCATGTGCGCCGGCGCGCCCCCGTCAATCGTTCTCGTCCAGTCGCCGTTCCGCCATCTCTGCGGCGCGGAAGATGGCGCGGCCCTTGTTCATGCTCTCCTTCCACTCCAGGTGGGGGAGGGCATCCGCGACGATACCGCCGCCCGCCTCGATGTAGAGCGTGCCGTCCTTGACCACCGCCGTGCGGATGGCGATGGCGGTATCCATGTTGCCGTTCCAAGACAGGTAGCCGACGGCGCCGCCGTAGATGCCGCGTTTGACCGGCTCCAGTTCGTCGATGATCTCCATCGCCCGAATCTTGGGCGCGCCGGACAGTGTGCCGACGGGCAAAGCCGCGCGCAGTACGTCCATGGCGGTGTTGCTGGCCTTGAGCCTGCCTTCGACGTTGGACGAGATATGCATGACGTGGGAGTACCGTTCGATGACAAACTGCTCGGTGACCTTCACCGATCCGGTTTCGGCCACGCGTCCGACATCGTTGCGGCCCAGGTCGATCAGCATCAGGTGTTCCGAGATTTCCTTGGGGTCGTTCAATAACTCGGCTTCGAGCGCCAGGTCTTCTTCACGCGTGTGGCCGCGCCGCCGCGTACCGGCGAGGGGACGGTTGACGATGGTGCCGTCCTCGACTCGCGCCAGGATTTCCGGCGATGAGCTGACGATGTGGAAATCGTCCAGGTGCATGAAGTACATATAAGGCGACGGGTTCAGGCTCCTCAAACGCCGGTACAGGTTGATCGGCGCCGCCTTGAACGGGATCGACATGCGCTGCGCCAGAACCACCTGCATGACGTCCCCGGCGAGGATGTAGTCGCGAATGCGTTCCACCGCCCGCATGAAGTTTTCCCTGCCGAACTCCGACACGAAGTCGTCCTCCCCGGGCGGCTGGAAGGTTCTCGTTTCCGGGATGGGCGGCACGGGCGCGGCCAGGTTGGATGCGAGCGACTTGAGGCGCGCCATGGCATTGGCGTACGCGTCGGGAAGCGCCGGGTCCGCCAGGGTAATGAGTTGCATCCGGCTTCTCAGGTTGTCGAACACGATCACGTCGTTCGACACCATGAGGAGTATGTCCGGCGTTCCCATCGGGTCGGGGGGCGTCGAATGCGCGAGCCGCGATTCCGTGTAGCGCACGGTGTCGTAGCCGAAATAACCTACCAGGCCACCGAAGAAACGCGGCAGTTCGGCGGACGCGGAGTCCCCTCCGGGAACGCGAAACCGGCCTTGATACGCTTCGATGAATCCGAGCGGGTCGTCGGTTTGCGTTGACTCCGCGGTCTTGCCGCCGGTTTCAACGCTGACCGTATCGCCGACGACGCGAATGACGGTGTCGCACGGCAGGCCGATGAACGAATAGCGGCCCCAACGCTCTCCCCCCTGCGCGGACTCGAGCAGGTAGCTGTAGGGACCGTCCGCCAGCTTCAGATAGGTCGAGAGGGGCGTCTCGAGATCCGCCGCGACTTCCCGCACTACTGGAATGCGGTTGTAGCCGGCTGCGGCGAGTCTCTCGAAGTCGTGCTGGTTCATATACTGGAGCCAGGTGATCGAGCAGGGGCTTGTATCGGCGTGATGGATGGGTCCAGTTACGCCTACGGCGGACGATCTAGTGTTCCGTCAAGTCTAAAGATGCGAGTGTAGCTGCGAGGGATTTTTGGTTCCTGGCGAGGCGCGACGACGCCGTGTGGCAGGCACCACACAAGGAGGAGCAACAAAGTCCAGGGGGCAAAAAGACCCGCAGATACCC
>CAZFGB010000122.1:0-21666 GCA_964518405.1 uncultured Pseudomonadales bacterium | reverse complement strand
GTGTAGCTGCGAGGGATTTTTGGTTCCTGGCGAGGCGCGACGACGCCGTGTGGCAGGCACCACACAAGGAGGAGCAACAAAGTCCAGGGGGCAAAAAGACCCGCAGATACCCGCAGATTTGGGCTTGACGGAGCACTAGGGCACCGGAAGCTCACATCCGATCACGCTACACGCAAACTCGTAAATGAACCGGAGTTGGGGCTGCGACGACCAGCGGTCGAACTGATACGCCAACACCTGGAACAAGAGCGCCGCAACCGCAACGATCATGCCGGTCCAGAGCAGGACGGTCCTGCCCCGGCGGGTTCGCCTGCGGCCCGGCGACCGGTTCTCCGCCTCACTCGCATCCTGCGAGGCGGTCTCCGGGGTTTCGGCGGGCATGGCCTCGCGGGAATCGAACAGTGCCAGACAAACGCCGCACCGCACCTGTCCCCCGGCGACAGAGAGCTGGTCTTCTCGCGCGCGGAAGCGCGTATGGCAACGGGGGCATTCGACTATCAGCGGTTCCTGCGAACTCATGGGAGGGGTCGCCTCCTCGCGCTGCTTTCTTGCGAGGGTAGCCCCTCGCGCTCCTTCCCTTGCGAGGGACACCCTCGCCCTCCCGGGGCTGAAGGCTCTGACCCAGACATGTTCTCAGATGTATTCCCCGTGCAGGAGCACCCATTCCTCCAATCTCTTCGGCGCGCGGAACGCAAAATCGGGGTAGGCGCGCACCACTTCGTCGACTTGATCCGACAGGACGCCGCAAAGCACCAGCGAACCCTCGGTGGCCACGTAGCTGGAGAGCCGAGGCGCCAGTTCGACAAGTGTACCGGAGACAATATTCGCCATGACGATATCGAACGGCGCGGTGGCTTTTCGGGAGTACGCGTCGCCATGTTCCAGGACGAAGTCCATGCCGTTGCGCGTCGCGTTCGTCCTGGCCGCCGTCAACGCCTGGGGGTCGTGATCGACACCGACAACCCGACCCGCGCCCAGCAGCTTCGCGGCGATTGCCAGCACGCCCGACCCGCAACCATAGTCCAGCATCGAGCAGGCACCGGTATCTCCCGCCGCGAGCCGTTCGGCGAGCCACTCGAGGCACAGGCGCGTCGTCGGATGGCTCCCTGTTCCGAAAGCGAGCCCCGGATCCAGTCGCATGACCACCTCCGCCGGCGCCGCGCGCCCGGCGCCCGGACCTGGGACGGGCGCATCGCCCGCTGCCTCGTCCGATCCTTCCGGCGCGGATGGAACGATGGTGAGACGTCCGAACCGCCTGACACGGGCAAAACGCCGCCACGCGTTCACCCAATCGTCATCCGACAGGAATTCGACGTCCATGCGCCGACCGGGAAACGCCGAACGCACCGCGCGAAGGTCCGCGCCGAGTTCGAACAGTCCGGCGACCCGCGCCGCCGACCAGGCGTCGGGGTCGGATACCGCCCACGGCGCCGGCTCGAGAATCGGGCTGTCGCCGTCGTCGAGATAGGTGACCGCAGCGGCCCCAAGGGCCGACAGCTTCGCTCCGACAGCCTCCGCGCATCGGCCCGGAGCGCCGATCTCGATTCGAATCCAGGGCATCCGACGCCCTTGTCAGTGCCCCGCTGCCGCGGTCCCGACCCCCTGCCCACACTTCAACGAGGCGCGATTCAATCCGTCACTCCGCTTCCAGCATGCGCACGGCCGCGCGCATCGCGCAGTCGTAGCCGAACGCTCCCAGACCCGAGATAACGCCTCGCGCGATGTCGGAGAAGTAGGACCGGTGGCGAAAGTCCTCGCGCGCGTGCACGTTGGACAGGTGCACTTCAATGAAAGGAACATCGACGGCGAGCAGCGCGTCGCGCAATGCGACGCTCGTATGCGTAAAAGCGGCCGGATTGACGATGATGAACTGCACGCCGTCGCTGTTCGCGCGCTGCACCGCGTCCACCAGGTCGTGCTCGGCATTGCTTTGGAAAGCGTCCACGGCGTGTCCATGCGCGGTGGCGTACTCTTGGGCACGGGCATTGATATCGTCAAGGGTGTCGGCCCCGTAGATGTCCGGCTCCCGCGTGCCGAGCAGGTTCAGGTTGGGGCCATGCAACAGCAGAATGCGCGACATGCTATGTAGGTTCCTTTTCGCGAGCCCCGGGAACACCAAGGCGCGGGATTCGGATCAATCAGGTTAGCGGCGCGATCATAGCAGCTTCGCCTGGAAGCACCGGCGGGGGCGTCTAGCCAATGAGGAAGTCGAGCGCCTTGATTCCCGCGACAACCAATCCCACCGCCGCATAGAACTTGATGGTCATGCGCAGTTCAAGTTCCTTGATATCGTGCTTGAGTTCGCCGCGGACTTCGTTGAGTTCGGCGCGGACTCCGTCGATATTGGCCCGGAGTACGCCGATGTCACCCTTTGTGGCCAGGTCGCCAGTCAGGGGAATGGCCTGCGCAGCCGCCGTCGCCTCGGCGTCCGAAACGCCGGCGCTCCTGAAGGCATCGTAAACTTCCTTGACGATTGCGCTCATGCCGACTTCGCACCCCGTTCGGCGCGAGGATAACAGACTCGCATTCGCAGGCGACCGGGCAATCTCGGGACATGACGTGCGAGGTTCGCCTGACAACACATGAGCGTCGGATCACGGAATGGTGCGGGTGACGCTTGAGACGGGATTACGGTCATTCGTCCGCCCGGATCGCCCGGACCGCCAAGTACTTCCGCGCCATCCGCAACATCGACTCCTCGTCGGTCAGCCGCGGCAGATCCTCGATCTCGATCCAGGCGAGATCGATCGACTCGGGGCTGATGCGCAAGGGGCCGGTCGACGAAGCGCGAAGCGCGAAGCGGACATCGTAGTGCAGGTGCGCCGGCGCCCCCTTTCGGGCCGGGATCGTGTGAATGTCGATATCGAGCACCGCCTCGCTGATCAGTCGCACGCACAGGCCGGATTCCTCCCGCGCCTCACGCAAGGCCACCGCCAGCGTATCCGGGTCGCCGTCGCTGTGGCCGCCGAGTTGCAGCCACTTGCCAAGCTTGCGGTGGTGCGTCAGCAATACGCTCGAACCTGGCGAATCGACCACCCAGGCGGATCCCGTGACATGGCCATCGTCAAAACAATCGCGCTCGAAACAACGCGGTTGCGTTTCGATGAACCGGCGCAAACGCGCGGCATCGGCTTCGTCGGGATAACGCGCCACATAGGCGTCGATCAGGCGCAGGATATTTTCGGAACGCATGCCTTGGCATCTCCCAGAAAACGTCGCGCCCTCCGCTCGATGCGATCCAGATCCGCGACCTGGCACTCCCAGACCACCATGACGCGCCAGCCGCGCGCGCGGAGCGCCCGCTCGTTTCTCCTGTCGCGCCTGCGATTGCCCTCCAGCTTGGGAACCCAATAGGCCAAGCGCGATTTGGGCGTCCGCGCGCGCTTGCAGCCCTCGTGCATGTGCCAGAAACAACCGTGAACGAAGATGACGCTGGACCTGCCCGGAAACACGAGGTCCGGCGTGCCGGGAAGGTCGGAACGATGCAGGCGGTAGCGGTACCCGATGCCGTGGAGAAGTCTCCGCACCACCATTTCCGCCTTGCTGTCCCGGTTCCTGATCCGGGACATCAGGGCGCTTCGAGCGGCCGGGCTAAGGGTGTCGACCATCCGGGGCTGTCCGGACGCGAGGGGCTGCGGGGTACCCTGCCATTTCTCTCCTGTTACCGCCTGCCGCAGGGTCAAACCAGTCTTTCGATGGGTGCCCGGGCTGAAGGGGTTTCTGCGAGGGGTCACACCCTCGCTGCTCTTTCTTGCGGCGGGTCACCGCATCGCGCTGCTCTCTCCTGCGAGGGGTCACCCCCTCGCGCTCCCCGGCTGAGGGCTCTTTTCTGCGAGGGGTCACCCCCTCGCGCTCCCCGGCTGAGGGCTCTGCGCATCGAACAGCGCGGCGAGTTGTTCCGTCATCGCGCCGCCGAGCTGTTCCGCATCCGTGATGGTCACGGCGCGGCGATAGTGATGCGTCACATCGTGGCCGATCCCGATGGCGATGAGTTCGACGCCCGAATAGTTCTCGATCTGGTCGATGGCGTATTTCAGGTGCTGTTCCAGGTAGTTGTTCGGATTCACCAGCAGCGTCGAGTTGTCCACCGGGAGGCCGTCGGAGATCACCATCAGCACGCGACGTTGCTCCGGGCGGACGACGAGACGATTGTGCGCCCAGATGAGCGCCTCGCCATCGATGTTCTCTTTCAGCAGTTCTTCGCGCATCATCAGCCCGAGGTTGCGCCGCGTGCGGCGCCACGGATCGTCCGCCGCCTTGTAGACGATGTGCCGCAGATCGTTGAGCCGGCCGGGACTGGCCGGTTTGCCATTGTTGATCCACTCCTCCCGGGACTGCCCGCCGCGCCATGCGCGCGTTGTGAAGCCGAGAATTTCCACGGACACCGAGCACCGTTCCAGGGTGCGTCCGAGAATATCGGCGCACATCGCGGCGATGGTGATCGAGCGGCCGCGCATGGAACCGGAACTGTCGATCAACATGGTCACGACGGTATCGCGAAAATTGGTCTCTTTCTCCTGCTTGTACGTGAGCGGATTCATGGGATCGACAACGACCTGGGCGAGGCGGGAAGTATCGAGAATGCCCTCGTCCAGGTCGAACTCCCACGCGCGCAGTTGCTTGGCCAGAAGCCGGCGCTGCAACCGGTTGGCGAGTTTCGAGGTGGCGTGCTGCAACGGAACAAGCTGCTGATCCAGAAGCGCGCGCAGGCGGGTGAGTTCCTCTATCTCGCAAAGACCCTCCGCCAGGATCACTTCGTCGAATTCCGTCGTATAGGGCCGGTAGTCGACATTGATGCGGATGCGCCCCATCTCGTCGGGCGTGACCATCGGCGCTTCCTCGTCCTCCGCATCGGCGGCGAGTTCGTCCATGTCCATGTCCGCATCCATCTCGACGATAGTCGTCTCGCCGTCGTCGTCCTCGTCGCCGAGCGTGTCGTCATCGAGGACGACATCTTCCAGCGCGGCTTCGGAATCGGATTCCGACGCATCCTCGATGGACTCCGGGTCCGACCCGTCGTCGGCAAGGTCCCGGTCCTCGAACTCCGCGGAGACGCCCAGGTCCTTGAGCATCGAACGGCACGCGTCGGCGTACTCCGCCTGGTCGTGCAACCTGTCGCGCAACAGGTCGATGTGCTTGCCGGCGCGCTCCTCCACGTATTCGCGCCAGAAACGCACGACGTTTTCCGCCGATGGCGGCAACTCCCGGCCGGTGATCCGCTGCCGCACGATCAGTCCCACCGCAACGCTCAGCGGCGCTTCCGTCTCGGCGGTGATGGTGTCGAACGCGGCCTGGCGGCACAGCGCTTCCAGCGAGGCGTCGAGGTTGCGCGCCACGCCCTCCATCCGCAGCGTGCCGATGGACGCGATGCGCGCGTCTTCCACCCACTGGAACATCTCCTGGGCGGGACCGGCGTTGGGCGCGCACGCGCGGTGGGTCGCGTCGTCGTGATACCGGAGCTTCAGCGCGAACTCGTCGCTGACCCCGCGTACCGCGTTCAACTCGTCATCGGCGCAGCCGACGTTGGGCAATGGCAACTGCACGACATTGCCGCGCATCGCCGGGCTGCCCTTGCCGAAGTTGACCTCCAGTTCTTCGTTGTCGGCCAGCGCCCGCATCGTCGCCGCGGTGGCCCTCTTGAACGGCTCCAGCGGGCTGTCCTGTTCACCCATGGAAATGCCCCGCGACCGTCGCCTGTCGGCGCCGGGCGGCCTCTTGCGAGGGGTGCCGCCTCGCTCTCCCCGGGCCCGGCCCAACTCGTCGCCCACGCAACAACCGCCCCCGGTCACCGGCGCTCCCGGAGACATTTGTTCCATGGAAGTGCCCCACAGCCGGCGCCTTCGGCTTCGCCTGTGGCCCGGCCCCGCTCGCCGCCCATGGAGCAATCGCCCCGGGTCGCTGGCGCTCCCCGGATGCGTTTGTTCCATGCGAGATCTCTTCGGTCACTGCCGCAGCGTCAGACCCCGCGTGGCGTCACCGAGATCCTCCCCCATGCAGCGCTGGTAGTACTCCGCCACGACGGGCCGTTCGAGTTCATCGCACTTGTTCAGGAAGGAAACGCGGAAACCGAAGCCGATGTCGTTGAAGATGTCGGCATTCTCCGCCCAGGTCAGTACCGTCCTCGGCGACATGACGACCGAGATGTCGCCATTGACGAAACCCTTTCGGGTGAGGTCGGCGACAGAAACCATGCTGGAAATGATGCTTCGACCGTTGTTGCTCTGCTGCCAGACCTTGGCCTTGCCGTAGACGATTTCGACTTCCTGGTCGTGTTCCAGGTAGTTCAGCGCCGTCACGATGTTCCAGCGGTCCATCTGGCCCTGGTTGATCTGCTGCGTGCCGTGGTACAGGCCGGTGGTGTCGCCCAGACCAACGGTGTTGGTGGTCGAAAACAGCCTGAATGCCGGGTGTGGCCGCACGACGCGGTTCTGGTCCAGCAACGTGAGCTTGCCCTCCACTTCCAGCACGCGCTGGATCACGAACATGACGTCCGGACGGCCCGCATCGTATTCGTCGAAGCAGAGCGCCGTCGGATGCTGCAGGGCCCAGGGCAGGATTCCTTCCTTGAACGCCGTCACCTGCAGACCGTCCTCGATGACGATGGCGTCCTTGCCCACCAGGTCGATGCGGCTGATGTGGCTGTCCAGGTTGACGCGGATGCAGGGCCAGTTGAGCCGGGCGGCCACCTGCTCCACATGGGTCGACTTGCCGGTGCCGTGATAGCCCTGGATCATCACCCGCCGGTTATGCGCGAAACCCGCGAGGATCGCGAGCGTCGTGTCGTGGTCGAACTGGTAGGCGTCGTCGATGTCCGGCACGTAGTCCGTGCGCTCGCTGAAGGCGGGCACATCCAAATCCTGGTCCAACCCGAACACGTTGCTCACGTTGACCGTGGTATCCGGCATCATGTCGGGCGACAACCCCGATTCGTGAACATTCATCGGCAAGCTGGGTCCTTGGATTCAGGTGGCGGTATTTAATCACTTCCATGGAACAAACGCTTAACGCGAGCGCCAGCGACCCGATGCAGGCTCGACCCGGCTCGAACCCGCCCGTCGGAACGCTGTGCTACGCTGGCCTGGAAACCGAACGCCTGTCGGTGGATCGATCATGGATCCGACTTCCTTCTCCCTCAACTTCGGCCTCGGCGAGACGCTCGACCTGCTGCGCGACGCGGTGAGTCGCTTCGCGAGCGCGGAAATCGCGCCGCGGGCCGCCGCGATCGACGCGGAGAACGTATTTCCGCGCGACCTCTGGCCACGGCTCGGCGAACTGGGCCTGCTCGGCATCACCGCGGGAACGGAATCCGGCGGTTCAGGGATGGGCTATCTCGCGCACTGCATCGCGATGGAGGAGATATCGAGGGCATCCGCCTCGGTAGGGCTCTCCTACGGCGCCCACTCCAACCTCTGCGTCAACCAGATCGAACGCCACGGGACGCCGGAACAGAAGCGGCGTTACCTTCCGGCGCTCGTCAGCGGCGAGCATGTCGGGGCGCTGGCGATGAGCGAGGCGGGCGCCGGCTCGGACGTGGTCTCCATGCGGCTGGCGGCGCAACGCATCGGGGACGTTTACGTGCTGAACGGCGCCAAGATGTGGATCACCAACGGCCCCGACGCCGACACCTACGTGGTCTACGCGAAAACGCAACCCGACGCCGGCGCCCAAGGCATCACGGCGTTCATCGTCGAGCGGGAAACGCCCGGGTTCACGCGGTCCCCAGGTCTCGAAAAGCTGGGGATGCGCGGCTCGGGAACCTGCGAACTGGTGTTTGAAGACGCCGAAGTGCCAGCGGCGAATGTTCTCGGCAGGGAGAACGGCGGCGTCGGTGTCCTGATGAGCGGCCTCGACTTCGAACGCGTGGTTCTGGCGGCCGGTCCTGTCGGCATCATGCAGGCTTGTCTCGATACCGTTGTGCCCTACGTCCGCGACCGAGAGCAGTTCGGCGAACCTATCGGCCGGTTCCAGCTCGTGCAGGGCAAGCTCGCGGACATGTACACCCGCGCCAACGCCTGCCGCGCCTATCTCTACGCCGTCGCCGGCGCCTGCGACCGGGGAGAAACCACGCGCAAGGACGCCGCCGGAGTCATCCTGCACTGCTCCGAAATCGCGACCGCGCTGGCGCTCGACGCCATACAGTTACTCGGCGGCAACGGCTACATCAACGAGTATCCCGCTGGCCGTCTCCTTCGCGACGCGAAGCTGTACGAGATCGGAGCGGGGACGTCGGAGATTCGACGCTGGCTGATCGGGCGGGAGATATTCGAAGAGTCGAATTAGCTCTCCTTCTATCTTGGTCGGGACAATGGACGGCAGGCAATCTGTAGCGAGGGTCTACGTCCACGATGGATGGCAAACCATGATCTGGTAGGCGGTTAGCTTCGAGTAGGCCCGCCACGACCTTGAGCCGGCACAGGTCCTTGACATCGCCTCGGGACTGGCTCAATTTCGCCTCATGGCGTTCCCGCTACAGGCTGTGGGCGCTCGGAGTGGACAATGACGAAAGCGGCAGCAACGACGCGAATCACCTTCGACCCCAACGTCATGGGAGGAAAGGCGTGCATCAGGGGACTCCGGGTGACGGTAGGCACGGTGTTGGGCCTGCTGGCGGCGGGCCGAGAGCCACGCGAGATCTTCGACGCCTACCCCTATCTCGAGCGCGAGGATATCGACGCGGCCCTGGCGTACGCCGCGTGGCGGCTTGAAGAGCGCGAAGTGCCGCTCGCCAGCGAGTGACAGTCAAGCTACTGATCGATGTGAACCTCTCTCCGAAGTGGGCACCGGTGCTGACGGGACTGGGATGTCCCGCCGTCCACTGGTCGGACATCGGCGATCCTCGCGCAACCGACGATGCGATCATGGCGTGGGCCCGACAGAATGACCATGCGGTGTTCACCCACGAACTGGACTTCGGCACCATGCTCGCGTTGTCGGGCGCGAGCGGACCCAGCGTTCTGCAGGTTCGGTCCCAAGATGTTCTGCCGGAACAACTGGCTGAAGTGGTCGTGGCCGCGCTACGGCAGCACGAAGCCGATCTGGCCTCCGGCGCTTTGGTTGTCGTCGACCCGAACCGAGCTCGAGTGCGTGTTCTGCCGATCCAAAGGCCTACCGCTTAGACCTCGGCCCCACAACGGCTAGACCGCCCCGTCCTACGCCTCTTCGATCGCGATCGCCCGCACCCAGGTGCCTTCCATGCGCTCGACGTTGAGCGGCAGGCTCATGAAAAAGCAGCGATCCCGCTTGAGGTCCTCGATGTTGACCAGCGGGTAGACGATGGGGATGTTGTTGCCGGTCATGGCACGGTGCGTGGGACAGTTGTCGGGTTCCGGATCGAGCTGCCTGGTCTCCCATCGAATTCCCGGCACCCCCACGCAGAGCGCCTTGATCTTCTTCTCCTCCGCGAGCCAGTAGGCTGTATCCCCCTCGATCCAGGGAATGTCGTCGCCCGAGTTGGTGCTGCCCATGATCACGATGTCGCCCTCCCGCACGTTCGACAGGTGCTCCGGCAGGATCGGTTCCCCTTTCAAATGGTCGAGCTGGCAGACGCAGGCCTCGCCGTAGTAGGTATCCACCGGCATCTCCCAGATGCCTTTCATTCCGTCCGGCAGTTCCGTCCAGTTGTCGTTGTGGCCGATACCCAGTTGCACGTGAGACCCCATGTGGCCGCTGACGCCGCCTACGGGCCAGGCCGCGACGGTACCCACGTTGCACGCCACCAAGTGTTCGATGGTGCCGTCCTTTTCGTTGTAGGTCTCCTCGACGATCCAGGGCATGTTGTAGACGTCCCGCCTGCCCTCTTCGACGGTCTGGTCCATGCGGGTCACCCGCGAGACCAGCTCCCAGCTCAGGTCGACGATCCGGTGTCCTTCGAGACTGATCATGATCCCGTCCTCCCTTGTTCTTCTTCCAGCGCGATGGCCCTGATGAAACTGGCTTCCGACTTCACGAACCTGAGCGGCAGGCCGACGTAGAACACCCGGTCCCTGGTCAACTTGTCGATGTTGACCAACGGATGCGCGATGGGAACGTTGGCGCCCAGCAGCAGGCGCCGGATCGGCGAGTTGTCCGGCGCCGGCAGCTTGAGGTCGTATTGCCATTCAATGCCCGGGGCGCCGATGCCCAGCATCTTGATCCTGCGGTCATGGATCAGCCATTCGCAGGTGGCCGCGGACAGCCACGGCTGCTCGAGGCCGGCAAAGGGGCTCGTCATCAGCACGATGTCCCCCGCCTGGACGTTCGAGAGATGTTCCGGCTTGATCTCCTGACCCCTCACCTCTCCCTCCCGGCTCTTGACCCTCCATCCTTCGCCAAGGGGATACTCACTCGGGTCGGTGATGGCGCGCGGCGCCAGATCCTTGAGATTGCAGACCGCCGCCTCTCCCATGAAGGTCGTGAGCGGCATCTCCCACAGGCCTTGCATGTCGTCGGGCACGCCCGCCCAATGGCTGATGTGGCCCTTGCCGCCCTGCACGTGGGCGCCGTGGTGCGTGGTCATGCGTTCCTGGTGCCAGGCCTCGTCGCCCCCCGGCGGCGCCGAGTACAGGGTGAACAGCGAATTGTCCCCCGGGAACCTGCCCTCCTGCATCACCCACGGCTTGCCGTAGGGGTCGGCATTGCCTTCCTCCAACGAGCCATCCACCCGATAGACCCGGGCCTTGAGCCGCGGACTCAGGTCCACCGGCCTGTAACCCTCAAAACTGAACATGGTGCTTCCTTAAACTGCCGTTGATATCGAGCGAAACCGAACGCCCGATCAGATGTAGCGCCCGTAACTCACCTTGCGGGCGCGGTCGAAGAACTCGTCCCACTCGGCGCTCGTCAGGCGGCTGGGTTCCCCCACCTGGCGGGCGAGCAGATACTGCCGGCACATTATCTCCAGGCGCTGCGCGAGTTCGACGGCCGCTTTCAGGTTTCCCGACCGACAGATCATGCCGTGATTGCCCAAAAGACACGCGTTCCGATCCTTCAGGGCGGATGCCGCATCGCGGGCTAGCGTCTCGGTGCCGAAAGTGGAGTACGGCACGCAAGGCACGTCGTCGCCGCCGAAAGACCCCACCAGGTAGTGGAAGCCCGGCAGCGGCTCGTTGTGACAGGACAGCGCCACGCAATAGTCCGAGTGCGTATGCACCACCGCCCGCGCCCTTTCGTGCTGCCGGTATATCTCCGCGTGCATTCGCCATTCGGTCGACGGCTTGATGTCGCCTTCCCAGTCACCGTCGAGGGAAACGCGCACGATGCGCTCCGGCGCGATGTTGCTCTCGGACGCGCCGCTCGGCGAAATCAGCATGCCGTCCTCGAAACGGCAGCTCAGGTTGCCCGACGAAAGCTCGTTCAATCCAAGACTCGCAGCGTAGCGATAGCACGCGGTGATCTCTTCCCTGACGCTCTGCTCGTCGCTCATTCTCCGGACTCCCCGTGTTCCGATCGTCTCATGCGCTCCAGAGCATACTCAAAGAACGTCTCGCTCCCCAGGCCGCCCGCCTTGGTGACGAGTGCCAGCGGCCCCGGCGCGCGGCTGAAACAGTAACCGCCGGACAGGTCGTCGAAGGAACCCACCTCCACCTGCCGGATGCCGAGCGCGGAAAATACCTGGCCGCTCGTCTCGCCGCCCGCCACCACTAGCTTGCGAACGCCGAGTTCGTAGAGAATCTTCGCAGCTTCCCCCAGCAGGCCGTCCGCCCGCGCCGCCGCCGCGTCCTTGCCGAGCGCCTTCTGGGCGCGTTCGACCCCGGCCACGTCCGCCGAGGTGCACACGGCGACGGGACCCCGGCGAAGATGCTCTGCCGCCCAGTCCCTGATCTCGTCGAGCAGCGCATCGTCCGATCGCACGAGATCGATGCGGAACACCGCGTGGCGGGTCTCGAAATGATCGATCTGTCGAAGCGTCGGCGGAGCGCAACTCCCGGCAATGACGGCCTCGTATCCGGGCGCCGGGGGCAGGACGGTCCGGTCTCCCGGGGGGTGATCCGGCGGCAGCCATTGGCGCGCAAGAAACCCGGGCAGGGCGTCGCCACCCGTGGTCACCGCCCAGTCGCCCACCAGCTCCGCGACCCTGGTGACATCGTCGTCGTCGACGGAATCGATCACGAACGCGTGGGTGCCGGACGCGACCTGCGCATCCACGTACTCACGCGCCGCTTTCAGGCCTCCATGCAACACGCGGTGAGAAATCAGGCCCACGTCTCGCGTCATCTGGGGCTTCAGCACTTCCCTGAGGTTGGCGTTGGTCATGGGAGTTACCGGGTCGTATTGCTTGAAGGACTCGGACAGCAACTGGCCGCCCACAAACAGCCGGCCCTGGAACACCGTGACGTTGTATTCCGGGAAGGCGGGCGCGAAGATCACCCGGTCGGCGCCCGTCACCTCCAGAAGCGTTTCGGCGGCGGGCCCGATGTTGCCCTCGTCGGTGCAATCGAACGTCGCGCAGTACTTGTAGTAGATGCGCCTGGTATCGATGGCCCGCAACGCGCTGCCGATCTCGCTCACTTCCCTGCGCGAATCCGCGGCGGGGATGAGGCGAAGCTTCTTGCCCACCACCACCGCATCGCTCTCGTCATCGAGGTCGCCGAGCGCCTCGGCGGAAGTGACCAGGGGACACCGGACACCTTCCCGCTCGAGGAGGCTCGCGACCATCATCCCGCCGGTGAGGTCGTCCGCTATGACTCCGAGTTCAAGCGCCATGCAAACCCTCCCATTCGTTGCGTTCGCATTGCCTAAAGTTTCGAGCGCAGCATCCGGGCGACTTCGCCCTTGCCGCTCTCCACGGCGTCCGGATTCGGTAGCGGGATCCCGAACATCGACGCGAAGTATTCGGTGGTCGCCCGATCAAACTCCGCCGCCGCAAGCGCGGTCGCACCGTCATGGTTCATCGCCTTCGGGTCCGCACCGGCCGCGAGCAGCATCTTCGCGATGTCCACGCGTCCCAGGAACGCCGCGAGAATCAGCGCCGTCGTGCCGTTCCGCGGATCCCGCGCATTGGGGTCCGCACCCTTGCCGAGAACCTCCTTCAAGGCCGCCGCATCGCCGCTCACGATCAGCCCCGCCAAGGCTCCCCAGCCATCGATGGAAGTGCCGCCCAGCATCGCAATGATTTTCGTGCGGCCCGCTTCCACTTCGGCCCGATCCACCGGCGTTTTCAGCATGGCGGCGATGGTTTCTGTCGTCGCCCAGTCGAGCCTGGCGATGTCGAGGGCCGAATCTCCGGAGTCGTTGCGAACGGAAGTGTCGATGCCGGCATCGATCAGCATCTTCGCCATCTCGGCCCTGCCGAGGAAAGCCGCCGCGCCGAGGGCCGTGCTGCCGTCGCCGTTGCGGGCGCTCACGTCCGCACCGTTGGCCAGCAGCCACTTGACGGAACCCCATTGGCCGGTCCAGACGGCGACTGTCAGCGGCGTCACCTGGGCCGCTCCCGGCATCAGGCCATCGAGGTCCGCGCCCGCGCGTCGGTTCGCCCCGAGCTCGGTGATGTCGCCTTCGGCGGAGGCTTGCCAAACGTCCTTCGTCGGCGCCGGCGGAGCCACCTCCGGCACGGTCTGTGTCTGGGGCACACAGGCCGGGAGCACGAGCAGGGCTACCCCGCCGAGCGCACTGGCAATATTGCGCGAGAACGATGTCACGGTTGTTCCTCGGATCCGGGGCGGCGGAACATTATGCCCCGGCGCGTCAAATCGGCAGCGAGAGAATCACCCATTTGGCGATAGCGGGAACAGAAACCTCCCACCTACTGCGGTAAGCTGCGGGTCGCCGGGTTGCGTGAACAACGACTTGAAGGAGGTTCGCCATGGCGCTGACTGTCACACCCGTCGATGCCACCCTCGGCGCTGTCGTGACCGATGTGGATCTTGCCTCGCTCGACGACCCCACCTGGAAGCAGATCCACAGCGCATTCCTGACCTACGGGGTGCTGATCTTTCCGGGTCAGGCACTCGATGCCGAGTCTCAGGGCGCTTTCGCCCGACGCTTCGGAAAGATCGAACAGATGTCGTCGCGGCAGACCGGAGGCACGGTGCAGTTCTCGAACTGCAAGCCCGACGGCACTCTGCTGCAACCGAACGAGGAGCGGTATCGCATCCTCAAGGGCAACGAAGGCTGGCATACCGACAGCACCTACATGCCCCTCGCCGCCAAGGCATCCATGCTGATGGCCCTCGTGGTACCGCCAGCGGGCGGCGAAACCGAGTTCGCCGACATGCGCGCCGCATTCGACGCGCTCGACGAATACACCCGCCGAAAGCTCGAGGGGCTTTCTGCGCACCACTCCCTCTACTACTCGCAGGAGAGGGTCGGCTACCAGCACACGACCGACAACCTGTATGGGTTTCACGACAAGGGGGCACCCTTGCGCCCCATCATCAAGACGCACCCCGAAACCGGCCGCAAGTCCATCTACACGGGCCGGCACGCCTACGGGATTCCGGGGATGGCCCCGTCCGTCTCGGAGGCCCTGCTCGACCAGCTGATGGCCGATGCCTGCAAGCCGCCGCGCACCTACCTGCACCGCTGGACCGTGGGCGACCTTGCGGTCTGGGACAACCGCTGCCTGATGCACCGCGCCCGGCCCTACGACACGGACTACCCGCGGGTGCTGCGCGCGTCCCGGATATCCGGCGAGCCCGAGAGCGAGTTGGCGCCCACGTTCGCCGATCCCCGGGCCGCGGCGTTTTTCCCGTCGGCCGCCAACGCGTCATCCGCGGTGGCCAATTAGCATCATCACCTGACGGTTTGATCCGAAAGGAAGGCGCTGGATTCGCCAGCCGGAAAGGAATCCCAATCAATGAAAGAAACCACGGCCCGAGATGCCAAGAATCGGTTCGGCCAGTTCCTCGATGCGGCCCGGCGGGCGCCTGTGAGCGTCACCAAGAACGGTCAAATAGTTGCCGTAATGATGTCAGTGGAACACTATGAACGACTTCGTGGCGCCGCGTGGGAGCGGTTGACGGCGACGATGGACACCATCGGCAAGGAAGCGTCAGCGAAGGGTTTGACCGACGCAAGGCTGCGAGCGCTTCTGGCGGATGAGAGTTAAGCGAGCGGTACTCGACACAAGCGTCGAGACGAACGGCATCAACATGCATATGGATCGCACGTGGGAACTCCCCGCGCCGTTCGCGAGAAAACGCATCGAACAGCCAGCCTTGTTCATCACCGGCGACAGGGATCTCTGACAAATGGGGACCGAAACATGACGCCGCGCGTCACCGGCATGGAAGTCCTCCCCTTCGCCGTCAGCGAGCGGACGACCTGGCGGTTCGTGCGCCTGTCCACCAACGTCGGCGTAAGCGGTCTCGGCGAAGCATCTGCGGGCGATCCCGAGATTCCTGACCTGGAACGCTTCTATGGCCTGCTGGCGGATTCGCTGTCGATCCAGGCCTATCGGCGGGCCGGTCTGCCGCGAGCCGCGGCGGGCGGGGTCCGCGCGGCGGCGGCGTTCAGCGCCATCGAACAGGCGCTTTGGGACATTCGCGGCAAGCTCCTGGGGGCGCCGGTGCACGAACTCCTGGGCGGTCGGCTGCGCGACGCGGTGCCGCTCTATGCCAACGTCAACCGCATGACGACGAATCGGGTTCCCGACGGATTCGCCGAGAGCGCGGCGCTTGCGAGCGCGGCGGGATTCCGAGCCGTCAAGGCGGCGCCGTTCGATGGTTTCCCATCGCCGCAGGAACCGCTCGAGGCCATCGAAGCCGCGACCACCGATGGGGTCGACGCCATGCTGGCGATCCGCGAAGCGGTCGGCGAGGACGTGGCGGTCAAGGTCGATTGTCACAGCGCATTCGACTTCTGCCGCTCGGTTTCGGTCGCCGAACGGCTGCGGCCCGCGGACCTAGACTGGTTCGAAGAGCCGCTGCCCATCGACGACGTCGACGGCATGCGGGCGCTGCGTGGCGCCATCGACCAGCGTCTGGCCGGAGGGGAGCGGCGGTTCGGCTTGCAGGGCTTCCTACCCCTTGTCACGACGCGCGCCGTAGACATCCTGATGCCGGATGTCACCCTATGCGGCGGCATACTGGAAATGCTGCACATCGCCCGTGCCGCAGAGGCCCACGGCATTTCCATCTCGCCCCACAATGCCCGCGGTCCGGTCGCCACGGCGGCGGCGCTCTCGGTCTGCGCCGCTGCCGGGAACGTCGAGAGCCTGGAGCTTCAGTGGGGCGAGGTGGACGGGCGCAGCGAGTTCATCGATCCGCCCGAGCGCGTCCAAGGGGGAGAGCTTGCCGTGTCCAACGGACCTGGATTTGGCATCGAACTCGCCCGCTAACTAACGAGTCTCCAGCGCCAGGATCCGGTCCACGCGAAACATGCGTTCCTCGCCCCGCATCCGGCAGAAGGCGCGCATTCCGAGAAAGCGCTTGCCCTGGAACGACTGCTGCCCGACGGTCAACGGCACGACCTGCCGCTCGCTCATCGTGTCGTCGGCCTTGAGGTAGGTCATCTCGATCTCGGCGCCTTCCTCGATCGCGCGCCGAATGAGCGCGGCTTTTTCCGATGCCGGGAGCGCCTGTTCGGACTCCCGGTAACGATACCCGGTGAGAAACTTCTGGATACGCCAATCCGCACGAATTGAACTGCGTTTGACCGGCCGCCTGAGCACGATGCCTTCGAAGGAGGTACACCGGCTCAGCGCCACGTATGTCTGTCCCGAAGCGAACGCGCCGCGTTCCAGGTCGATGACGACATTGTCGAAAGTCTTGCCCTGGCTCTTGTGGATCGTCACGGCCCAGGCCAGGCGAAAGGGAAGCTGGGTGAAGCGGCCGACGGGCTCCGAGGTGATTTCTCCCGCTTGCAGGGCGAACCGAACGACCTCCCAGGTGTGCGGTTCGACCTCCACGGAGGCGGGTCGGTCTCTGAGCCGAATCGTCACGCCATGCCTTCCTCCCCGCCATCCCGCGACAGATTCGATCACGCCGAGGCTGCCGTTGACCCAGCGCCCCATCGAGTCGTTGTTCAGCATCATGATCTGGGCGCCGGTCTTGAACGCGAGGTCCGTCGCCGTGGGGTAGTGCTCGCGTCCGAAGTCCCCGGAAATCTCCGCAACCGATGCCGAACGCAGCCCCGGCAGAGCGGCGAGCCGGTCGCCGTTGATGCGATCCGCATTGCGATTGGTTGTCGTCAGGCTGATGAAGACGACGTCGTTCGGCGGTTCGAAGAGCGGATCGACCCGGGCGTTGAGATGGGCGACGTCGGCATCGTCCACGGAGTCGTTGCGAACGCTGTTGAGCAGTGCGACGAAGCCCGCATCCTCCTGCCGGTATACCTTCTCCAGTTCAATGATCTCGAGATCGCTGTCCGCCAATGCCCTGGCGCTGAAGAAGTACGGCGTCTCGTAGACGGTGCGGAAGATCTCCCGTTCGCCGCTGGTGACGACCGGGGGCAATTGGTAGAGGTCGCCGACAAACACCATCTGCACGCCGCCGAAAGGTTCGCCGGGCGTCGGTCCGTGCTTGCGCAGGAACATGTCGACGCAGTCCAGCAGGTCCGCGCGCAGCAACGACGCCTCGTCGATGATCAGGACCTTAAGTTTCTTGTAGACCCCCGGCCTGCGCGGCTTGCGCCGACTGTCGCGCACCTTCTCCGGCGTGACGTCGATGCCGAAACCGAAGAAGCGGTGCACCGTCTCGCCGCCGACATTGAGCGCCGCGACTCCGGTGGGCGCGAGTATGACGGGCGTGTCCGTCGCGTGGTCGCGATAGTACTCGAGCAGCGTCGACTTGCCCGTCCCCGCCTTTCCTGTGATGAAGAGGTTGCGCCCGCCGCCGGCGAGGCGCTCAAGCGCCCGGGCGAACGCGGGATTGATCTCTATCGCCGGCACCTGACTGTCTGCCATACCACCAATCACAGCACGGGCACGACTTCCGTGGAAGCACGCCTCCGGCGACGGGGTAACGCCCGCACTTCCTTACGCGTCGGCGGTCGGGAAAGCTTCGCCGGCCGAAGGCTCCCCCAAGACCACGAACCCAAGCGATTCGGCCACCGCGGCTTGTCGCGCATCAAGGGTGGCAAACGAAAGTCGCGGCAGGCCGGAAGAGACGTACAGGGCGGTGGCGACATGCCACAGGTCGGCACCGCGCAGATAGCCGGCGCGCAGGACAGTCCTGAATTCGGGGGTCAGGGTCCTATCGGGCAAAATCCAGTCGATGCCCATGACAGCGCTTTCCTGGAAATCGAGCTTCTCGCGCATGAACGCCGCCCGGAGTTCCGCTTCGAGCAGGTTGGAAGAGATGAGACGGTCAAATCCGTCCATCCGACTCGCCAAGGCCGAAGCGTGAGGTTCGTCGAAAGCGATGGCCGCCAGCGCAGAACTGTCCACGTAGGCGACGCTCATCCGTGCCGCTCCGCCAGAAAGCGCGCCAACGCGCCTTCTCGCCGCTCCACGGGGCGGAGCGCGTGCCTCGCTCGGGAACGTACCAGCACTCCTTGTCTTTCGAGGTCGCCCAGCCGCTGCTCAAGCGCCGGCCTCTGCTGGCGTTCGATGGGGCTGATTTCCGCCACCGGCTCGCCGCGATAGGAGACCGTTACGGTCTTGCCTTCGCGCACTTGGCGGATAACCTCGGAGAATCGCGCCTTTGCCTCGTAGACCGAGTAGATCACCTCCATGAGCCAGATCATATCTAGTCAGACTAGGCATATCAATTGACCAGAAGTCGCCGGGGAGAGCTCCGGTCATGCGGCCCGAAAAGGGTTCGCTCAACGCAGCGGATAGCGCAGGTGTTCGGCTTCCTTCGCCAGTGTGCGGGTGCGCCCGCCCGCGAGCGCCACGAGGATTCGCTCCAGCGACTGCCAGGCATCGCCGCGCAGCGCGCCCTTGGCCTGCATGTCCAGCAGCGCGCATTCGGACAGCGCGTGCTCCAGACCGGCGACGCCGAGACGATCGCGGAGGCCGTTCAGCGAGCGGATGCGTTGCCGCGGCACGTAGACCCGCACCCCGGAGGCGTGACGCAGGGCGTTGCGAAGCTGCGCGTTGACCGCTCCGAGAACCATGAATACCGGCGTGCCTTCCTGGCGCAGGACGCGCACCATCTTGCGCACGCGCCGCGGGTCGCCGTCGAAGGCGGCGTCGATGAGTTCGAAGGTGTTGAAGTGCGACGCGTCGTCCACCGCGGCTCGCAGGGTCTCGGCGTCCACCGGCGATTTCACTCCGGCCAGCTTCAGTTTCTCGATTTCCTGGGCGGCGGCGAGCAGGTTTCCTTCCACCCGGTCCGCGAGCAATGCGATCGCATCCCGCGTCAACTCGATTCCCGCGACGCGGCACCGGCTTCTGAGCCAACCCGGCAACTCCCGCGCGGCCAGCGGCCAGACGAGCAGCACGACACCGGCGGCATCGATGGCCTTGAACCATGCCCCCGAACGTTGGCGCGCTTCCAGTCGCCCGGTCCGAATGAGCAGCAGGACATCGTCGTACGGGGCTGCCAGGTAGCGGCGCAGGGCATCCGACGCCCTGCGGTCGAACCCCCGGGGCGGCACCCGCACGTCGAGCACGCGGCGCTCGGCGAATAGCGATTGGTTGGCCGCCTCCGCCAGAATCGCCTCCCAATCCGTCGACGCGCCGTCGTCGATGAGCCTTCGCTCGGTGAACCCGGCCGCCGAGGCCGCCTGCACGATGGCGGCGCATGCTTCCTCCGCCAGCAGCGTTTCGTCGCCGGAGACCAGGTAGACGGACTTCAAGCCGTCGGCCAGGTTGCGCTCGAGGTCTCTAGGCCTGATCTGCACGCGTCGCCGCACTCAGGCTGAGCATGATCTGCCGCACGAGCTCGTTCACCAGTTCCAGCGTGATCAGCGTCTGCTCCTCGCGCGTCGCGGCCGGGTTGTTCTGATCGAGGCGGAACGTTCGTTCGGCGCTGATCCTGCGTCCGGCGACCAGTTCGTCTCCACCCGCGTCCTGCGCCGCGAAGAAGAGGCTCAACGTCATTTCGTATTCCGCCGTCCGGGCGCCCCGGGTGGTGGAGACGCTGCGGCGCAGTTCCCGCTGATCCGACAGCCGGACGACCGCGCCCGCCCCCGCTCGGCCCTCAAGGATCTCTAGCCCAGCCTGCTCGACAGCGCGCCGCAACTCGGCATCGATGGTGACGCTGGTGTCGGTGGCGATGTGCACGCTGTCGAATGCCGAGCCGAGATCCCAGGAACGCAGTTGGAAACCACAGCCCGCAGCGAGCGCTGCGACCAGCAGCAGATAAACTCCCCGTGCATGCAGGTGCCACACAGCCGGCGCCTTCGGACCCCTCACCCTACGACAACGTTCAGCAGTTTGCCGGGAACGAATATCACCTTCCGCACACTCCCGCCGGCCACGTGCCGAGCGACGTTTCCGTTCTCAAGCGCCGCCTCGAGCACGGCGTCCCGGGGAGCGTCCGGCCCCATTTCGATGCGCGCGCGCAGTCTCCCGTTGACCTGCACGGCGAACTCGACCGATTCCGCCACCAGCTTGCCCGGATCGTAGTCCGGCCAGGCGGCGTTGCCGAAAATCCCGCCGGTATGCCCCATCCGCGCATACAGCTCTTCGGCGATGTGCGGCGCATACGGCGCGAGCAGCAGCAGCAAGGGCCGCAACTCGCTCCGGCGCGCCGTGCGTCCGCGCGCCCGCACCGCGTTCAGGTACGCCATCATCGCGGCGATGGCGGTGTTGAACTGCAACGCCGGGGTCTGTTCCGTGACCTGCTTGATCGTCTTGTGGAGCTCGCGCTCCACTTCCGGGTCCGGCGCACCTTCCTCGCTGGCGAGAACGCTCTGCCAAAGTCGATTGAGAAAGCCGCGGGGTCCCTGCAGGCCGTTCGCCTGCCAATCGCCGCCTTGTTCGTACGGACCGAGGAACAGCAGGTAGAGGCGCATCGCGTCGGCGCCGAAACGTTCGATGATGTCGTCCGGCAGCACGACGGCGCCCCGGCTCTTCGACATCTTGCGCCCTTCGCTCAGGACCAGGCCGTGGGCGCGAAAGCGGGCGAACGGCTCGTCGAAATCAATCACGCCCACATCGCACAGGGCCATGGTGAGGAACCGCGCATACATGAGATGCAGGACGGCATGCTCGTTGCCGCCGATATAGTTGTCCACGGGCAGCCACTTGCGGGTCAGTTCCGGATCCAGCGCCAGGTCGTCCCGGCGCGCGCTCGGATAGCGCAGGAAATACCAACCGCTGCAAAGGAAGTTGTCGGTGACGTCGGTGTCGCGGTGCGCGGGCGACCCGCAGTTCGGGCATGTCGTCTCGAACCAGTCGGTGGCCCGGCGCAGCGGACTGACCCCGGAGTCGTCCGGCTTGAAGTCCTTAAGGTACGGCAGCTCCACCGGCAGGTCCGACTCCGGCACGGGCACCGCGCCGCACCCGGCGCAGTGGATGATCGGAATCGGCGGGCCCCAGTATCGCTGGCGCGACACGCACCAGTCGTGCAGGCGATAGTTCACATGGGGATGCGCCGCGCCCTTTTCGCCCGCGAGCCAGTCGACGACGGCTCGCTTGCCGTCGGCCACGGACAGCCCGTCGAAGGGACCCGAGTTGACCATGACGCCGTCACCGACGTAGGCCTCGGTCAACGGCGCCGCGGCATCTTCGGCGTCAGGCGCTTCGGCGGGCGCGATGACCCGCACGATGGGCAAACCGAACATCTCGGCGAACTCGAAATCCCGCGTATCGTGTCCGGGCACCGCCATGATCGCGCCGGCGCCGTACTCCATCAGCAC
>CAZFGB010000121.1:0-4916 GCA_964518405.1 uncultured Pseudomonadales bacterium | reverse complement strand
CTGTGGAAGATTCCGCTGGCGGGAGGGATGTCGAGCGTAGGCGCCGTGGTGGACCGGGACTACGGCGCCCGAGAGATTCGGCGTGTCGGCCTGGAACGCTTCTTCTCGTCGCAGATCGCTTCGGCCACTCGGACACACACGCTGTTGGACGGCGCGGTGCGTAGGAATGGTCTCAAAGCCGCGCGCGATTGGTCCTACTGCGCGACATCCATGGTCGGTGACGACTTTGTGCTGGTCGGCGACGCCGCATGTTTCATTGATCCGCTGTTCTCGACAGGCGTGCATCTCGCCGTGAGCGGCGCGCACCTGGCGGCGGCTTACGTCACAACGGCGCTATCGGAGCCCCGCATGCGCGCGGCTGCGGGCGCCGCCTATGAGCGCCTTTACACCAACCAGTACGCGCACTTCCGGGAACTGGCGAAGCTGTTCTACGCATCGAACCGGACCGCAGACTCCTACTTCTGGGAGGCGCGACGGATTTCCGGGTCTCCGGACGATGCGCCGCGCGCCGCGTTCGTCCGCGCCGTATCCGGACAGACCGCCGCCGGCTACGAACGCTCCGTGCTGCGCCACGGCGTCCTGCCGGAATCCTTCCGGCGCGCGCTGGATGCCGAGACCGCTGCCCGGCGGGCGCGGCGCACCCAGCCGGTGGCGAGCACGCGCGTGCGGAAGGCCGCCGGTATTGACGTACGGCGGGACATGGTTCTGGGCGACGGGCGCTTCGAACCGGGCTATGTCATCGACGGACCCGGCCGCGACGAACTACCGGTCAGCGGACTCGTCGCAAGCCTTGCGCACTATGCCGAGAGCGAAACCCTGGGCGCGATTTCCCGGCGCATCGCCAGCGCCAACGAGGCCGATCCCGCACGCGTGGCCGAGGCCGTGCTCGCGGCGGCGGAACTGCTGATCGCCGACGGCCTGCTGGAAGTCGTGCGGGCGGATTGACCCGCTCCAGTCCCCTCTTCCCAACCGGAGACACACGCAATTTCCGTCCCACACCCCGGCGAAATTCTCCCGCGCGCCGGGTAACGAAACTCTGTGTCTCAGTTGGCGCTTTGTCTCGCAAGGAAATGACGAGACTTCCTCTGGCCGGAGTCCGGAGGTGGAGGACATCCATGGGCGCACCCCGACGCAAGACTGGGTCGACAACACGAACGCTCTCGGCCGCTACCAGTTCGGCAATCCGTGTGTCCCTGAACGACACGAACCCAGTGCCTTCGCCTGTAGGCACGAGTGCGTCCGGTCCCCTCTTTCGGGGATTGTCAGTCGTAATTCACGCGGTCGTGCGGGGCGAAGCGGCTGGGGGCCGTACCGTCGGTGCGGTTTCTATCCCGTCATTCGCGCGCGCTGCGGGGTCGGGTCCGGCTACCCCGGGCTCCCGGTCATCCAGTTCCAAGGATGCACTTGGAGTTCCGCGTACAGGTCCACCCGGCCGAAGGGGCTGTCTGAAACGAAGGCCCGAGCCGCCTCGAGCGATGACGTCTCGAGCACAAGCTGGGTTCCGACCATGGTGTTCCCGTCGTCGGAGAGGATCGGGCCCCCGTGGTGCACCACCACATCCGGGTGGTCCGGATGGTTGTGGAGATACTCGCGGAAAGCGTCGAAATGCGTGTTTCGCAAGTCGGCCGTTCCCGACTTGTCCATGGCAAAAACCGCAAAATACATCTTGTCTGCCTGCTGTGATCCCAACCTGAAGGCTATGTGGCTGTCTGCGTAGCGTCAACGTGCGGACCGGGTTCCGTGGCGGTTGCCTAGTGTTCAAGCGGTCCCTGCGGTTCCACCCGGATCGTCGCGATCTCGGTACAGTGGTACTGCTGGTGGCGCACGGACGTGGCGTAATGGCGCAGCAGCCGAAGGGGCACTTCCGCGCCGACGGACCGTGCGCCGACACCGGTCAGTTCAGCGATTCGCGATGCTGTTTCCGTAGGTCGTATTGGGAACGGTCCCGCCGAGGCCGGACAGGAGGTTGCCGAGGCCGTCCGCGTTGATGGCACCCTGGATCGACCGGAAATCACGACGGTGGCGAGTGCGACGACGGTGTACTGCAGTCCGAGACCTACGGTGAGCAGGAATGGAGGCCGTTCGTCTGCCTCGTAGCGAACATCGTGGCTCGTAGGCCGCATTGCGGTTCCGTCAGGGCTGCGGGGTTTCGAAGTCTATCGCCATGACATCCGTCGCGACTTGGTCCAGCGTGCCCGTCAGCATTACTAGCGGCAACCCGACAGCGCTTTCGTCATCAGCGATGCCGTTATCGTTCGCCCGCAGTACTCGTCTCGGGGGGTTCCACACGAACGGTCACGACATCCGTGTCGTGGTACTGCTGGTGCCGGACCGAGGCCGCGAGATGACGCAACAGGCGAAGCGATACCTCGCGCTCGAGCACATCGCCGGCGCTGGCCTCGCCAAGCACCGCGATCTGATCCTGCAGGTTTTCCTCGCCTCGCGAGGCGACGAACTCGAGCGTCGCGCCGCCGTCCTCGCGGCGCGCAACGACAAGCAGCCTGCGCAGCGCCATTCCCGGAGCGTTCTGGTCCTCGTCCAGAAGCGTCAGCAGGGTCTCTTCGCTGACCGCATCGAGGCGCGCCGCCATCCGCTCGTCCCAGCCCGAGCGCGAGGCGAAGCCGACCATGAACGCCCGGATCGCCTGCAGCGCCGAACGGTCGAACGCCACCTCGACCCTGCTTCGCCTCGGTTTCGTCAGTTCCACGAACAGCGTCGCAACGATGGCGAGCACGCCGCCCGCGATCATGCCGTTGAGCGGGGTGCCACCCGTCAGGGCGGCGAAGAAGTCCGGGAACACGACGCCGTTCTCGAAGCCGACGCCGGTCCAGAACGCGATGCCCACGATGGCACCCTTGCGGAAGTCGATCCCGTCCTGAACGATCACGTTCACGCCGACGATGAAGATCGTCGCCATCATGATCGTGATGAACGTAGCGGTGACCGGGCCCGGTATGGCCACTACCACGGCAAGGGCTTTGGGCAGGCAGGCCAGCGCGACGAACAGCGCACCCGAGGCAACGCCGATGGTTCGGGCGCCGATCCCGGTGATCTCGACTATCGACGTACCCGTTGGGCGGATGCCCACGGGCATGGTACCCGCCAGCGCCGACAGCAGGTTGCCCGTCGAGTCGGTCGCTACCGCGCCCTGGACGGCGCGGAAATCGACCGCCCTTGGCCTGCTCCACGACACGCGCTGAACCCCCACGGCACCGCTGATGGTCTGGATCGTGCAGACGACGGTGATGAACAGGAATGCCGGCAGCAGCGTCCAGAAGGCAGCCCCGAACTCGAGATCGATTCCGGGCCACGCCGGCTTGGGGAAACCAATCCACGGCGCACTCGCGATGCGGCCCGTGTCGTAGAAGCCGAACGCGGCCGCGACGAGCGACCCGGCGACGATGCCGATGATCGGTGCCCAAAGACGCAGCGCGCCACGGGCCTTCAGCATGATGCCGACGACCACCGCCAGGGTCGCCCCCGCGCTCAGGGGACCGCCGACCGGCGCCGTGCTCTCGGGCACGTTGTTCAACTGCTCGAAGATTACCGGCATCACCGTGACCGGGGTCAACATGATGATCGTTCCCGTCACCGTGGGCGTGAGGATGCGCCGGAACAGCGCGAGCCGGGCGGAGAAGGCGAACTGCAGCAGCGCCATGGCGAGCACCAGCGCGGCGAGCAGGGCCGGACCGCCCGCTTCGAGCGCAGCGATGCTGACCGCGATGGCGGCCCCGGAAGCTCCAGTGGCGATGAGGTAGCCCGCGCCGAAACGCCCCCCGACGCGCAGCGCCTGCAGGGCCGTGGCCGCGCCGGAGACCACGACCGAGGCGAATACCGCCCAGAGCAGGATGTCCTCGGGCTGGCCGGCACTGCGGAATACGATTGTCGGAATCAGCACCGCGCCCGGAAGCACGAGAGCGGCGAGCTGCAGGCCCAGGCCCGCCGCAAGCGGCACCGGGATCCTCGCGTCAGGACCGGTGGCTACTTCGGCTAGCTGATCAGGCTCTTCGATTTCCACACCCCGCTCTCCGCGAAAGCCGCGATGAGAACCTTACACTAGCCCCGCGAGCCAGAGGCAGACCCCCGGCACCGACAGGATGATCGCGAGCAGCGCGAGTCCGCTCATCAGGAACGGAACCGCGCCCCTGAACGACTCGGAGAGCGTCACGCTCCGATCCATCGCGTTGATCGCGTAGACGTTCAGGCCGATCGGCGGGGTGATCAGACCGATCTCGACGACGATGAGCGCCATGACACCGAACCAGATGGCGATCTCCTCTTCCGTGTAGCCGAAGTCCAGCCCCGTCACGAGCGGGAAGAAGACGGGCACCGTGAGCAGGATCATGGCCAGGCTGTCCATCACGCAGCCTAGAACGAGGTAGACCAGCAGGATGCCGACCAGGATCGCCACCGGCGCCAGCCCCGAAGACGCGAGCGCGTCGGCCAACGCCGAGGGAATCTCGGTCAGCGCAAGGAAAGCGTTGAAGACCTCGGCGCCGATCAGGATGAGGAAGATCATCCCCGTCGCCTTGGCGGTCTCGAGCAGGCTGTCCGAGAAGGCGGCCCAACGCATCCGCCCGGAGGCGAGCGCGACCATGCCGATCGCCGCGGTCCCGATCGCTGCGGCTTCCGTGGGCGTGAACACGCCGAGGTAAATTCCGCCAATGACCGCGAGGAAGATGGCCAGTACCGGCCACACCTTGCCAATGCTGCGGACACGTTCGCCGAACGGCAACGGTCTTGCGGCTGGACCTGCCTCCGGATGCAATCGGACGTAGACGCCGATCGCCGCAGCATAGCCGGTCACGGCGATAACTCCCGGCACGAGAGCGGCGAGGAACAGCTTGCCGATGGACTGCTCGGTGATGACCGCGTAGATCACCAGGATGACCGACGGGGGGATTAGGATGCCAAGC
>CAZFGB010000120.1:0-39661 GCA_964518405.1 uncultured Pseudomonadales bacterium | reverse complement strand
TTGTAAATTGTCCAAGGTATGGTAAAAATGCACGAATATGATTCCTCGAGTCGCTCGTCATGATCTCTTGGCCGCTCTGGCTTCGCAAGCCGCAGTCGCCATCATCGGTCCGCGGCAATCTGGCAAGACGACCTTGGCGCTTGATGTCGGCGATGATGGTGACGCTGTCTACCTCGACCTCGAAGATCGCGACGACAGGAGCCGTCTTTCAGAGCCGGTGCTTTTTTTCGACAGCGTCGGTGACCGACTTGTCATACTGGACGAGATACATCGCGCCCCCGAAATCTTCCAGACGCTTCGCGGCGTCATTGATCGGGCTCGGCGGCACGGCAGGGGCGTCGGTCGGTTCCTCGTTCTCGGTTCGGCTTCCATCGACCTGCTGCGCCAATCCGGTGAATCCCTCGCTGGCCGCATCGCCTATCTCGACCTGACGCCGTTCACGCCCTTGGAAGTGGAAGCCGATAGAGCCGCGCGCGACCGCCTTTGGCTGAGAGGCGGTTTCCCGTTGAGCTATCTCGCCAGCGATGACGCGTCGAGCCTGGCGTGGCGCAAGGATTTCGTCAGGACGTACCTTGAGCGGGACGTCGCCACGTTCGGTCCGCGCGTTCCAGCCACTGCCCTCGAGCGACTCTGGACCATGGTGGCGCACCGCCAAGGCGGACTGCTCAACGCATCCGCACTTGCCCATGCGCTCGATATCAGTCCGCAATCGGTGACGCGCTACATCGATCTCCTGGTCGACCTGTTGCTCGTTCGGCGCTTGCCGCCGCTCGTCGCAAATGTCGGCAAACGCCTGGTGAAGTCGCCGAAGATCTACGTGCGAGACAGCGGTTTGGTTCACTCACTTTTAGGTATTCTGTCTTTGCAGGCGCTGGCCGGACATCCGGTCGTCGGCCAAAGCTGGGAAGGCTTTGTGATCGAAACCCTAGTGGCCGCGCTGCGTTGGCCAGCCACAGCGTCGTTCTATCGAACGAGCGGTGGAGCGGAGATCGATTTGATCATCGGGTTTGGCAGCGGGGAGATGTGGGCCGTTGAGATCAAGCGGTCGCTGGCGCCCAAAGTCAGTCGCGGTTTCCATGCCGCCTACCAGGACCTGAAGCCGGCCCGCGCGTTTGTTGTTCACGCCGGTGATGATCGATTCCCGATCACGCCGTTGATCGAAGGCATTGGCCTGGTCGAACTCGCGACCATGCTTCGCGCAATTTCTTGAAAGCACAGCGACGACTCGGTGAGTTCCACGAAAAAACAGCCCGCACCTTTACGGTGCGGGCTGTGAGGGTCAACTCGACGAAACGGTGAGCGCTACAGGTTGTAGTTCACCTGCACGCCGAACGTTCTCGGATGGTGCCAGCCGACATATCCGCCGTCGCCGATGTTGGACGGGGCCGGATGATCGAGGATGTTCTCGATGTAGCCGCCGAACTGGTAGTTGTCGCGGCTCAGCAGGAGCTTCAGGCCGATGGTCTCCCAGGTGGGCGTCGGTCGTTTGTTGGCGATTGTCCGGAACACCTTGGGGCCGCGGATGACGACATCCGAACGCAACAAGGCATCGTAGCCCATCAAGTCGAAATCATAGGACAGCGAGCCGAATATGCCGTACAGCGGGGTGCCGCGCATGCGGTGGCCCGGCGGGTATGTGGCCCAGCCCGGCACGGTCGTTCGCACGCCCGGGGTGTTCCCCGGACGAATCTCTACTTCGTTTTCCGCTTTCGGGACATATTCGCCGGTCAGCTGGAAGCTCAACGAGTCGGTGATTTGGCCGCGCGCCTCGAATTCGAAACCGGCGGTCTGAACCGCGCCGGCGTTGAGCAGGCCGGGTATGGAGTCGATCTTGGACACGACCGCCCCGGTGGCGGGGTCCTTGAGCTCATCGAACCTGGCGTCGGTGAAGATCAGGGCGTCTGTCCAGTCCATCAGGTACGCGTTGGCCGTGAAGCTGATCCGCCCGTCCAGGACGTCCGCCTTGATGCCGAGCTCGTAGGTGTCCATCCGGTCGCCGCCCGCGCTCAGGTAGCGCTGGGCGAGGTGATACAGGTCCTCGGCGCCGGGTATGCCGCGCTGGCGCAGTTCGTCGAACTCCACGACGCGCTGGCCCATCCGGTGGTTCAGGGAGCCGGCGCGGAAACCGCTCGCCCACATGGCGTAGATCATCATGTCGTCCGTGGGTCGCCATTTGACGGTGAACTTGGGCGCGTCGGCCTTGTCGGTGGAGTACACGTTGACCGAGTTCGCGTCGGCTCGCGACACCCATACACCAGTCGGGCCGATATCCACGCCGGTCTCGATTTCGGCGTACCGTATACCGGCAAGCAACTCCAACGAATCGGTCAGGCGGTAGCTCACCTCGCCGAAAGCGGCCGCCTCCACCCGGGATCGATATGAAATCCCGTCGGGACGGCCGGGACCCTTGTTCAGTTCCCGTATGATCGCCTGCTGATGCTGGATCGACACGGCGGGGTCGAACGCGAGCGCCCACCTGCCGCACTCGATATCCGGGGCCTTGTAGGTGACGTGGTCGGGGCAATTGCCCGCCCCGTAATGGTCGTCGGTGGGCGCGATGACGGTGTCCGCGCCGTAGACGCCGATGGACCACTGCAGACGGCGATCCCAGTTGGAGACCAGGCGGATCTCCTGGGAAGTGCGGTCGGTCGCCTGCCAGACCCACGTGCCGACTTCGTTGTGTAGCGCGTGGGGCGCGCAACCTACGACTTCTGCGCAGATTCTATCGATCTCCCGGTCGAGACCCTGATCCACGACAAAGCGGGGTGCCCGCTCGCCCGTCCACCGGATCTGGTGGTCGTAGACCGATGTGGTCGCGGTCAGGTCCGCCCACGGTCCCTCCCATTCGAGGCTGAGGTTGTAGATCCAGGTCTTGGACGCGCCGCCGCTGACGGCGTTCGGGGCGGCGAGGTGCGTCTGGTAGAGACTTTCCGGCCCGGCCTTCCATTTTGCGGTCTTGCCGTCGTAGGTGCCGTTCGAACCGGTTTCGCAATCCTCGGGGTTCATGTACCGCGGAATCTGGGGGTTCCGCTCCCGATCGCCTTGAGAGAGCGTTGGAGTCACGGGACGATGGTCCCGGAAGCAGTGGAAGGTGATCCCCGGTCCGCCGACATCGCTTCCGACGTAATAGGCCAACGCGTTGATCGAGACGGAGTCGCCGGGATACCAGGCGATCTGCGCGCGGAAGCCTCCGTCGTCGATATAGTCGACATCCTCCTCGATGACTTGCAGGCCTCCGCTCACGCGGTCGATGAGCCCCGCCCTGTAGCGCGAGAAGCCGGTGATGCGCGCCGCCAACCGCTCCCCTAGCGGGAGATTCACCATGCCGTCGATGCGGTGCCCCGGGTCGCCGGAATACTGCATCTTGTAGGCCTTCGCGGTGAAGGAGTAGTCGAAGCCTTCGGGACTCGGCTTCTTGGTGATGTAGCGGATGGTTCCCGCCACGGAGCCTTCGCCGTAGAGCGTCCCCTGCGGACCCCGGAGCACCTCGATGCGCTCGAGGTCGAAGTTCGGCGCCAGCGGCGCCCGGTAACCGTCGTAGCCCGCTATGGGCAGGTTGTCCACGTACGTCGACACCGCGCCCGTGTCGCCCCACGCCAGGGAGTCGATGCCCCTCGCGTTTACCCTGTGGTACGTCTGCGTGGCGACGCCGTAGTTCAGGCCGGGTATCGACAGGTACAGCGACTGTATGTCCTCGACGCCACGCATCTCGATCTCGACGTCCGTGATGGCCGAGATGGACATCGGCGTGTCCATCAGCATCGTGTCGCGATACGTGGCGGTGACGATGATCTCCTCGACCATCTCCTCGTCTTCCGCATCGTCCGCTTCTTCGTCGGACTGGGCGGTCGCCGGCAGGCAGAACGCCATGCCGAACGCGGCCAATGCCGCAATGCTGAACTGTCGCCAGTTCATGGAATCAGTAGTCATTCATTCCCCCACTCTTCGGTTTCAAAAAGGAACCGAAAGACGTTGCATCCCCGGGGGGTGGTTGTTACACCACTCGCCGGCCAGCGGATGCCACGCCGACGGTGCCCTCTCTTGTAACTGCACGGTTTAGGTACACCATCGACAGCACCCTGTCAATGATCCAAGCGCGTTTCGATGCTTCAGCGGACTTGAAAGGACGGCGGAAGAACGGTCCCGGACTCGCCAAAACCCACGCCGGCAACCTGACGTCAAACTTCGACGATCTCCTCGACCGATTGAACCGCCTTCGGCTGGTGATAAGCTAACCCGTTCGGTAAAGGACCTCGCAGGCCCAGAGATGCAGTACGACCTGGTGATCAAGAACGGTTCCGTCATCGACGGCTCGGGCGCGCCTGCCGTTCAGGCCGACGTGGGAATCAGGGACGGCAAGATAGCGATGATCGGCCGTATCCGCGAGTCCGGTGAGGAGACTATCGACGCCGAAGGCCATGTCGTATCGCCGGGCTTTGTCGATGGCCACACCCACATGGACGCCCAGGTCTTCTGGGACAAGCTGGGTTCCTGTTCGTGCTACCACGGCGTCACCAGCGTGGTCATGGGCAACTGCGGATTCACGCTGGCCCCGGCGCGGGAAGAGGAGGCGGAGCTGGTGTTCCGCAATCTCGAGCGGGCCGAAGACATCTCCCCCGAGTCGATGCGGGCCGGCATCAAGTGGAGCTGGGAGACCTATCCCGACTACCTCGATACCCTGGACGCCCTGCCTAAGGGCATCAACTATGCCGGATACATCGGCCACTCGGCGCTTCGCACCTACGTCATGGGCGAGCGCGCATTCACCGAGCAGGCGACCGAGGACGAACTCGCCGCCATGGCCCGCAACGTGCAGGAAGCCGTCCTCGCCGGCGCGATCGGATTCTCGACGTCGCGCATTCATACGCTCTACAGCGACAAGCTGGTGGCCAGCGCCATCGCCGACTGGAGCGAGGTCCGCGCCATCGTCAACGCGATGAGCGAGACCGGCGCAGGCGTTTTCGAGATGGCCGGCGAGCAGACCTATCGGGATCCGGTCCTGAAAGACGACTATTTCGGCCGCCAGTTGCAGCTCGCCGTCGAGTCCGGCGTGCCTTATACATGGGGGCTCATCAGCGGCCCGGGCGAACCCCAGGACTGGCGCACTTACCTTCGGTTGCTGGACGACGTGGCGGCGGCCGGCGGGAACATGTTCGCCCAGGTGCACTCGCGCTCGTTGAACCTGCTCCAGAGCTTCGAGTCCCGCACGCCGTTCGACGGCTGGGACCATTGGCGCGAAGTCCGGTCGCTGCCTATCGAAGAACAGAAGGTCAAGCTTAAGTGTCCGGCCATCAGGGCCAAGCTCGTCGACATCGCCACCAACCCCGGCGGCAAGATGTTCCCCAACGCCTGGGGCAGCGTCAGCCCGGCTCGACCGCCGAACTGGAACAGGCTGCTCATCATGGACACGGTGGAGGGCGAACATCGGTCCTTTGCCGACGTCGCCGCCGAACGCGGCGTGAAGCCCGTCGAACTCCTGATCGACCTCGCGCTCGAGCACGACCTCAAGCTCTTCTGGCGCAGCGCCACCGCCAACGAGAACGACGATCACGTGCTGAAGATGATGCGGCATCCGCATACGGTGGTGACGTTTTCGGATTCGGGCGCCCATGTCGGCATGATCATGGACAGCTCGCTGCAGACGCACGTTTTCAGCCACTGGGTGCGGAAGAAGCAGGAACTGACGCTGGAAGAAGCGGTGCGCATGTTGAGCTACGAGCCGGCGACGCGATGGGGCCTGCATGATCGGGGGCTTTTGCGGATGGGTCTCGCCGCGGACATCCTGGTGTTCGATCCGGAGACCATCGGGGGCAACATGCCCACGGTCGAGCATGACCTGCCGGCGGGAGAGATGCGTTTGAAGCAGACCGGGCGGGGGATCGCCGCGACCATCGTCAATGGTCAGGTGCTGCTGCGCGGCAACGAGCACACCGGCGCGCAGCCGGGCCGGGTGTTGCGCGGGCCGCTCGCGCAAGTCGCGCAGTAAAGAAGTACGAGAAGCAGGAAACAGGAAACAGGGAATAGAACAGCAGGAGGGGGAGCGATGCCATACGATCTGGTCATCAGGAACGGTTCCATCATAGACGGCTCGGGCGCGCCTGCGTTCCATGCCGACGTCGGGATCTCAGGCGGCAAGATCGCGCTGATCGGCCGCATCCTCGAGGATGGCGCCGAGACCATCGATGCGGAGGGCCACGTCGTATCCCCCGGCTTCATTGACGGCCACACCCACATGGACGCCCAGGTGTTCTGGGATCGCATCGGCTCGTCTTCCTGCTACCACGGCGTCACCAGCGTGGTGATGGGCAACTGCGGGTTCACCCTCGCGCCATGTCCAGAGGAAAAGCAGGACCTCGCGATCAGAAACCTCGAGCGGGCCGAGGACATCGCCCGCGAGTCCATGCAGGAAGGCATCAAGTGGACCTGGGAGACGTATCCCGACTATCTGGATGCGGTGGAGGCCGTGCCGAAAGGCATCAACTACGCCGGGTACATCGGCCACTCGGCGCTTCGCACCTACGTCATGGGCGAACGCGCGTTCACCGAACAGGCGACGGAAGACGAGCTCGCCGCCATGTGCCGGATCGTGCAGGAAGCCGTGCGCGCGGGCGCGATCGGATTCTCGACCTCGCGCACCCATCGCCTGTTTACCGACAAGCCGGTGGCGAGCGCGGTTTCCGACTGGAGCGAGGTTCGCGCCATCGTCAACGCCATGGGCGAAACCGGCGCCGGCGTGTTCGAGATCGCCGGCGACATCACCGTCGGGGATCCCGAGGGAACTCGCGATTACCATGATCGCATCAGGCAGCTCAGCATCGAGTCCGGCGTGCCCATGACATGGGGCGTGGCCGCCGGCGATGGGGGGGAGCCCTATTGGCGCGGAAAGCTGGCGCTGCTGGACGAAGTCGCCGCCAGCGGCGGACGCATGTTCGCCCAGGCGCATTCGCGCACGCTGGACGTCATGTTCAGCTTCGAGGCGCGCACGCCCTTCGACACCTGGGATCACTGGCGTGAGATTCGGGCGCTGCCGCTCGAGCAGCAGAAGATCAGACTTAAGTGTCCGGCCGTCCGGGCCAAACTTCTCGGCATCGCCGACAATCCGCAAGGCAAGGCGTTCCGCAACTCCTTCGGCGGCCTCGACACGCGTCCGCCGGACTGGGACCGGATACTCATCATGGACACGCTGGTCGATGCCGATCAGCGTCGAATGTCGGACGTCGCCGCCGAGCGTGGCGTCCACCCCGCGGAGCTCTTCATCGATCTCGCGCTCGAAACCGACCTCAAGGCATTGTGGCGGCGTCCTGCGACGAATCTGAACCAGGATCACGTGCTGGAGATCATGAAGCACCCGCACACGGTGGTGACGCTGTCGGACTCCGGCGCCCACGTCGCGCAGCTCATGGACAGTTCGCTGCAAAGCCACGTCCTGAGCCATTGGGTGCGCGCCGAGCAGAAGCTGACGATGGAAGAAGCGGTGCGCCTGTTGACATACGACATTTCCAGGCAGTGGGGCCTGTATGACCGCGGCCTGGTGCGCGTCGGGCTCGCCGCGGACCTGCTCGTGTTCGATCCGGAAACCGTCGGACCCCGGCTGCCCACCGTCGAGCGCGATCTGCCGGGCGGCTCGATGCGCTACAAGCAGACCGCCGACGGCATCGCCGCGACGGTCGTCAACGGCCAGGTGATGCTGCGCAACAACGAGCACACCGGCGCGGCGTCGGGACAGGTGTTGCGTAGTCCGCTGGCGCGTGCCAACGCCTAATTGCTGCGAACTCCGGGTCGCGCTATCCGCGTCTCGTCTTGACGCGCAGCAACTCGCCGGACAAACCCGCAGTCAAAGGTCGGGATGCTCCAGGACCAGCGTCTGTCCGGCGGCGACCTGCGTCTGCGTCGTCTCGCGGCCGTCGGGCCACTCGACGACGAGCCTCTCGACAACCGGTGCTTGCCCTAAGCCGAACACCTGCACCGTCGGGTTCTGCGACGTGTAGTTGCTGCCGATAACGATCTCGCGCAGCAGTTCTTTTTCGCCGACCGTCGCCCGGATTCGTGCGCCGGCCGCTTCCGTGTTCGGAGGCCGGCCGACCAGTCGCACTCGGAGGTAATGGTTGCCGGCCGTGTCGTTGCGCCACAGGGTTCCTGCGTTCTCAGCGTTGCGGTGGGCCTGGAACACGTCCACGTCGCCGTCGTTGTCGAAGTCGGCGCAGACGGCCGCAAAGCCGCGTTCATGGTCCGCGATTCCGGCGTCCGCAGCTTGTTCGCCGAACGTGCCGTCGCCCGCGGCAACGAACAGCCGACTCTCGTCCATGTCGAAGTGATCCGGCTCGTACGGCACCCTCCAGCCGTTGGTGTGGTAGATGTCGAGGTCGGTGTCGTTGTCGAAGTCGGCGAAACACGCGGCCCAACCCCAGCCGCCGTCGTGCACGTTGGCGGCGTCGGTGACGTCTGCGAACACGCCGGCTTCGTTGTTGTAAAGCCGGTTGCCCAGCTCGAAGAGCTGCTCGCCGTTTTCGTCGGGCTCGCTCCAGATGGAGGTGACGAACCAGTCGAGGTCGCCGTCGCCGTCGTAGTCCCCTACGGCGGTGCCCATGCCGTTGCGATCCACTATCACGTTGGGGTCGGTGACGTTGCGGAAAGTGCCGTCGCCGTTGTTGAGATAGAACATCGACGTGAGAAAGTCCCCCGAGATCACGAGGTCCGGGAACCGGTCATCGTCGATGCGCGCGAAAGTGGGAGAAAACGTGTAGTCGTACCCCGGGCCGCCGAGCGACTTGTACGGGTTGGGCGAGATGATGCTCGGCGAGATGCCGGACTCCAGGCTCACGTCGATGAACCTGATCACGCCGTGCTGCGTGTCGTTGCGCCACAGGTGTTCTGTATTGACGGGTTCGCCGACACCCCGGGGCGTGCCCCAATGGGTGAGGAACATGTCCAGATCCCCGTCGAGGTCGTAGTCGCCGAACGCCGCCGAGAGCGTGTGCTTGGAGGCGACGGTGTCGATGCCGGATTGCGCGGTCGCGTCCGTGAAGGTGCCGTCGCCCTCGTTATGGAACAGGAAGCTCGGGTCGCCTTCGATGCCGCCCACGAACAGGTCGAGGTCGCCGTCGCCGTCCATGTCGGCGAAGGCCGGTCCGCTGTGCCGATGGTTCTGGTCCGAACCCCTGGTGTGCGCCACGCCCGCCGCTTCGGCGACTTCCTCGAACACGTTGTCGCCCAGGTTTCGATAGAGCAGGTTCGGGCCGATGTCGCCGCGCAGAATGAAAAGGTCTACCCACCCGTCGCCGTCGAAGTCGCCGCTCGCCACGCCGCCGCCGAACTCTTCCGGCTCCGACCCCGTGGGATCCAGGTAGCCATGCCGGTAGTCGATGCCGGACCGCGCTGTCACGTCGGTGAATCGAACTTCGCCCTGAAGCGGGGCGGGAGGTGCCGGCGGCGGCGCAGGGGGCGGCGCGGGCGACGCGGTGCCGCTCGATCCCCCGCCGCCGCACGCGCCGGCGAGCAGCAATCCGAGTGTCGCCACTACTGTTGTGTTACGCATGTCCATTGCGACACCCGTACGGCGATTCGCCGATGACGCCGCCTAGCTTGGCCCGAATCGCCCTTGCCCCGGCGGTGGGGAAAACGCCAGCACTTCCTTGCGCGTCAGCGTTCGGGGAAGTTTTCCTTCTTTGCGAGGGACACCCTCGCGCTCCCGGGGCTGAAGGCTCTCTCAGCTCTTGTCGGGCAGCAGTTCCTCCAGTGTTTCGAGCAGCCGCTCGCCGCGCAAGTACTTGCCGAGGATCACCCCTTCGGCGTCCACGATGACGTTCATCGGTATGGCCAGGACGCCGAACTGCGCGGGAACGGGACTGTCGTAGGCCTTGAAATCGCAGGTGTTGATCCAGGTGATGCCGTCCTCTTCGGAGGCGACTTCCCAATCTTCCCGGTTGTCGTCCAGCGAGAAGGCGAAGATGTCGAAACCGCGTTCCCCGTATTGCGCGAGCGCGGTCTTCAGGGTCGGCACCTCGGTCCGGCACGGACCGCACCAGGACGCCCAGAACTCGATCAGGACGATCTTGTTTTTTGCGAGCGAGTCTTCCAGGGCGTAAGTCTTGCCGTCCAGTCCCGGCGCCGAAAAGTTCTTGATCTGGCTGCCCACCTGGACCGTTTGCGCCGTCTCCCTCATGCGGATACCGGTCTCGATCCGGGCTCGAAGCGAGTTGATCGTCGTTTTCGGCAGCGCGTCGAGCGGCTGCAGTTGATCCAGGCGGCCGAGTGCCTCGGTCCCGGACAGTCCGCCCATCTCGATCGCGAACAAGCTGGCCAGCGGATCGCCGTCGGAGAGGGCTATGGCGCGCAGGGCGTCTCGCCGAATACCTGTCAACTCGTTGTAGAGCTTCACGGCTTCGTCCGTGAGCGCGTCGCGCTCGGGGCCCTCCTCCATGTCGGCCTTCTCATCCATCACCCTGGAGTAGTCCCCCAGGACGTTCCGGTACTCCTCGGTGTCACGCCAGACCGAGACCAGGCGTTTGGTGTAGTGTCCGCCGTCCGCCATCAATCCAGCTACCCGTCCCCCGTGGGTGATGCGGGTCTCGCCGGGTTCCAGGATGAACTGCGCGCTGCCGCCGGAGTTGCCGTCGGCGTCCTTTGCCGAAAGGGAGACGCGGCCCATGTCGACCACTTCGCCGACGAGTTCGAATCGCCCGTCGGTGATCGGCGCGCTCGCCACTTCCACGCTTGATCCAAGGACAGCGGTGGAGCGGGTGAGGACGACCTCTCCTTCCATGACCGCCTCGCCGAGGTCGCCGACGATCCGGTATTCCGCGCCGAAGGCGCTCGCGGCGACAAGCAACGGGAGGACGGTCCGACCGATCCGACGGACGCCGGTACGCGCGCCGCGCTTCAATGCCGTACCTGTGACGTTGCTACCCATGAAGTCCGCCTGCTGTGAATCGCCGGAGCGCGAGTATGCCACGCGGCTCTCTTCGAGGAGCGGAGCGTCGGACCCGCGCCGCGGAACCTGCCGCACCTCAAGGCGTGCGCCATGTCTTCTCCCCCAAGGCCCACCAGTGCTCACAAGTCGGGATGCTCCAGAACCAGCGTCTGGCCGGCGGCGACCTGCGCGCGGGTGGTCTCGCGGCCGTCGGGCCATTCCACGACGAGCCGGTCGACAATGGATGCTTGCCCCAAGCCGAACACCTGCACCGTCGGGTTCTGCGACGTGTAGTTGCTGCCGATAACGATCTCGCGCAGCAGTTCCTTTTCGCCGACCGTCGCCCGGATTCGGGCGCCGGTGGCCTCCGTGTTCGGAGGCAGACCGGCGAGGCGCACCCGCAGGTAGTGGTTGCCCGCCGTGTCGTTGCGCCACAGGGTGGCCGCGTTCTCGGCGTTGCGGTGGGCCTGGAACACGTCCACGTCGCCATCGTTGTCGAAGTCGGCGCACACGGCCGCGTAGCCGCGTTCGCGATCCGCGATCCCTGCGTTCGCGGCCTGTTCGCTGAACGTGCCGTCACCGGCCGCCACGAACAGTCGACTCGCGTCCATGTCGAAGTGATCCGGCGGGAACGGCTCGATCCAGCCATTGGTGTGGTAGATGTCCAGGTCGGTGTCGTTGTCGAAGTCGGCGAAGCACGCGGCCCAGCCCCAGCCGCCGTCGCGCACGCCGGCGGCGTCCGTGGCGTCCGTGAACACGCCATCCTCGTTGTTGTAGAGCCGGTTGCCCAGCTTGAAGAACTGCTCGCCGTCGGCATCGGGACGGCTCCAGATGGAGGTGACGAACCAGTCGAGGTCGCCGTCGGCGTCGTAGTCCCCCAGGGCGGCGCCCATGCCGTTGCGATCCACCAGCACGCTGCGGTCGGTGACGTTGCGGAAGGTGCCGTCGCCGTTGTTGAGATAGAACATCGACGTGCGGAAGTCCGCCGAGATCACGAGGTCGGGAAACCGGTCATCGTCGATGCGCGCGAAGGTGGGAGAAAACGTGTAGTCGAACCCCGCGCCGCCGAACGACTCGACGGGGTCCGGCGAGATGATGCTCGGCGAGATGCCCGCTTCCAGGCTGACGTCGGTGAACCGGACCACGCCGTGCAGCGTGTCGTTTCTCCACAGGTGCTCGGTATTGACGTACTCCCCGACGCCCCTCGGCGTGCCCCAATGGGTGAGGAACATGTCCAGATCCCCGTCGAGGTCATAGTCGCCGAACGCCGCCGAGAGCGTGTACCTGGAGGCTATCGTGTCGATTCCCGATTCCGCGGTCGCGTCCGTGAACGTGCCGTCGCCCTCGTTGTGGAACAGGAAGCTCGGATCGCCTTCGATGCCGCCGACGAACAGGTCGAGGTCGCCGTCGCCATCCATGTCGGCGAATGCGGGTCCGCTGTGTCGATGGTTCTGGTCCGAACCTTTCGTGTACGCCACTCCCGCCGCCTCGGCGACATCCTCGAACACGTTGCCGCCGAGGTTTCGATAGAGCAGGTTCGGGCCGATGTCGCCTCGCAGAACGAAGAGGTCGATCCAGCCGTCGCCGTCGAAGTCGCCGCTGGCCACGCCCCCGCCGAACTCTTCCGGCTCCGATCCCGTCGTGGGATTCAGATAGCCGTGCCGGTAGTCGATGCTGGACTCCGATGTCACGTCGGTGAATCGAGCTTCGCCCCGAATCGGGGGAGGAGGCGGAAGAGGAGACGGCGCCGGTGGTGCCTGGCCGCCGGAACTCCCGCCGCCGCAGGCGGCGGTCAGGAGCAGTCCGAGAATCGTTACGACGTTGCCTCGCATGTCCCGCGCAGCACCACCCGGCAACCGCACCGTCAGCCGCCGATGCGGCCGCCAGGCCTTCCTGCTGCGACCGCCCGGCCGCGGCCGGGACAAAAGGCGCTCAGCAGCGCATCGTCTTGAGCGAGTCTGTCTTTTGGGCGCCGGTGCTCAAAACGACTTGTGCAGCGACAGACGATAGGCGCGCCCCTGGGTCCATTCGTAGATGGGGTTCAACACGTAGGTCTCCCGCTCGCCCGTTTCCGGGTTGACATTCGTCGTTGAGGAAAAATCGTTGGTCAGGTTGTTGACCGTCAGCGTGGCGCTCAGGCCAGACTTCCACAGGGATGAGCCGAAGAGCCCGCCCTGTTCGAAGTCGTAGCTCAAAACCATGTCGTAGTTCGTTGCCGGCGTCGTGACGAAGTGTTGCGTGTCCCTGGCCTCTATGGTCGTATCCTCTGCCGCCTGCATGTCCAGGCTAAGGAACATGGCCCCCCGGGTCCACGTCCACTGCATGCTGGTCTTGTGCTTCGGAACCGGAGCTAGAGTAGTGTCCGCCGGCCCGGTGTCGTCGCGCGTGGTCACGAGGTCATGGACGACGCCCGTCAAGGGATCCAGCTCCACCTCGTAGCCGTTCGTGTACGAGCGGCGCAGGGTGAAGTTGAAGTCGTTGCCGCCCGCCCGCCAGTCGTAGCGCACCTCCAGGTCGACGCCGTCGCGATTGACGGCCGCAGCATTGATCCATCGGTTTTCCACGACGTAGGTATCCGTGGCGGGGTCATAGGCGACGGTGGAAGGCAGGTCGTTGAGTTCAACGATTGGAACCCCCAGCTTGACGATGCGGTTCTTGAACTCCGTGTCGCTCCAGCCAGCCCTCAGCAACAGGCCGCGCAGGGCGGGCGGCGCGAACTCCGCCGAAAAGGTAAGCGAATCGGCGGTTTCGGGATTCAGTTGATCGTTGCCGCCACGGTTTTCGCTCACGTTGTCGCAGAGTTGCCCGATGCGCGTGCGGCTATCGTCGGTGTAGTGCCAGAGGCAGACGGCGCTGTTGCGCTGGACCTTGGACAGCAACTGGTTCAACTGCGGGGCCACGAAGGACGTCGAACGGTCGGTCTTCAGTCGCATACCCTCGAAAGGTTGATAGACGAGACCGGCCCGCCAAGTGAATTTGCCGCCGGGATCGGCCGCGTCGAGCCTCCCGCTGGTGTCGGTCGCGGTCTGCCCGTATTCCACGTCCGCGTCGGAGTAGGAGTCATGGCGGCCGGACAGGACCAGGTTCAGGCGCTGTCCGCTTTCTGAATTGTTCTCCCCGACCAGCGGAACCAACGCTTCGGTGAAAACGGCACGGTTGGTGCGGGCGACCCGCGTGTTGAACGTTGAACTCCCGGTGGGTGAACGGCGGTCGAGGAAGGAGATTGCGTTGCTGAACTCGGAAAAGGAATCGAGCACGTCTTCGCGGGACTCGAAGCCCGCGACTACGGCCACCGAACCGCCCGGCATGTTGAACGGGGTGCCTCTGATCTCGGCTTCGAAGATCGTCTGCTGATTTTCCGACCCCGCATCCAGGTCGGGAATGATCCATCGGCTGATGTCGCCGAACGGGTTGACGGGATCCGGCGGTGCGCCATAGACCGTGCAGTTTCCGCCGAAGAAAGTCGAGTAAGCAATGCGCGTCCCGCCGAGTTCGACGCGCAGCGCCTCGCACGCGGCCTGGTCGATTCCGGATCTGCGCCCGATGATGGATTCGCTGACGCCGTCGCTGTTTATGCCGAGCGCGTATGCCGCATCCCGAACGTTGATGCGGGTGGTGTCGATTTCCTGCTTTGATCGCCCGTACTCCATCTGCCAGCTCCAATCGCCCAACGCGCCTTCGGCGCCCAAGTTCATGAACCGCTCACTGGTCTCGGACTCGAACGAGCTCGGCGGCTGGTCCACCGCCAGACCCGTCAGGCTGACTCGGCGACCGAAAGGGTTGTACGGATTGCCGGCATGCAATGTCCCGCTTCGCGCGTTGAGGCCGCTGTCCGAGCCAGAGTCCTTGCGGCCGATCCGAAGGTTGGCATGCAGGGTGATCCCCAACTCCGACATCTCCTGGTCGATTCCCAGGTTCACCACGTCATTCGCCTGCTCCGGGCGCAGACTGAATCCCACCTCGGCCTCCTCGCCCCAGTTCTGCTCGCCGAACGCATCGATGGAATTCAGGTCGTCGGTGTGCTGAAATCCCAACGGCAGCGTGAGGTCGTTGTGGCAGGTCGCTCGCGCCTGGTCCTCGGGACTCAGCGCCGCGTATTCCTGGCCGGTGAGCAGTCTGCCGTCGAGCCCCCAGAGGATTACTGTCGCCGGCGTGCAGGAGTCATCGAAAAACCAGGTCCAGACGCGAATCTGCGGTCCGGGCGCGGTGTTCTTCTGCCCGGCACCAAAACGGTTCTGGAGGATGATCGACTCGCGGAGCGACGAATCGAGACCGGTATCGTGATAGCGCTCGTAGGCCAGCTTGGCTCGCCCTCCGTCCCAGGACATGCCCCCAGCGATGCTTGCGCGGGTCTCTTCATAGCCGCTTTTGTGGGGCCGAGCGTAGTCCACGTCGACTTCGACGCCCCCGTAGTCCTTGCGGGTGATGATGTTGACGACGCCGCCCACGGCATCGGATCCGTAAACGGCGGAAGCGCCGTCCGGCAGGATCTCGATGCGTTCCACCATGGACAGCGGAATCGTGGAGATGTCCGTGACGCCGCCGAGGATGCCGCTGTAACCGACGCGGCGCCCATCCACCAGGATCAGCGTGGACTCGCTTCCGAGGCCGCGCAGATTCACGGTTGCGGCACCGGTCTTGTTCCCGGCGCCGTTGATGCTGGAGCCATAGGTCGCGTTGGTCGAGTTGAGGTTCTGAGGCAGTTGCCGGAGGACGCGATACAGGGTCAGTTCGCCGGTGGCCTTGATGTCCTTCGCGTCGAGCACCACGACGTTGCGCGACTGTTCCGAAGGCGTTCGCGCCAGGCGGCTGCCGGTGACGACCATCAACTCGACCTCCTCGTCGACATCCATGTCCTGTTCTGCCGCAGTTTCGTCGTCTTCCGCTTCCTCTTCCTGCGCGTTCGCGATGCCGCCGGTGCCCGGCATCGCCAGCAACAGCAACACGAGGCTCATGTCGAGGATTGAACGGCCGACCTTGTTTTGGCGTCGCGAACCGGCCCACGCCCTCGTCAATGAAGTCACAGTTGTTTCCCCATGTTTCGGGTTTGATTCGCGGAGAATAGCAGACCCTCTTGGAAGTACATATGATTCGCCCCGCTTAGCGCCTTGACGCGGTGCCGGCGGTGGCGTTCCCGGGCGTCTGTTCGGAGTGTGCGTTGTCAAGCGGCCAGCGCCACCGCTGCCACGTTGTTTCCTCGACGTTCCTTTATCCCGACCGCCCAGGGACTGCGCCGATTCGTCTTCGGCACCGCCGCGTACACTGCCGAGCCAGCACCGTGGATCAGCAGCGTGCGCAGATACCGCTCACCGCGTTTGCTGATCCCGAGCAGGGTCGCGCGCCCGCCCGTCGAGTGTTGCCGCGGCACCAGTCCAAGCCAAGCCGCCATCTCCCGCCCGGTGCGGAACACCGACGCGTCTCAGCCGTCGAGCCGCGGGCATCCGCACCGCCAGCGCCGCGATCTCCAGATCGAACTGCTTCATCCGCCCCAACGAGACGGCGCAGTTCCTCGCGCAGATCGCGACCGTGCATCGGCGCCAACCGCCCCCAGTGGTGTGCGTCGCCGCAAGGCGCCACGACGCGGCCCTTCGGAAGGCGCGCCTGGTACGACTGCAGTCCCGCGCACCGCAACCTCTTCCGCTCGACGATCTCGCCGTTGCTGTCCATCCCGGTGAGGTTGAAGATCTTCTTGGCCAGGTTGGCACCTACTTGGGTAATCTCGGTCATTGGTTCGCTCCGTTTCTCGATTGTCGAAATTGAGAGACGCAATTCTGGCCCATCGAGGCTTTGCGTCGGGGAGCAGGGCGAACCATTCCTTTGCCTCCGGCGACGGGGAAATGCCGGCTGTTCCTCACGCGTCAACGGTCGGGGAAGCTCTTTGGTGGTCGCGGTCCAGACGAAGTTATCGGCGTGGCGGGCGGGTCCGGGCCTCCAGCGAGACCATGGCGTGGTACAGCCAGTCCCGCCGGAAGTTCGTCTTCGCGAAGCGCACGCACACCCGGCGCGCCGTACGGACCATGCGCGAGCGGCGCATAGCGCTCGAAGGAATACTGAATCCTCTTCCTATGACTTCCAGAGATGGAGGCGGGTGCCGATTCACGAACAGGAACGGATGCTCCACGTTCGCCCGGTTTCGCCCGCGTCGTCCAGACTATCCGGGTGTAAAAGCCGGCGCTCGCTCGGCCGTCCACCCCGATGTACGCCGTACATGAAGGGCGGGTGTTGCGGAGGCTGGACATCGAGCCAAGCCACGCGGGCAGCCCGGAGACGAGGGTTCACGTGGAGCGCGTTTTCCAGACGCTCTAGAGCTGCCGGTGAAGGAGATGAGGCTGCGCTGGATCGACCGCACGGCAGCCGCAACACCTAATACCCGATGACCATAGCGGACTCCAACCAGCGCTTTGCGGCAGTGCTGCGCAACACTTCGGACCGGCGGGGTGTCCGACGAATCGGGACCTCATTGGAAACGAAACTGCTTACCCAAATGTCCATTGGATCAGGGGCAGACAATAACAACCACAGCTGTAAAGAAAGCAGTCACGACTGACATACCAACTACGATAACAGCCGCAGGCTGGCCAGCAGGGATAAGGCTGAGTATCCAAGCTGCAACACCCAAGGTCGCTGCAAGGGTGCCAAGTTTCTCTACTACCAATGTGCAGTTAACGCCGGTTGCGCAGAATCCGTCGCCTGCTTCGGATGTTGGATCTAGAAGCCACGTCTCGCCCTCTGGACATTGGTCCGGGTGAGCCATCGATAGTGTCGAAACACCCAGAGACAATGATCCGAAAAACAGAACCGTCAGAAATGCCGTTTGCTGACGTTCAAACAACCCCTTCGTGACATTCATAAGTTCTGCTTGGCGACGCCTTTGGACCTGCTACGATCCTTCTGGGGGCATTGCAAGACAACGTTTCGGGGCACTCGAACGAAGAAGATGACGGACAAATGACGACGGGTTTTGCTATCGAGACACGGGGATTGACGCGCGAATTCGATGGCCTGCGTGTGGTCGACTCTATCAACCTCCGGGTGGAGGTTGGCACGTTGTACGGCTTCTTGGGCCGCAACGGCGCTGGCAAATCCACGACCATCAAAATGCTCGCAGGCATCCTTGCCCCCACCGCGGGGGAGATTCGCCTGTTTGGGACAGATGTTGCGGATATCGGCACCAGCATGGCAGTGCGACGCCGCATAGGAGTGGTACCGGAGAACTTGGCGCTGTTTGACCTGCTCACTGGTCGTGAATACCTGACGTTTGTTGGGCGGATTTACCTGCTGAACGAGGACACTGTGGCGGGTAGAGTCGAAGAACTGCTCTCGGTCCTTGAAGTGGGCGCGGGCGACAAACAGCTTGTGCTGGAATATTCGCACGGGATGCGGAAGAAACTCGCACTCGCCGCTGCTCTCTTGCCAAATCCCAGCCTGCTGTTCCTCGATGAACCGTTCGAGGGCGTGGATGCGGTTGGTTCACGGATCATGAGGGACATCCTCGGCAGATACATGGAACGTGGTTCGACGGTCTTCATCACGTCGCACGTGCTTGATGTTGTGGAGCGGTTCTGTACCCACGTGGGGATTATTGATCGCGGCCGCTTGGTTTCTCAGGGGCCACTGGAAGAGTTGGGGGACAAGCCGCTGGAGGATGTGTTCTTGCAACTTGTCGGATCGACGGATGAGATGCGAGCCGAACTGAGTTGGCTCAGCGAGAGCGAATGTTGACCAAAGGCTCGAAGCCACGGGGAGCTGCAGGCCACTGCGCGGCAGTTTCCAATCCTGGTCAGGGCCGGGAGACATCGACTTGGGCGGTACAACTTCGAACGACCGTGTGGTTGCGCTGGAAGCTCTGGCAGCGAATGTGGCAAAGACAGGGTTCGTCCCTCCAAGGTCTCGGAGTCCTCGCAACGGGTCTGGCGGTCATCATGGGATGTCTGTCGTTCCTGCTGACTTTGGCTTTGGGAATAGCGTTGTTCCGGGAGGCTAAGCCCGGGATCGTACTATTGGCTTGGGGCACTTTTATTGTGTTCTTCGTAGTGGTGCGAGCAATGGGTTTGGCGACAAGCCTGCGACGAGGTGACGCACTGCCGCTGGACAGTCTGTTACACCTGCCCTTCTCGCCCCATCAGGTCTTCTTGCTGAACTTCGCACTGTCGCAACTGACATTGTCGACGGTCATTTTTGTTCCGGCTTTCGCGGGAATGGGCCTTGCAGCCGCAATTGCGCTCGACTTCTACAACGTGGTTCTCATCCCTGCGTCGCTGGCGGTGGTTCTTTGCGTAGCGGCCCTGCTATACCAGTTGCAGGGCTGGATCGTGTCGGCGATGGTGCGGGCGCGTCATCGTGTGGTGCTCGGCTGGTTCCTGTTGATCGCACTGGTCCTGCTCGTCCAGATATTCACCCTGACCACGACGCATCAGCGGCAGGATCATGCGTCGCAGTTCGAGTCGACCGAGGTTGTGGCAACTTCGCCAGATCATGTACCCAAGACTAATCTCCTTGTAGAAGTCGAGCGTAATGCTCGGGAAGAAACAGGGGAGTCGAGCCAGTGGCTAAAGCTGAAAAGTAGCTGGGTGGCGCGCGGATCAGCGAACGGTTCCGGGGCTCCCTGGTCGATGGTGATAGTGACGATCAGCCTGCTTGCAGTAACGGTATTGAGCCTTCGGAGAAGCTACAGATGCACCTTGGCTAGGTACCGGGACGGTGATACCCTGGCCTCACATCCACGACATGCGAGGACGGCGCGAGAGTGGTGGTGGCCAGCGCTTGGTTTGGCGCTCGGTTCGCCCGTCTTGTTGATCGCCCGAGTCACCTCTCGGCAATGGTGGCGTTCGGTCCAAGGCAAAGTGGTGGTACAGACGGCAGCGCTGATGTCGGCATTCGCGCTCACCGTAATGGTCGTGTTCCCTGAGCGGTTCGATGCGGAGACGCTGCCGCTCATGATGGTCCCGGCCATGATGATCGTTGGAGTTCCACTCCACCTGTCCTGCAACATGTTTGCCTACGACGGGCATGGATTCCGCCTCTACCGATTTGCCGGCGTGTCGCCCAGGATCTTGCTCTTGGGCAAGTGCATGGCATTGCTGCCGCAGCTCATTGTGCTTTTTGGCGCCGCGTTGATCGTTATGGCGGTCGCGGGGTTGCTGTCGCCGACAGATGCTCTCGCGACGGCGTTTCAGGGCGGGGTCGTTTATCTGGTCTCGTCCGCAGTGGGTTGTGCGCTGTCGATGCGCTATCCGTACGCGGTACCGCTCACATCGATGAACGTGAACCCGGGTGCGTCAGCCGTACTGGCGATGTTGGTGGCTCAAGTTGCGGTGGGAGTGTGCCTGGTCCTGATCGTCGCGGGCGTACTGGCCGTTGAAGAAGCGTTGCATGAGGCTGGCCATGCGCTCCCGGTCTACCTCGTGCTGTCGATGCTTGAGTTCGGGGTGTTGGTTCTTTGCTTTCGCCTGGTGCTGCGTCGTTTGGCCCGGGAACTGGTCGAGCGATCTGATCGCATTCTGGACGCTGTTCGGCAATCAACGTAGTCACCCGGGTTCTATCCCGGGTAGAACGCGTCGCGCCCCTCGACGTAGTTGAAGAACGACTGGGCGGGATTGCGGTTCACGAGATTGCGCTTGAACATCGGGTGCTTGAGGCTGCGCACCTCGTGCTCAAGCTCCGCTAGTGTGTCGCCGCTGTCCGGATCCACCACCGCCTGGAATCGATACTGGTGCTGGTCCGATTCCTCGGTCAACAGGCCGCGATCGGCGAGATACGCGTGTGGCGCGGAGAAGTTGGCGATGTGGATGGCGATGTGGTGCCCGTCGTATTCCGGAATCGCGCCGTCGGTTTCCCGGTAGATGAGTTGCTGACCGAAGCCCATCGAAACCTCGGCGCGCCGGCCTCCATTGTCGCCGGTGACGGTTGCGGGTGTGTTCAGGATGCGTTCGTAGAACTTCGCGATGCCTTCGGCGGTGCCCGGCGCGACGAGCATCTCGGCGTACGGGATGCCGAGATAGCAGCCCGGGAACCTGTCGGGTCCGAAGACGCGGATGTCATTGCCCCAGGGACATGTCACTTGGACGAAACCGTCCGCTTCCCGCCAAGCGAACTCCGTATCGGCCAGGGTCTTGCCGACGCGTTCGAGGCGGGTTCGCAGGTCGTCGAGATTCGGCACCACGACGCCGATATGGCCGCGCCACCTCTGGGCCTTGTTCTGCAGCAGGTGGAACTGCTGCTCGCCCGCGTTCACCCACATGATGGGCCCGCCGAAGTCGACATACGGATCGCGCGTCAGGCCGATGCCGGATACGTAGAAGATGGTCGCGAGGTACAGGTCCGGAACGCACAGGTTGATGTGCTGCAGGATGAGCACGTTGCCGATGTTCTCTTCGCTTCTGTCGAATTGTCTTGCTTCGCTCATGATGTCCCTCCTCGCGTTCCCGGCGCCGCGGCTCTCGCCGGCAATGTTACTCGATCGGGTGGTGGCCGACAGTGCCGGCGGGCGTGTCCACCTCCGTGCGGTGCCCCTGTGAAACGGGTATTCTCGCCGTCGGGAGGTGCGATATGAGCTCAATCACTATCACGAGTGTCGACGAGGCGCCGTGGCTGGCCGAGAACTTCAAGAATGGTCACAGGACGGGGGCGCAGATCGTGGGCGAGCACGCCAAGGATGGAATCTGCGTCTTCATCATGAATTTCGAACCCGGTTTTGCGACCGAGCTCCACAGCCACTCCGAAGACGAGGTCATGTACGTGCTTGAAGGCGAGATGCGAATGGACGATCAGGTGATGGGTCCGCAAAGCATCCTGCTGATCCGCAAGAACTCCGAGTACAAGTTCACGGCCGGGGATGAGGGAGTCCGTTTCCTGAACATCCGTCCCGGGACGACCACCTACCAGCCCGTAATCGAGCCCGACGAAGCGTCCGCGTAGAAGGCGATTGAGGAGAGCTCGGGTGAAGTGACTCGATTCAGTTCGTGGTAGCCGTTGCTATAGCGTTATCCAAATGTCGCCGCGCTGGCCTGCCCTGCGCACGTCGTCAAGGAACGACCCGTCCGACCCAGCCCGGACGCTGGCTACCAAGAGGTCTGCGGGCGCCACGCGGTCGCCGAACAGCAACACCGCAGCATCCGGGTCGCACCGGTTAGACGTCCAGATCATCCCGTCCACTGCACTGGACCGATCATGGATAGCCTTGGCCCACAGCGCCGTTCGGCCGTATTCCGTCGGCAGGCTGCCGATCAGGGTCTCGCGGCGGACTCCCAACCGCATGAGGTCGGGCGCGCGCAGGCTTGCCAGCCGTAGGGTGCGGCGGACGAGGAGCGCGCTTTGGTCGCATCTCTCGACGGTGACCTTCGGCACCGTCTTGCGCGTGGCGCTTGGCGGAACATCGTGGAAGATGGTCTCGTGAATTGCGGAGTCCACAGTGGAGCCCGCGTAAAGGGAAGGAATGCAGCGGCCCGCGTTGTCCCGGATCGGCGCGAAACGGGTCGGTCCGCCTCGGCATGGATTGAAGTCGTTGCCGGCGAATGACCGGTCGTGAACGCGGTGGAGCAGTTCTCCCGAGTCCAGTTCGATGACGTTTGGCGCATTGAGAGGTTCCGGCGGATACGGTACGAACCCTGCCGGTTCCTCATCCACGCGCCGGTTCCGAAAGCTGGCGAGCTGCGGCGACGACCAGTTCACCGTCGCGCAACCGTTGTTGAGGTCGGTCCCCGTCGAGCCAGCCGTTGCCCGAGGCGAACCATAGCGCCGTCTGCCAACCCGTCATCGATTCGGGGAGCGCTGACAGCACGTCCCGGACCACCGGGCGCGGTGTTCCGTCCTCGAACTGGAATGCGGGATAGAGGTCGCGTCTCCCCACCCGGATCGCGAACGTCTTGCCCTCGCTCTTCCAACGCGATGCCGGCTCGCTCGTATTCCGAGAGCCGAGACCCGACATCCGGTGGATTTGCGCCGCCGTCAGTGTCGGCGTCTCGTCCAGGTACTCCTGGCGCAATTCGAGGTTGTCGATCGCCAGTTCTGCCTCCACGCTCGTTCCAGCATCCACCAGCCACGCCAGCATGCGGTCCAGGTTGTGACTCGAGCGCCACACGTCTCCCCGCATCGCGGTCAGTCGGTTGAGCCGATCAACCATGCTGCCGAACGGCCAGGATGCGCGAACCACGAGCCACTCGCCTCCCTCCATGGCTTCCTCGCCCAAACGTCCTCTGACCTGCGGCGGCAGGTCTTGGACCTCTTCGACTTCAAGAGGCGCCCACATGATGGATTTCCGTTCCATCGCCATCGTATCTACCATGAGATTCATGACCTGATTAGCAATCTAACGATTATCACGTTACGCCGCAAGTCGCCTGTACCGGTGGGACAAGGAGACAGCAGATGACGCAGATCCGTCTGGAGGGGGTGAAACACGGCCCGCAGGGTGACGGATTTCATGGCGACGGGCGGTCGATCCAGGCTACCGTAGCCATGAGACCCGCGCGCCCGTCGCGGCGATAGGAGAAGAACCGGTCCTCGTGAAAGGTGCAGGCGTTTGATCGACAAACCTGATCTACGCCCGCCGCCTTGAGCCGACCCGCCGCATACGCCGGCAGATCGAACAGCCACTTTCCCGCCACCCCGGTCGGCGAGAACGCGCGGACCCCATCCGGCCAGGACATGGCGCTTTCGTATACATCTTCGCCGACCTCGTAGCATCGCCCGCAGATAGCGGGACCGAGCCACGTCCGCAGATCGCTCGCTTCGACCGGCAGCTCGCGCAGCGTCGTTTCGATGACCCCGCCGACAGCCCCGCGCCAGCCGCAGTGAACGACGGCGACGACATCGCCGGCGCGATCTGCAAGGACAATGGGTATGCAATCGGCGGTCGTCACCGCGATAGCAACCCCGGGAACGTCGGTCCAGACGGCGTCGGCCTCCACCGCGCCGCCGACGCACGTGGCACGGTGGACACGGGTCCCGTGCGCCTGGCGGAGCCACTGCACGCGGGACTTGCCGATGGCGGCGCACAGATGCGCGCGGTTCCGGGCCAGCCGTTCCTTCCCGCCGGCGCGCCCCAGGTCCAGTTCGCCTTGGGCGTCCCCGGCCGCGCGCGTCGTCGACACGGCCCGCACTTTGCCTGGCTCGGACCAGGCGGGTTGCAGCAACTCGAGCGGCATCCTTCAGCGCGCTTCGAACTGTTCCGCCGCCCGCGCCCTCAGGTCCACCTTGCGTATCTTGCCGGAGGCGGTCATGGGAAACGCATCGACGAAGACCACGTGGCGGGGAATCTTGAAGCTCGCCACCTTGCCCCGGCAGTAGGCGATCACCGCGTCTTCGTCGACTTCCGCGCCGGGTCTGCATTCGACGAAGGCGACGGGGACCTCGGCGAGGCGTCTGTCCGCGACTCCGACCACGGCCACCTGTTGCACGGCGGGATGCTCGAGCAGGAATCCTTCGACCTCCATGGGATCGACGTTCTCCCCGCCCACCTTGAGCATGTCCTTGTAGCGTCCGATGAAGCGGATGTAGCCGTCTGCGCGGCGTTCTCCCGTGTCCCCGGTGCGGAACCAGCCGTCCTCGTCGTATGACTCGGCCGTTTCCTTCGGCTTCTTGTAGTAGCCGAGCATCAGGCAGTAGCTGCGGATGCGGATTTCGCCGGGCACTCCATCGGGCTGTTCCTGGCCGGTGTCGGGGTCGAAGACCTTTATGTCGTAGCCGGGCGCGGGATAGCCCGACGTTTCCGCGCGATGCTCCTCATCGTCGTCCAGCGCCCCCAGCATGGCGCCGACCCACACTTCGGTCATGCCGTATCCGGACACGGCATGCATCGGCTTGAGCAGGCGGAAGCTCCTGCGAATCACGGGGGTCGAGTTGTGCATCCCGGCGCCGAACAGGCCGGTGCGCAGGCTGGAAACGTCCCGGGGCCGCGCTTCCTGCGCGTCGCAGAGTCCCTGCACATGCGTATCGAAGCCGTTGGCCATGGTCGCCCGTTCGCGCTCCACGAGGTCGAGCACCTCGTCGGGGTCGAAGGTCTCCGTGACGACGTGGCGGGCGCCGGAAACCATCGACAGGAGCGAGCCCTCGGAATATCCGAACGCGTGGAAGAGCGGCAGGTAGTTCATGATCACGTCGTTTTCGGTGACCCCCAGGCGGTAGGCCCGTTCTTCGGCATTGCGGATCAGGTTGTGGTTGTGCAGCACGCCCTTGGGGAAGCCCGTCGTGCCCGACGTGTACATGATGAAGACGGGATCGTCCGGGTCCACGGTATCCGCCCTGGCTTCGAGACCCGCATCCGAGATGCGGTCGGCGCCGGCGAGCGCGGCGTCCCAGGCGACGGTCCCCGGGTAGTCTCCGTCCCCCGCGATGACGACGCGTTTCAGCACCGGGAAGTCGCTGTCGTCGACGATGTCGCCGCTTTCGGGGAGCGAGACGACCTCTCGCACCATCGCCAGGTAGTCGATGGGTCCCGAGACATCGTGCGTGATCAGCATGGCGCTGTCCGACTGGCGCAGGACGTACTCGAGATCGGTGGTCCGGAACCGCGTGTTGACGGGAACCTGCACCGCGCCGATCCGGGCCAGGCCGAACATGAAGAAGAGCCACTCGGCGCGGTTGTTGAGCCACAGCGAGACGTGATCGCCCGCGTCGACGCCAAGCGCCATCAGGGCCTTGGCGGCGCGGTCCACCTCTTCGTCAACTTCGGAGAACGTGTAGCGCGCGTCTCGGAATACCAGGGCTTCCCGGCCACCGAAGCGTTCCGCCATCTCGCCGGGGAGATCGCCGAACCTGCGCTTTGGGTACCAGTCGGTCATGGTGGCTTCATTCGTGATTGGCCCGGAAAGATGATAGGACAGGCGCTCTGCTCGGGGCCACGGGTCACGGTGCGATCCGTGTCTGGCATGGAGAGCGCTCGCGTTGTTATGCGCGAGGTGGGATAGCTGTCATTGTCGACGCCGACGACGTACTCCAACGCTTGTTCCGGCCGTGCTTCGACGCTTCCCGCCTAGTCGACCAGGGTGTATTCCTGCGGCAGGTTACTCGGCCGATACCGATTGGCGGGACATTCCGTCCGCGCAACCACACTGCGGTGAATACGCGCGCCTTCCGGGATATGTCTCTCGCCTCGGTCGCGTATCCGCCAGAATCCCGTGTCGGAACGGTGACCCTTCCCATGCGGATTGGGCGCGAGTCTTTCCTCCGTAGGCGTTCTGACGCGAAGTCCGCACGCTGACGCCTTGCCCAGCATCCAGTGCAGCGAGATGTTCGACAGCCCCCGGTCGTCGTACCAGCCGCCGACGTCGGAGTGGACGCCGGCGAACCAGACCTGTTCGATCGTCTGTCCTTCGATTGCCCGTGATTCGTCCCAGGGACTCGGCAGAAAGTCCTCGCGCCTCTCGTCGATGGCCAGCGCGTGGTAGCCGAAGCGGACACCGGGATTGAGCGTCGCGTCGTGGAAGCGTTTGCCCGCGTTCATTACCAGCGACTCGACCGTATCCCAGACCCCGATGAAGTGAATCGGGCAGGGCCGGCCGAATGCCTTGAGGAAACCCGCGGCCACGGCGGCGTTGTCCCTTGTGTTGTAGACCTTCGACGCGTATTCGACCAGGTTGTCGTGTCCCGGGCGCAACAGTCCGCACTTGAAGATCATTCCGGCCAGCGAGCGCACCGTGAAGGCCCCGCGGCTGAACCCGAACAGGTAAATGCGGTCGCCAGCCTCATGGTGGCAGGCGAGGAAGCGGTAGGCGTCCTCCACGTTCTTCTGCAGGCCGTACCCAGTGGCCTTGTCCCCCATGGCGCGCAGTTCCCCGCGCCCCTCGTGATACTCCCAGCCGCCGGTGCCCACGCCGGGGTCGTAGTACGCGATCTGGTTCGCGTCCTTGTCGAGCGACAGGTAGGTTTCGACGACGTTGGTGTTGTTCCGGCCGAACTCGTTGCCGGTGCCGTCGCAGCAAACCGCGATGTTCTTCATGCGCGTCCTTCTTATTGGAGACGCGGGAAGGATAACTTGTGCTAATGACGAAAGTTCTGTCGCTTGTGACCGACGGGCCGAAGCTACTCCCGGCCCAGCGGCGCCCAGACGACTTCGGCGACGCCGTTTTCCCGCGCCGCGGTTCGCGCGAGGACAAAGAAATAGTCGGACAGCCTGTTCAGGTACGCGCCGGCACCGGCCTCGACCAGGGCCGACAGGTCGCGAGCCTCGGCCCAGAACGCGCGTTCCGCCCGGCGCACGGCGCTGCGCGCCAGGTGGGCGCGGGCGACGGTCTCGTCGCCGCCGGGCAGCACGAACTCCCTCAAGGGCGGAAGTTCCCTGTTCAGTTCCCGCGTCTCGGCCTCGATTTCCGCCACGAGCGGTTGCCAGTCCACATTGGTCCCGCCGGTGGCGACGCCGCCGCCGATATCGAACAGGCGGGACTGGATTCGCGTCAGCGCCGGTCTTGCATGGAACAACCGTTTCGAGGGAGCGTCAGCGACCTGAGGCGGTTGTTCCATGGACGGCGAGCTGGGCCGGGCCACAGGCGGAGCCGAAGGCACCGGCTGTGGGGCACTGTGGTGTTCGGCGATGCGGGCCGCCAGCAGCCCGATGAAGCTGTTCGCCTCGTCGAGCGCACCGATGAGCTCGAGGCGGGGATGGTGCTTGGGAAGGCGTTCCGGCCCCGCCAGAGAGGTCTCGCCGCGGTCGCCGGTCCGCGTCACGACGCGGCTGATTCGGTTACGCACTGGACTCCTTCGCTTCGGCCATGCGGCGCGTCAGCCAATATATCAGGAACAGCACCGGGACCCCGATCGCCGCCGTGATGGCGAAGAAGGCGGGATAGCCGAGGGCTTCGACGACTTGCCCCGAATAGCCTCCGAACACCTTGGGAAACAGCGTCATGATGGAACTGAATATGGCGTACTGCACGGCCGTGAACGACAGGCTCGTGAGGCTCGACAGGTAGGCGACGAACGCCGCGCTCGCGAGTCCCGCGCTCAGGTTGTCGGCCGCGACGACGATGTACAGGAGCGGCAGGTTGCCCGGCGAGGACGCGAGGGCGATGAACAGCAGGTTGGTGCCCATGGCTAGCGCGGCGCCCAGCATCAGCACTCGAATCACCCTGTACTTGAGGGCGAGATAACCGCCGAGGAAACCGCCGAGAATGGTCATCCATATGCCGAACAGCTTGCTCGCGGTGGCGATGGCGTTCTTCGTGTAGCCCATGTCGATATAGAAGACGTTGGCGATCACGCCCATGACGATATCGGATACGCGGTAGAAGCCGACCAGGAGCAGGATCGGCACCGCGATGCGCCCGTAGCGGGCGAAGAAGTCCGCTACGGGCGCGACGTAGGTGTCGTGCACCATTTCGCGGCGAACCAGGCTGACGGAGACCGAGAGCCTCGCCGCGCCGAGCGCCAGCGCCAGCGCGACGCCGAAGCGCAGGGCCTCCGCAAGGAATCCCGCGAGCGCGCCGTTGAGTCCGGCCGTTTCGGACAACCATGCGTCGATGGCGTCTACCGCGCCGGAGAAAGTCCCGAACGCGACCACGAACACGCCTGCCACGATGGCGAAGAGCAGCAGGAAACGCGCGTAGTCCGACGTGCCATGAAAATAGTTCGACAGGTTGCGGCGCACCGGCTCGGCGATGGTCAACGTTGTCGCGACGCCGACCAGCATCGCGGCGGCCATGCAGATATATGTCCATTTCCACGCATCGTGCAGATAGTTCTCGGCGGTGGTGCCGAACGCGGTCGCGAGGTAGAGGGCGACGGCGCCCGCGACCAGCATCCCGCACCTGTAGCCGGCGATATACGAAGCCGAAAGCAACGCCTGCATGGATTCGTCCGCAGCCTCGATACGATAGGCGTCGACGACGATGTCCTGGGTGGCGGAGGAGAATCCCAGGGCCACCGCGGCCGCGGCCATCATGAAGAGCCCCTGCGGTGTGGCCGGGTCGCTGAACGCCATCAGTACGATGGCGCCGATCACCGCGCACTGGGCGAACAGCAGCCAGGCTCGGCGTTGTCCTAGGCGGTCGGTCAGGAGCGGAAGCGGGAGCTTGTCCACCAGCGGCGCCCAGACGAACTTGAATGAATAGCCGAGCGCGGCCCAACTGAAGTAGGTCACCGCCGCGCGTTCGACGCCCGCTTCCCGCAACCATATCGAGAGTGTCGCGAAGATCAGGAGCAGCGGCAGGCCGCAAGAGAAGCCCAGGAACAGGAGGGCGGCGACCTTGGGGTGCAGGTACGCCCGGATTCCGGGCGCTGGTGACACGGTGAAATCCACTACATGCGTGCCGGTGTCATGAGATGCGAGATCGGCGAGTCCGAGCCATGGTACGTCAGCCCGCGCGCCAGCGAAATCGCTTGAGGTCGACCCGACCGTTCTCGAACACCACGCCTTCGGACTCGAGAAGGGCTCGCTGACGGGAAGGATCGGTGATCGAGATTCGTCCAGCCGCGTTGATGACGCGATGCCACGGCAGCTTCGTTCCTGTGGGAAGTTGCGACAGCGTCAGCCCGACCTGGCGGGCGCCGCCGGGCAGGCCGGCGAGTTCGGCGATCTGGCCATAAGTCGCGACCGTGCCGCGGGGAATTTCCGCGGTGACCTGCCAGATACGCTGGCGAAGGTTTAGGCTTGCGTCGGTCGGCTCAATGCCGGGGGTGTCCATGGGTAAGTGGTTACTGGTTTTCGTCGCGACGCCTCTGGTCGAAATGTATATCTTGATCGAGGTCGGGGGAATCATCGGCGCGTGGCCCACCATCGGCCTCGTCGTGCTCACCGCCGTTATCGGCGTCGGGCTGATCCGCGCGCAGGGATTCGAGACGCTGACGCGCGGGGTGGCGCGGCTCAATGCGGGTGAACTGCCCGCCGCGGAGATCGTCGAGGGCGTGATGTTGGCGCTGGCGGGCGCGCTCATGGTGACTCCGGGTTTCGTGACGGACACGGCTGGCTTTGTCCTTTTGACCCCGCGCCTGCGCCGGCGGTTCGCGGCCGAGCTGTTGCGGCGTTTTGTCCCGGTATCGGGAACGGACGCGGGGGAAACCGGCCACACAATCGAAGGCCGATTCCGGCGCCGCTGACACCCGGCCAACCACCAGCGAAAATCTTTCGAAAAAAGAAAAAAAAGGGGGTTGAATATCGACAAACCGCCCCTATCATATGCACGCCTCCGACTTGGCACTCTCAAGTAAAGAGTGCCAATCGGGGGTGAGCCCCTTGTTGGGCAGGAACAACAGACTTGGGTGAAGGCGCGGCCAGGCGCGTCGATTGGGAACAACATCACGGGAGAATCAGGACATGAACATTCGACCCCTCCATGATCGTGTGGTCGTGCGCCGCGTCGAAGAAGACGCGACGTCCGCGGGCGGAATCGTGCTGCCGGACACTGCGTCGGAGAAACCGTCCCAGGGCGATGTGCTCGCCGTGGGATCCGGCAAGGTCCTCGACGACGGCAGCGTGCGCGCGGTCGACCTGAAGGTTGGCGACAGGGTGGTCTTTGGCCAATACGGCGGAAACACCGTGAAAGTGGATGGGGAGGAACTCCTCATCCTGTCCGAAAACGAAATCTTCGGCGTGCTGGAAGACTGATCCACGCACGACGGACTGAGACGGACTGAAGACGGGCTGTAAACACAACAGAGGAATCCAGGAGAAAAGACAATGAGCGCGAAGGAAGTACATTTTGCAGACGATGCGCGAGGCCGCATGCTGGAAGGCGTGAACATCCTATCCAACGCGGTGAAAGTGACGCTTGGACCGAAGGGTCGCAACGTCGTACTCGACAAGTCGTTCGGCGCACCGACCGTCACCAAGGACGGCGTTTCGGTGGCCAAGGAAATCGAACTCAAGGACAAGTTCGAGAACATGGGCGCGCAGATGGTCAAGGAAGTCGCGAGCCAGACATCCGACGAAGCCGGGGACGGCACAACCACCGCGACCGTGCTGGCGCAGTCGATTCTGACCGAAGGGCTGAAGTCGGTGGCCGCGGGGATGAACCCGATGGATCTCAAGCGCGGCATCGACAAGGCGGTGGGCGCCGCGGTCCAGCACATCGGCGACATCTCGACCCCGTGCGAGGATTCGACATCCATCGCGCAGGTGGGAACGGTATCTGCGAACAACGACGTGGCGGTCGGCGAGATCATCGCGGAAGCGATGGAGAAGGTCGGCAAGGAAGGCGTCATCACGGTGGAAGAGGGCAGCGGACTCGAGAACGAACTCGAGGTGGTCGAAGGCATGCAGTTCGACCGCGGTTATCTCTCGCCGTACTTCATCAACAACCAGGAATCCATGTCGGCCGAACTGGAAGATCCCTTTGTCCTGCTCTGCGACAAGAAGATCTCCAACATCCGCGACATGCTGCCGGTGCTCGAGAATGTCGCCAAGGCGGGCAAGCCGTTGATGGTGATTGCCGAAGACATCGAAGGCGAAGCGTTGGCGACACTGGTGGTCAACAACATGCGCGGCATCGTGAAGATCGCCGCCGCCAAGGCGCCCGGCTTCGGCGACCGGCGCAAGGCCATGCTTCAGGACATCGCGATACTGACGGGCGCGACCGTGATTTCGGAAGAAGTCGGCCTGACCCTCGAAGGCGCGGGTCTGGACGATCTCGGCACGGCCAAGCGCATTTCCTGCACGAAGGAAAACACGACCATCGTCGATGGCGCCGGCACCAAGGTCGACATCGAAGGCCGGATCAAGCAGATCCGCCAGGAGATCGAGGACACCTCGTCCGACTATGACCGCGAGAAGCTGCAGGAGCGCCTGGCCAAGCTGGCCGGCGGCGTTGCGGTGATCAAGGTCGGCGCGCCGACGGAAGTCGAAATGAAAGAGAAGAAGGCCCGCGTGGAAGACGCGTTGCACTCGACGCGCGCCGCGGTGGAAGAAGGCATCGTGGCGGGCGGCGGCGTTGCCCTGGTCCGCGCCTTGCAGAACATCGAAGACCTCACCGGCGACAACGAGGACCAGAACGTCGGCATCAACATCGCCCGGCGCGCGATGACCGCGCCGCTGCGTCAGATCGCGACGAACTCCGGCGACGAGGGCGCCGTGGTGCTCGACAAGGTGCGCGGCTTGCCCGACAACCACGGGTTCAACGGCGCCACCGGCGAATACGGCGACATGATCGAGATGGGCATTCCCGATCCGGCCAAGGTGGTTCGCACTGCGCTGCAGTCGGCCGCGTCGGTCGCCGGTCTCATGATCACGACCGAAGCCATGGTGGCCGAAGCGCCGGAAGACACTCCGCCCGCAATGCCGCCCGGTGGCGGCGGGATGCCGGACATGGGCGGCATGATGTAAGCGCCATGGACAGGTTGCCCCCTTGGAGAAACCCCGCTTCGGCGGGGTTTTTCTTGCATGACTGATTTTCGCGATCCGGCCGGCCCCTGCGCCAAGGGGCTGAAAGGCCGCATTGCGTGGTGAGGCGAAGCCTCGCTAGTATTATCGGACGAACAACAACGAACGGGGTCGGACGATGGAAGAAGTCATCAATTACCTGGCGCGGTGGGGTCATATGGTGGCGGGCGTCGCCTGGATAGGCCTGCTCTACTACTTCAACTTCGTGCAGACGGAGTACTTCAAGGAAGCCGAAGACAATGCGCGGGTGGACGCGTTCACCAAGCTCGCGCCGCGGGCGCTATGGTGGTTCCGCTGGGCTGCGGCGCTGACGTTCCTGACAGGTCTGATACTTCTCTACTTCATCGGCATGGGCGCCACGGTGGATATCTTCCTCGGCGCCGTGATGGCGACCCTGATGTTCCTCAACGTCTGGCTCATCATCTGGCCGAACCAGAAGATCGTCATCGCCTCCAACGAACAGATAAAGGGCGGCGGCGAAGCGCTCCCGGAGGCGGCGGCGGCCGCGCCGAAGGCGGCGCTGGCGTCGAGAACCAATACGCTCTTTTCGCTGCCCATGCTGTTCCTGATGGGTTCGAGCGCGCACTATTCGCACGGCGGATTCGCCGATAACATGAATGCCCTGATCGTGGGTCTTGTCATCATCGCGGCCCTGGAACTCAATGCCATCTTCGGCAAGCAGGGTCCGATGACGACGGTGCGCGGCGTGATTGTCAGCAGCCTCGTGCTGACCGCGGTGTTCTGGGGCCTCGTGGAGGTGCTGTAGCAGCCACGCGATTCGGCGCTCGCCATAGAAGCTCCAATTCGGCGAGCGCCGAACCCGCTTCCCCAGCGGTGTCGTTCTGCCTAAACTTCCGTTGTCTTCGCAACGCGGGAGCCCCGTACCTTGAGCGAGCCGGTTCGACCCCAGTCCGACCCCCCAATATCCGCGACGCCGGGTGACTTGCCGAGGCGTCCGCGCGGGCGTCCGCCGAGCGGAGGTGCCGGACGAGGCGTCGGCATCGGCATCCTGCTGGCGCTGATGATCGCTGGCTTCGGCCTCGGCGGATGGTTCGTCTTCAATCAACAGCAGGAACTGCTGGCGAGCGAGCGCGAACGCGCGCAGACCGAAGATCGGCTGAAGCACCTCGAGGCGCGCCTGCGGGCGACGGACGCGACCATGACCGAAGCGGGCGAGGACACCAACGAACAGTTGAATTTCTGGGAGTCGGAGATCCGCAAGGTCTGGGACATCGCGAACAAGCGCAACAAGAAGTGGATCCAGGACAACCAGGCGGCGGTCGCCAGCCACCAGTCGACCCTGAACAGCGTAGAGAGCAGCCTGGCGGACCTCAGGAGCGCGGTATCCCGCAACGAGACCAAGCTGCAGCAGCAGGGAGAAATCGTCGAGCGGCTGGAGGATGTGCAGGAGCAGGTGCGCACCCTGGTTCGTCAACACCGGGACCTGGTGGATTCGGTCAACACCTCGCGACAGGTCGTCGCGACGCTGAAGGCTTCACTGGAGCCGCGGGTGGAAAAGATCGAGGAAGCGATCAGCGCGATCGACGGCTCCCGGCGTCAGACGGGCGCGCAATGGAGCCGGTTGCGCGATCGCATCGAGGAACTTGAGCGCCAGCTCGACGAGAGCGCGGACGTCCCGGCAGTCCCGTAGCTATTCGCCGCCGCGGGCCTCGGCTAGCCGGCGATCCTTGGTCCGCCAGAATTCGTCCGCCCATCGGTTGAGAACCTCGCGCCTGTCGCTGCCGGCGCGCGTCAACTGCTCCGGCACCGGAAGGGCATCGACCGTCACATCGATGCAAGCACAGCGTCCGCAGAGGAAATCCCAGAATCCCGGCACGCCGCCGCGGTAGTGGATGGTCACGTCCACGAGCGCGGTCGCGCGGTCGTCCAGCGCCGTCGCTACGCGGCTGAGGCCGCCGGCCTTCGGTCTCAGCAGGTGGCGGTAGGGAGATTCCTGGGCGGCATGTTTCGCCTCCGTGAAACGCGTGCCTTCGAGAAAGCTCAGCACTGAAGTCGGACGCTCGGCGAAACCCCGGGACGCCTTGAGCGTCGCATTCCTGTCGTGCTCGGCAAGTTCCGGGTTCTGCTCAAGCCGTTCGCGGCCGTAACGCCGCACGTAGGGAAACCCCAGGAACCACATCGCGACTCCCGCCAGCGGCACCCAGATCAGCTCCCGTTTGGTGAAGAATTTGAGCGGCGGAATGCGGCCGAGAAGCGTGTTCTGCAGGACGATGATGTCGACCCACGACTGGTGATTGCTTGCGACCAGGTACCAGCCGTCCCGCCTGAGGTCTTCGGCCCCGCTGAAGCGCGCCTCGATCTCGCTGAGTCGAATAGCCCGCACGAGCAGCCGGTTGCTCGCCACCCAGCCGTCGATGATGCGGTCCATCAGGCTGCCGATCCCGACCCGAATCCCGCTGGCGGGCAACGCGAGGCGCACGCAGCCCATGACATACAGCGGCACGCACCAGAACGCGGTGTGTAGCGCAATCCAGGCCATTGCGATGCTGCCGCGCAGCGTTTCCATTCCGCCTACGGGGTATGGCTCCGAACGTAGTCCATGAGGCTGGGGATGCTTGGTCGCCAGACGTCTTCGGCGCCGGGCGGCTTCCAGACGTAACCGATGCTCGCGAGGCGATCCCGATACTGCAAGTCGCTCAACTTGCCTTGCTCGTCCTCCCTGCGGGCCAGATAGGGCGGCATTTGGCCGTGGCCCGGGACGAAGGGACTGGCGGCAGGCGGCGGTTTCATGTCGCCAGAATAGCAGACGCCTCCTGTCGCAACAGCGGGCGATGTCGGCGTTGTGCGCGTGACCACCCGACATAGACACCCAACGTTAAGGACAGCCATGCAACGTTAAGGACAGCCATGTGCGGAACGTCCGCTTGAGCCGGCCAACGGGGCTGCTCGCCGTGCCCAAAGCGCGTACCATGGCCGGCTCATGCAAGATTTCGCCGATACCTTCCTCTGGTACGACATCGAAACATCGGGCATCTCGCCCGCGCATGACCGGATCGTGCAGTTCGCAAGCTTGCGGACGGATGCCGATCTGAAGCCGGTCGAACCGCCTTTCTCGACGTATATCCAGTTGGGTCCAGAGGTCGTGCCGTGGCCGGAATCGCTGCTGGTGACGGGAATCACGCCACAGACGTTGACGACAGGTCGGCCGGAGTGGGAGGCGATGACGGAGATTCTTCGCCTGTTCGAGATGCCGCGCACCTGCGTCGCGGGCTACAACAATCTGCTCTTCGACGACGAGTTCATCCGTTACACGCTGTACAGGAACCTGCTCGATCCCTACGCGAGGGAGTGGCGCGACGGCAACTCCCGCTGGGACATCATCGACGTGGTTCGCGCGGCGGGCGCATTGAGGCCGGAAGGGATCGAGTGGCCCGTGGTCGACGGAACGCCGTCGTTTCGCCTGCAGGCGATCGCCGAAGCGAACGGCTTGGCGCACGATTCTCCCCATGACGCCCTGTCCGATGTCCACGCCACCATCGGCGTCGCCGGCCTGATCCACAAGCACCAGCGCAGGCTGTACCAGTACGCCCTCGGCTTGCGGTCGAAAGATGCCTCGCGGCGAATGCTGGTGCCGTTCGGCCGTGAGATCTGCATCCATGCCGCGAGGTCGTTCGGGAGCGCGCGCTACGGGGCCGCGCCCGTGATTTCGGTCGCGCAGCACCCGGAGATCGACGCCAGCGTCATCGTCGCGGACCTGGGCCGGGATGTTTCGGTGCTTATCGAAGATTCGGCGGAAGCCCTCGCCGAGGCGTTGTTCGCAAAGGAAGCGGAAGAACGGCCGCCGCTGCACCAGGTGCGCCTCAACCGGTGTCCGTTTCTCGCCCCGCTGAAAGTGTTGCGGCCGCAAGACGCCAGGCGCATCGGCATCGATCGGGATCTCGTGCTCGAGCGGCGGGCCACCCTGGCGGCGACGCCCGATCTCGACACCAAGATCGCCCAGGTCTATGCCCAACGGGACGCCGCACGGAGCGACAGTCGCCCGGACGTGGAGGAACGGCTCTACGAAGGCTTCACCTCGGATGCGGATCGCCGCTGCTGCGAGAGTCTTCAGCGCGAACTGCGGGCGGGCGCCCGCTGGCCGGACGACACGTCGTTCTCGGATGCCCGCCTCGGCGAACTCGCCGGTCGCCTGCGCGCCCGGCTGCGCCCGGACTCCCTCGACGCGTCTGGCCGCGCGGCCTGGCGTCGACACATCGTTGATCGCCTGACCCGCGAACACCCGAGGCGCCTGACCGTAGCCGAGTATCGGCGCGATGTGGAAGAACTCTCCAGGGATAGCGACGTCGACGGCGAGATGCTGGGCGCATTGCGCGAGTACGGCCTGGAACTCGAGCGCAGCACCCGCGCATGACGGTTCCCTGCGTCAGCTTTGCCGGAGTCGGCAAGCACTTTGCCGGCAACTGGGCGTTCCGCGACGTCACCTTTTCGTGCCCGTCCGGCGCGACGACCGCCATCGTCGGGGAGAGCGGCAGCGGCAAGACGACGCTGCTGCAACTCGTCAACGGCGTCCTGCGACCGAACGAAGGCGCGGTCGAAGTACTCGGGGAACCGGTCCCCTCCGACGGAATCGAAGCGTTCCGGCGGCGCATCGGCTATGCCGTGCAGGGCGCGGGCCTGTTCCCGCACATGACGGTACGGCAGAACGTCGACCTGCTCGCGCGGCTTGAACGCTGGACGCCCGACGCCATCGAATCCCGCTTCGCCGAACTGTTGGGGGAAATGGGTCTCGACGCGTCGCTCGCCGACCGCTATCCGAATCAACTCTCCGGCGGTCAGCAGCAGCGCGTGGGGCTATGCCGGGCGCTCATGCTGAAACCGGGGCTGCTGCTGCTCGACGAGCCGTTCTCGGCGGTGGACCCCATCACGCGGATGGAACTGTACGAACTGTTCGTTCACGCGCAGCGGCACGAAGGCGTCAGCGCGCTGCTCGTCACGCACGACATGCGCGAGGCGGTCAAGCTGGCGCAGCACCTGGTCATCGTCGGATCGGGCGCGGTCCTGCAGGCCGGCGAAACCGGGGCCGTGCTGGCCGCACCGAGACCGGGCTACGTCGCCCGCCTGATCGAGACGCAACTGTGATTCGCCACCTCGCCATCGGCGTGCTTCTGCTGTCCGCGGCGGTGGCCTCGGCGAAGCCGATCGTCGTCGCGAGCAAGAACTTCAACGAGTCCTACATCCTCGGGGAAGCGGCGGCGCAACTGCTCGAGTCGGGGGGATTCGAAGTGGAGCGCCGCATGGGTCTCGGCGGCACCCTGATCTGCTACGAGGCGCTGGTGGCGGGGGAGATCGATGTCTACGTGGAATACACGGGCACCCTGTCCCAGGCGATCCTCAAGTCCGAAACCCAGCTCGCGTTCGACGACCTGAACGCGGCCATCACTCCCCTTGGACTGCAATTGCTGCCGCCGTTCGGTTTCAACAACACCTACGCGCTGGCGTTGCCGCGCGCGCTGGCCTCGGATCTTGGCTTGAACGCGATCTCCGATCTTGCGGCGCGCAACGATCTGAACGTTTCGGTCAGCCACGAATTCCTCGAACGCGAAGACGGCTGGCCGGGCCTCTCGCGAGCGTACGGATTCGCCCTGGCGCCGCGCGGAATCGAGCATGGGCTGGCCTACCAGGCGCTGGCGGACGGCGCCATCGATGTCACGGACGCCTACTCCACGGATGGCGAATTGATCCGCTACGATCTCAAGTTGCTGGCCGACGACCGGCACTTCTTTCCAAGCTATCTCGCCGCCCCGCTGGTACGCGCGGACTTGCCGCCGTCCGCAAAGGCGCGGCTCGGCCTCGTGGCGGACACCCTGGACGACGCCCGCATGCAGGCGATCAACGCGTCCGTGATGTTCGGCGGGGCGGATTTTGCCGAGGCCGCCTTGGGCTACCTGGAGGACATCGGGATCGAGAGCGTCGCTGCGCGATCCGGCTTCTGGGCCCAACTGCGCCGCAACACGGCGCGCCACATCGTCCTGACCGCCATCGCCTTGGCGGCCGCCGCATGCGTCGGCATTGCCCTCGGTCTCCTCGTGTTTCGCGTCGGCTGGCTGTCGCGCGCGGTCGTCTACATGACGGGATTGATGCAAACGATCCCATCGATCGCTCTGCTGGCGCTCATGATCCCGCTGTTCGGCATCGGCGTGGTTCCCGCCATCGCCGCGCTGTTCCTGTATTCGCTGCTGCCCATCGTCCGCAACACCGTGACCGCCCTCGTCACCGTCGATCCGGTGCTGCGGCGCGTATCCAGGGCGATGGGGCTGACCCGACGCCAGGAACTGCGCCATGTGTTCGTCCCCCTGTCGATGCCGAGCATGCTGGCGGGGGTTCGCACGGCGGCGGTCATCTGCATCGGCACGGCGACGCTGGCGGCGTTCATCGGCGCCGGTGGACTGGGCGATCCCATCGTCACCGGCCTGAGCCTGAACGACACCGGTTTGATCATGCAGGGAGCCGTCCCGGCGGCACTTCTCGCCGTGGTGACGGAACTCGTGTTCGAAGGCGTCGAAAGGGCGCTCGTGCCGAAACACCTTCGTATATCGGAACGCTGACCATGGCCGCGATGTGGCCTTGCAAGGATATCGACCTGGCATGGCCGGACTGGGCGTTCGCTGTTGGAGCGTGCCTGTCGCCGTCGCCGATTCGGCAAGCCTCCGAACGGGTGGAGCGCTTGTGGTCATCGCAGTCGGAAGCCCTCGCCTGTCTGACGGTGCGTTCCGCGTTCGACCTGTACCTGCGCGCGCAACGCTGGGAGACGGGTTCCGAGATCGTCTTTTCCGCGCTCACGGTGCTGGATATGCCCCGTATCGCCCGGCATCACGGTTTGCGCCCGGTGCCCCTCGACGTTGACCCGGCGACGGCGGCCTGGGACGACCGCGCGCTGGAACGATGCGTGGGCCCTCGCACGCGGGCGGTCGTGCTCGCCCATCTCTTCGGCGCGCGCGTCGATCTGGGTCCCGCGGTCGAAATCGCGCGACGGCGCGGCATCGCGGTGGTGGAGGACTGCGCCCAGGCGTACGCGGGACCGGACTGGACCGGCCATCCGCAAGCGGACCTCTCGCTGTTTTCGTTTGGACCCATGAAGACGGCCACGGCGCTGGGCGGCGCGCTGGCGAGTGTGCGTGATCCGGGGATATGCGCCCTCATGAAGCGAATCCACGCGCGGGACGGCGTTCAGCCGACGGGCGAGTACCTGCGCCGCGTCCTTTTCTACGGCGTCTTGAAGGCCGCATCGCATCCGCGCGCGTTCGGCATCGTCATTGCCATGGCCGACGCCCTCGGGGCGGATGCGAGCCGATGGATCCACGGCCTGACCCGGAACGTGGACAACGACGCGTTCATCGCAAGCATCCGCCGCCGTCCGTGCGCGGCGCTGCTCGGACTGCTTGATCGCAGGCTGGGGCATGGCACCGCGCCGGTTGCCCGACGCG
>CAZFGB010000119.1:0-16552 GCA_964518405.1 uncultured Pseudomonadales bacterium | reverse complement strand
TGCTTGCCCCGGTGGCGACGCACCAGCTCGTCCAGAGGCTGATCATCGCGCGACACCAGGATCACGGTGTGCTGCGGCACCAGCAGAAGCTGGCCGCCCCGGCTGCGCCGGCGCACCACCACGTAGTGCTGCTCCCGCTCCCATCCGCTCGGGCGATGGGCGGCGAAGATCGCCTCCTCCTCCATGCCGATGTCCGTCCACGCCGAGTCCGGGAGCCCTTCGATCTGTTCCAGCACCGGCTTGCGCCACCCGTCGTGCGTCAGGCTGATCGAGTACTCCAAGCCCCGGGCGGCGCATTCGCGCACCAACTCCCCCTTGTAGTAGGCGTTGTCGGCGCGAAGCCAAACCGGCGCGCCGTCGGGCACCATCCCCGCCGTCCAGTCGAGCAGCTTGCGCCAGTTCAGCGTCACCCGGCCGCCGCCCGGCTGCAGTTGCCCCGCCGACCACAGCCCGCCCAGGAAGGCGGCGTGCAGCCAGTAGCCGCGGTTGCCGTTGTAGTCTTTCCTCGCCCATTGGAAGAGCCGCCCGTCCACCTCGATGCCGGTGGCGTCGATGAACAGCGGAACGTGGCCCTTCGTCCGCGCCTCGTGCTCGACGACGGCCGGCGCCACCCGCGCGGCGAACGCGACGGCCGCCCGCCGCAGACCCTTCACGTCGGCCGGCCTCACGCGCCCCAGCCACTCCCCGGCGCGCCGCGCCTCGGGCACGCGGCCAAGACCGAGCAGGGCGCTGGCCACGGTGTCGGCGCGCAGCGCGTCGAGGTCGCTCAGCGCGCCGTGGCCGCGGGCCAGCGACGCGATGATGGCCCACAGCGTCTCGGCGTCCGACGCGCCCCGGTTCCTGACCTTCACCGAAACCGCATCGTCGAGCAGTTCGAACAGCCCGAATCGCCGGGCCGTCCGCGCCAGGACGGAGGCTCCGCCGAAGGCGGTCAGGTCCAGGTCGGTGAATTCGAATTCGACCTTCGGCGGTTGGATCTTTCGCTTCTTCAACGTGCACCTGCGAAGTGAATGTTCCGGGAACCCGATTTTCTCACGCAAGCGCCCGCCGCCAAAGGAAATTCCACTGATTCCGCGGAATCCTTATCCGGGAATCAGGGTTGTCGAGACGGGGCAGATTGTATTGGGATAGAGGTACTATAGGACTGGGCTCGTGATGCTCATTGAGTCCGCCTCGACTGATCGCGAACAACTAGCAACGGAATGATATGCCAACCGCGAGCGACCTCCGCGAGACACTATTCATCAGTCATGCTAACCCTGAGGACAACGAATTCGTTTTGTGGCTGGGGTCAAAGCTGTCAGCGATGGGATTTGTGACTTGGGCCGACGTGCTGAAGCTCAAAGGCGGTCAAGACTGGCAAACGGAATTGGAGGAGGTGATCCGTAATTCGGCGGTGAAGGTCCTGTTCGTTGCTAGCTCGAGTTGCACATAGCGTTGGAGACGGCGAGGCTGGGGCGTTTTGAATCTGTCCCTGACCTACCCAGGTGTCGTTGAACAGGGGACCGGAAATGGCCTGCGCGAAACTGGGCGACCCGAGACCGTGGACTCGTGGTCGCGCCTGCTGGTGTAGCCCGGACTCGCGTGAGTCAGGGGTACGCTGACTTGTTCCAACCAGATCCATTCCCGCCGACGAGGCGAATCCGCTTTCCTTGCGGAGGCGCGTCGGCGACTTTGGAGGTGGGTCAGGCTGACGGACCCGGCAATAGGATGTCCTCAAACGAAGCAGGCGCAAATCGGGTACGACGGTCGGCGGTGATTTGTTCGCCAACCCTAAGCGTGAGCGCGTGGGGCCAGCCGCGGCTCGCTCCGGCAACCCCGGAGAGTGAGGCCCGATAGCGTCGCCTCACGTGCCCGCGGCATTTGCGAAGACTGGCGGTTCCGCCGCTCTATTCGCCAATACGGCAAACGCCAATGCGTCGCGTCTGTTGCTGTCGACGTAGGAGATGGCCTGAATCCGCGTCCCAATGTAGGAAACGGCTGTCCTGTGGGGTTCGGCAATCAGTCGACTGAACTTCACGTGCCATCCTTCGGGGGTCACGGCCCCCTTGCCTTCAGATAGGATGCGCAGGAAGGATGTCTCTGGCGCTGCCTCAGGGAACCGGCGTTCAAGGTAACTCCATTGTTCTACGGACGAAGATTTTTGCCAAACTTGGCACGCTTGCCATGCCCATGCATTCGGCGGGCAGGAAGCCAGATTCTCCAGACCAAGCCATTGTGCGTAGAAGCCGGCGAGCGGGTCACATGCATTTGCGGATCGTAGTATCGATGGGGCGATTGCTTGTAGTCCCCGTTGTCTCACTCTTTCCGAACGCGCGAATTCCGTAGCAAGTTCACGGCGCCGGAGGAGCTCCTTTGCCCATTCAGTCGTCACAGGTCTTTCAACCACATGTGGTGGATCAGAATCCGTTCGTTCGGTCGTCGCGTATTCGAAGGCCGAAGATGTATTTACGGGCGAGGAGCCACGCAGGATTGACATTAAACGCAACGCAAAGGAGTTTTTGGGATCTCGATCAAGCACCTGCCGAAGCAGGTCTTCAGCTTCGTCTTTGTTGTCACCCTCTGAGCGTAGAAGAAAACGTGCAAGCTCTACGCGAGCGTACTTGTGGTCGTCACTCAGATTCACCGCTTCGCGAAGCCAATCTCCAGCCTCCAGGTGGTTTTCTTCCCCACCTAGCTTGATCAGGATTCGGGCGAGTTCGACACGGGATGCTTCATTGTCAGGGAACAGTCGGAGCATCTCTCGCATTACGGATTCTCGCATTACAACGTCTCCGACTGCCCCGTACCAATCACCGAGAAGCATCCAGCAGTATGGGCTCCACGGTTCCCAGGACATTGCTTGTTGGATGCGTTGATGCAACGGTTCCATCTGATTGGGGGCGAAAGCTTTGGCCACGAGTAGAAGGTTGGCTAGATTGTGGAGCGAACGAACGAAGTAGTAACCCGTTCCAGATCCTGTTGCATAGTTGGCATGATCCTCAACGAGGTCGAAGAACCGTTTGGTCAAGGTGTCTGGCGATCTCTTTCCAGCGTTGATGTCCGCTTCGAGTTCTTTCAATGCCGCGCGCGAAGGCAATGGGTGCTCAGACGACAACCGATTCAAAACGGTAACGGGTAAGATCTTGCGTCTGGACTCGTGGTCCAAGCGAAGTTGCTCCCGTAGCTCGTGAGCCAGTCCGTCCGAGTCGTATTTGTTCGATTCCAGTACGCCTTTCAATACACCTCGCCAATGCGGCTCGCTGCGAGGGTATCTAGCGCGGATTGCGGCAAACCTTCGATTGAAGAATCGCCGTGCGCCCGTTGCGTCGGGGTAGACCGCTACGGCATGACGAAACAACGCCTGTAGGAGCAGCGTCTGGTTGAACCATGCGTCGTCCTGGTTCGGCAGAGCAACTAGTCCCCTTAAGCCAACATTTAGGTACTCGACGCGCCCATCCCCAGCAAGACGAAGCCAATCCGATTCGTGGTGCGTGTTGGTCTGTCCAATAGCCATCAGTCGCCAACACTCAAGGGCTGCGTCTCGCTCTGGCGCGATGCGGAGGGGGCGTAACCATGGCAGCCACCCATCCAGCGAGGCTCGAATCCGCTCGCGAGTTCTCGGCAACTGTGTCAATTGAAGCGCGATGAACGCGTCGACGACGCGCTTCGTGTACACGGCATGTCCCAAGTCGCGTACCCGGTCTGCGTATCGCACGCGCATGTCGTGGAGCCACTCGTAGAGCGCATGATCGAGCTGCGATCGAGCGTCAGCTGAGCTGTCCGCGAATTCTTGCTGCAGAAATTCGGGTGTCTCGAGGCGAAATGCCACTCCCTTCCCGCCGCCGGCGAACAACGCACTTAGCGCATCAGACGGCTTCTCAAGGAACTTCTGGCGCCACGCGTCCGTCATGTTCGCCCATCGAAAAGTTCTCCGAAGTCTTCCCTTAGCGTCGCGTCGCGAAGCGCCAAGAGGTGGAAGTCTCGGGCGTTGCGTAGCTCTTCGTCTGCCATTGCGTGTCCAATCGTGATTCGACCTATCCTTCGAATATGGTCCGGCACATAGTTGATGCGGCAATGGATAACTTCCGCGGTGAGGACATCAGCGTTGTTGGCGTCAAGGTGCAAAGCTGCACCGAACGGCTGTTCCCGTGGCGGTGGGAAGTAATGAGGCTGCATACCGCCATCAAGGACAGTGGGTAAGGCAAAGGCGGTGTCCATCCGCTGCGTAGCTGCTGCGGCAACCACTGTGGAAGCCGGATAGGCCATTTGAGCTACTGGGATCGGCGTACTTGCGCTGCCTTGGTAGTGGCCCAAGCCAAGTCGGTCTCGGAGTGCATGTGCCCAGTCGGGCCGGTCAGCCTCCTCCTTCACTTCGTCGAGGAACGCGGCAAACGCAGGGCGACCGTCGCGCCGGGTATTCCAACAGCCCAACGTTCGCGCGAGACTCGCTCCTCGAATCGACAGTTGTCAGCAACCGAGGCAACTTCCGCATCGCGACTTCGGCTGTGGTCGTGCCAGAACTCTTCCCAACCATTCACTGCGAGTGTCCGAACCTCTTCGAGGGAGATGTCGATTGTACCTTCCTGATTTGCCTGCACAATACTGCAGGAAGTGGTGCGGGGCTCCGCCGTGAAGTGACGGCAAGCGGGGATTGTCCGGATCCTGTGCAGCACCAGCGACCTACGACCCCGCGGAACTCCACGACTCCGCTCCGGGTACGTGGGCTTTCTGTTCCATGGCAAGTAGGATCAGAAACGCATCAGGCGCGGCTCGAGCGTATCCAAGTCTACGATGCCGACGGCATTCAGGCCGACCATGTGACCGGCGCATTCGCCGGGATTGAAGATGAGTTGACAACGCTTTCGGGAACCCTGCCGGGAACCCTGTCTCTCGATGCGCAGCATGTGGGTGTGTCCATGGAGCGCGAGATCGTGTTCCGGAGCGAGCGTGCCCTGGAGGTCGCGCGGGTCATGGACCACGACAATGCGCCGGTTGGACCAGGCGAGGTCGAGCGGCGGGTCCTGAAAGTGAAACCCGCATTCCCGCGCCGCGGCGGTGAGTCCGTCGCGCTCCTGGTCGTTGTTGCCGAATACGCCGTAGAGCGGGGCGGCGAGAGCGGCGAACACGGCAAGGGTCTTGCCCTGGGTGATATCGCCGGTATGCACGACGGCATCCACGCCCGCGTCGTTGAATATCCGCACGATGCGGCGGCAGTTCTTCAGGTTGTTGTGCGTGTCGCTGACGACGCCGATACGCATGCTTGGCTGAGGAGCCGCGCCGGGTGGCGGCGGAGATTCGGACTTACGCCACGCGTTCCAGGATGTGAATGCCGCAGGCGCTGCCGAGGCCGATCACGTGCGTCAGGCCGAGGCGGGCGCCTTCCACCTGGCGCTTGCCCGCTTCGCCGCGCAGGTGCGCGGACACCTCGTAGATATTCGCGATGCCGGTGGCGCCCAGGGGATGGCCTTTCGACAGCAGCCCACCGGACACGTTGACCGGAATCCGGCCGCCCAATGCGGCCTCGTCCTCATCGATCATTCGGCCCGCTTCGCCGTCGGCGCACAGTCCGAGATTCTCGTAGTGCAGGATTTCCGCGGTCGCGAAACAGTCGTGGAGTTCCACCAGGTCGATATCGTCCGGGCCGACTCCGGCCATCTCGTAGGCCTCCGCCGCGGCTTGGCGCGTGCAGGTGTTGACATCGGGCATCACGAGATCGCGCTCCTGCCACGGGTCGGAGGTCAGCACCGATGCGCGCACCTTGATCGCGCGGTCCATCAATCCCAGTTCCCTGGCCTTCCTCTCGCTGGCGATGACCGCGGCGGCGGAACCGTCCACGTTGACCGAACACATGAGCTTCGTGTTCGGATAGGAGATCATCTCCGCGTTCATGACGGACTCGAGCGGCGTCTCGATCTGGTACATCGCCTTCGGGTTCATCGTAGCGTGGTGATGGTTCTTGACGGAGACCTTGGCGAACTGTTCGAACGTCGTTCCATGCTTGCGCGAGTGCTCCATGCCGGCTTCCGCGAACACCGAAGGCATGGTTCCCGAACCGAGCAGGCCTTCTTTCGGAATGCCGCCGCCGCCGCTGCCGCCGCCGAGCAGTCCGCGGCCCATCTGTTCTACGCCCACGGCGATGACGAGATCGTGGAGATCCGCCTTGACCGAAGCCCAGGCTTCGCGGAATGCCGTCGCGCCCGTGGCGCACGCGTTCGCGCAGTTGACGACGGGAATTCCCGTCTGGCCGATCTGTCGCAGGATTTTCTGGCCGACCATCCAGCTTGCCTGGCCCAGGTTGCCGCAGTACAGGGCCTGCATGTCATGAATGGTCAGACCGCAATCGTCGAGCGCCATCAGCGCTGCTTCGGCCCCGATCTGGGGTACGGATTTTTCGGGGAATCGCCCGAACTTGATCATGTCCACGCCGACGATATAGGCATCAGTCATTGCTCGGCTCCTTCGGATTACTGCTCGTGGTGCTGCGTTCAACTCGCTCTTGGCTGGAAGAAGTATGAGAGATATGCGTTTCCATCCCGATCCTTGCGTCCCAGGGCGTCGCCGTAGGTCACTTCCACCGGCATGTCGAAGGCGATGTCGGCCGGGTCTGGCTCGACGTTGATCAGGTTGCCCTTGACCGTCGCGCCGTCGTCGAGATCGACCACGGCAGAGATATACGGCACGTCGACACCGGGAAACGACCGGAACACGATCGAATAGGAATAGAGCTTGCCCGTATTGGACAGCGCGACGGCGCGCATCTGTTCCCGCGCTCCGCACTTCGCGCACACCTGCCGCGCATCCAGAAAGATCGCGCCGCAGGCGTCGCACTTGTGGCCTTCGAGGTACGGATCTCCGGAGTCGGGAATCTTCAGGTAAGGGACCGCTGGCAGCGGCTTGGCGGACATCGAACGCTCCCGGGGGCACAAACTCCGAAACGAGCATACACCTTCGGGTTCAGCGGATGAAACCTCGCTGCCGCAGCAGTTGCATCACGCGCTCGGCGCATTCGTCCACGTCGAGGGATGCCGTCTCGAGCACGAGGTCCGGCGCGGCCGGCGCTTCGAACTCGGAACTGACGCCGGGGAAGCTCGGAATCTCGCCGCGCTCCGCCGCCTCGAAGAGGCCGCTGTCGTCGCGGCGCTTCAGTTCCTCCATGGGCGCAGTCAGGAACACCTCGAGGAACCGTTGGGGGCCGACGACCGCGCGGGCGCGTTCGCGTACGCGGTCGAAGGGCACGACGAATGCCGTCAGGCAGATCAGGCCGGCGTCGTTGATCTGCCGGGCGGACTCTGCCGCGCGACGCACGTTCTCGGAGCGGTCCTCGGCGGAAAAACCGAGATCGCGGCTAAGCCCGAGGCGGAAGTTCTGTCCGTCGATCACCGCGGCCAGCCGCCCTTCGTCGAACAGCTTGCGTTCCACGGTCTGGGCAATCACGGTCTTGCCGCTCTTCGACAGCCCGGTGAAGAGCACCGTGACCGGCGTCTGTCCCAGACGCTGCGACTTTTCTTCCTCGGTGACCGCGGGGTTGGCGGCGGTCAACGCGCCGTGAGGCGTTTCGTCCCAGTGCGAATGCAGTGCCTGTCCGCCGGGAGGCTGGATCATGCCGGCGCCCGCGGTGATGTTGGAGACGCGGTCGATGACGATGAAGGATCCGGTGGCGCGGCTCTCTTCATACGCGTCATGGGCGATCGGCTCCGAGAGAACCAGCCGGACGCGGCCGATTTCGTTCAGGGCGAGGGTCGACGCGGGCGCGGGTTCCAGGGTGTTGACATCGACCCGGTCACGCAGCGTTTCGACGCGGCAGAAGACCTGTTTGGTGCCCTGCTTGAGCACGTATTGCCTGCCAGGCGTCATCTCGGTTTCGCTCATCCACACCAGCGTGGCGTCGATGGTGTCGGAGACCCGGGGCTGGTTCACGGGACTCGCCAACACGTCGCCGCGGCTGACATCGATCTGGTCGGCGAGGGTGAGGGTCACCGCCATCGGCGGAACCGCCTCCTCGAGATCCCCGTCCATCGAGACGATGCGCGCCACTTCGGTCACCAGACCCGAGGGCAGGACAACGACCGCGTCGCCCGGCCGCACGGCGCCGCTCGCCACGCTGCCGCTGTAGCCGCGAAAGGTCGCGTCGGGCCGGTTCACGCGCTGCACCGGCATGCGGAAGTTGTCGATGCCGCCGCCGGGCGCGATGTGCATGTTCTCGAGCTCGTGCATCAGGGATGCGCCGCGGTACCAGGGCATGTTGGTCGATCTCTCCACAACGTTGTCGCCGTGCAGCGCCGATATGGGAATGAAATGGAGATCCTCGACCACCAGGCGTGAAGCGAACCCATCGTAGTCTTCGCAAATGGCCGCGAAGGTGGCTTCGTCGTAGCCGACCAGGTCCATCTTGTTCACGGCGACGACAAGGTGCCGTATGCCGAGCAGACGCGCGATGAACGTATGCCGCCGCGTCTGCGTCAGCACCCCGTTCGCGGCGTCGATGAGGATGATCGCGGCGTCGCAGGTGGACGCGCCCGTAGCCATGTTGCGCGTGTACTGCTCGTGGCCCGGCGTATCCGCGATGATGAACTTGCGCCTGGCGGTGGAGAAGTACCGATAGGCCACGTCGATGGTGATGCCCTGTTCGCGTTCCGCCTGCAGGCCGTCGACGACAAGCGCGAGATCCAGTTCCCCGGCGCGGGCGCCGCCGCTCCTGCTTTCCCGCGCGACGGCTTCGAGCTGATCTTCGTGGATCAACTCCGAGTCGTGCAGCAGGCGTCCGATCAGGGTGCTCTTGCCGTCGTCCACCGAACCGCAGGTCAGGAGGCGCAGGATCTCCTTGCGTTCGTGCTGGGCGAGATAACCATCGATGTCCCGTTCGATCAGTTTGCGCTGGTCGGCGCCGGGCGTCGTCGGTTCGGACATCAGAAGTATCCTTCGCGCTTCTTCTGCTCCATCGAGCTGACGGCATCGTGGTCGATCAATCGGCCCTGCCTTTCGGAATGCGTCGCCAGCAACATTTCCTGGATCACTTGCGGGAGAGTCCGCGCGGTGGATTCGATGGCGCCGGACAGCGGGTAGCAGCCGAGGGTGCGGAACCGCACCATGCGTTTTCGCGGCGTCTCGCCGGGCTCGAGCTGCATGCGCTCGTCATCCACCATGATCAGCGTGCCTTCGCGCTCCACCACCGGCCGCTCCGCGGCAAGGTAGAGCGAGACGATCTCGATGTTCTCCGCGAGGATGTACTGCCAGACGTCGATCTCCGTCCAGTTGGACAGCGGGAAGACGCGCACTTCCTCGCCCCGGTTGATGTTGCCGTTGTACAGGTTCCAGAGTTCGGGCCGCTGGCTCTTGGGGTCCCAGCGGTGGTTCTGGTCGCGTATCGAGTAGACCCGCTCCTTGGCCCGCGAGCGCTCCTCGTCCCGCCGGGCGCCGCCGAATGCCGCATCGAAACCGTGCCGATCCAGGGCCGCGAGCAGCGCCTGGGTTTTCATGATGTCGGTGTACTTCTTGCTGCCGTAGGTGAAAGGCGTGACGTTGTCGGCGACCCCCTGGGTATTGGTGTGGACGATGAGGTCGAGGCCGTGCTCGCGCGCCACGCGGTCCCGGAAAGCGATCATTTCGCGGAACTTCCAAGTCGTATCGACATGCAGCAGCGGAAAGGGCAGCCTGCCCGGAAAGAACGCCTTGCGCGCGAGGTGCAGCAGGACCGACGAGTCCTTGCCGATCGAGTAGAGCAGAACGGGTTTCTCGAACTCCGCCGCAACCTCGCGGATGATGTGAATGCTCTCCGCTTCGAGCTGCTTGATGTGCGTCAAGGTCGGCATGGGAGCAATTCTAATGCCAGAATCACGTCCGGAATCAGCGATGAGTAAGCCGATTTCGTATTTGGATAGAAGCGTATCGGAGCAATTGGGGCCCGTAGAACGGGCGCGCGACACGGCGTCGCGAACGAGCGACGGATTTCGTGGCGCTATGCCGGGGACGCGCTCTCGACCGGATTCACGAGCTCGACCTCGGGGAACCGCATGAAGTCGCGGTCGGTCGTCGCGATCGACGCGCCGTGTTCCAGCGCCAGCGCGGCGAGGTGGGCATCCATGACCATCGCGCCCTTTGCCTGGCCCCCCTCGCAGAGTTCGCTCAGAAGCGTCCAACTTCGCGGTCCAGGCTGCAGCAGCCGCACGTTGGGTTGCGAAAGCCACTCGTTGACCAGCAAACAGGCGGCTGCCGGCGACAGGGGACGCGCGTAGATGCGGCGGTCCGACGCGATACGGACAAACGCCAGCAACGTGATCAAGCCGAAGCCGATGGGGCGGCCGGAGGAGAACTCTGCCTCAAGCCACTGCCGGGAGACCTCGTGATGCGGACTCTCGGAGTCGTACGCATTGAGGAGGAGATTGGCGTCGACGAGCATCACCGCTGCGACGCGCCGTCGAGCAGGTCCAGAAGGCCTCCGATATCGTCAATGTCGAATCCTTCCCTGATGCCCATTGGACGCGCCTTCACGGCAAACGGTGCTGCGAGATCTTCTTCCTTGGGCGCCTCCAGCCCGCGGCGAAGGAAGGCGTTCACCACATGTTTCATGCTTGTGCCGGTCAGCGTCATCTCGTCGCGCAGCTTGGCCGCGACATCTGGGTCAAGCGTCAACGTTGTTCTCATGCAGTGAGATGATAGGAATGAAGCGTCATGATGTCAATTAATCGGCATCATAGGCATCATGGTGCTGAAGCGGGATCTGGCTGCGCGTCCACGGACTGCAACGGCGCGACCCGCGGTTCCATTGTGGGCGCAGCCAGTGCCGTAGAATGGAAAGAACAAATCGCAGGAGATGGCCATGGAATTCGGAGTACAGACCGGTCAATACAACACGCAGTGGTCCGACGTCGTCGCGGTCGCGAAGACGGTGGAAGCGGGTCGCTGGGACAGCCTGTGGCTTTCCGATCACTTCATGCCGCCGGGAGTAGGCGGACACGGTTCGGCGCTGGAGGGCTGGACGCTGCTCTCCGCCGTGGCGACGATCACCGACCGGGTGCGCCTCGGCATTCTCGCAACCGGAAACACCTACCGAAACCCGGCGCTGGTGGCGAAGATGGCGACCACCATCGATCACATATCTGGCGGTCGGGTGGAACTGGGACTGGGCGCCGCCTGGTACGAACAGGAACACACCGCCTACGGCTGGGACTTCCCGTCGCTGCGGGAGCGCAGTGACCGGCTGGAGGAGGCGACGCAGTTGATCCGCCTGCTGCTCACCAAGGACCCGGAGGAATACGTGAACTACTCCGGCAAGCACTACCAGTTGAAGGACGCGCCCATGTCGCCCGGAACCGCTCAGGACAGACCGGTTCCCATCCTGATCGGGGGCAACGGCGAAAAGCGCACCTTGAGGACCTGCGCGCGCTATGGCGATACCAGCAACCTCGACTTCTGGCACCCCGGGGGTGTGGAGGTATACAAACAGAAGCAACGGGCGATCGACCGCCACTGCGAGGACTTTGGGCGCGATCCGGCAGAGATCCGCCGCACGGTCTGCATACCGACCAGGTTGTTCGACAGCGATGAAGAATGGAAGAAATCGCCGGGGCAGCCCTGGTACTGCTGGGGCACGGTCAACGCCGTCCAGGACTATCTGGGGGGCTATATCGAAGCCGGCGCCGACGAGATCATGTTTTGCGGCTTCGGGGGCGATACGGCGGCCATACAGCGGGTCGAGTCCGAGGTCCTGTCGGTCTTTTAGATCTCTTCAACCATGACCATGCCATTCTCTCGATTTCCTCGTCTTTGAGGTGTTCCGGACCTGCCCACGCCCGGCGGCATGGATTGCCGGCGCGTGGTTGCTGGCCCCGTGCGCGCCCCAGGCGACCGCGGCCGGTGACGATTACGATGCCCTCGAGTTCCGTCACGGAATTTCGCAGATACCCAACTACGAGCTGAAATACCCCGAGGATTTCGCGCACCTGGACTATGTCAATCCCGCTGCCCCGAAGGGAGGCGCGCTGGCGCTGGCCTATACCTACACCATGGTCAGCGCGACGCCAACATCCAAACCGCCGGGATTTGGGCTGTCGTACGACTACCTGCTGGAGCGGGCCGGGGACGAGCTTTCCGGCTTTTACGGCAGCCTCGCCGAGTCGGTGGCGCAGAGTACCGACCGGCGCAGCATCGTGTTTCGGCTGCGTCCCGAGGCCCGCTGGCACGATGGGAAGCCGATTACGTCGACGGATGTCAAATTCTCGCTGGACACGTTTCGCAAGGACTACATGGCTTCGGGATGGGGAGGGGTTCTCGACTGGATTGTCGGGGTCGAGGCGCCGGGTCCGCTGACGGTTGTGGTTCACGGCGACTCCGATGTGGCCAAGCAGGTCCACATCATGGGCTTCATCCCGATCGTTCCCGCGCACTACTGGCTCGAGCGCGACGTCACCCAGCCGACCCATGAACCGCCGTTGCAGAGCGGCCCGTATCGACTGACCAAGGTATCCCGGCAGGGCCGGTACTTCGTGTACCGCAGGGTTCCCGATTACTGGGGACGCGACCTGCCGATCAATCGCGGCCGGTTCAACTTCGATACGATTCGCTACGAGCGCCACCTCGACGGCGTCGTCGCCCGCGAAGCGCTGCGCGCCGGCCTGATCGACGTCTGGACCGAGGATGACTCACGCCATTGGTTGTTTTCCTACGACGTTCCAGCCCGCGAGCGCGGTTGGCTGCGAAAAGGCACCATTGGTTCGGGAGCCGTACGCGGTGCCCGATGGCGCCTCGCGCTCAACACGCAGCGGCCACCGTTCGACGATCCCCTCGTACGGGAAGCCCTGGCCCACGCGTTCGATTTCGAGTGGCAGAACCGCGCGCTGCACGGCGGTAAACGACGACGCGCCCACAGCTATTTCGCGGATTCGATGTTCGCCTCGTCGGGGTTGCCGGATGCTGCGGAAATAGCGCTGCTCGAACCCTATCGCGCGCGGTTGCCGGTGGCCGTGTTCGACCGCGCCTTCTCGTTCCCCCCTTCGGACGGGATCGGCTTCGACCGCCAAGGTCTGTCAAGGGCCCGGCAACTGCTCGCGGAAGCCGGTTACAGGATGCAGGGCGACGTCCTGGCGGACACGGCGGGCGAGCCCTTCTCGATCGAGTTTCTGTGCGCCTCGCCAGAGCACGTGCGAATTCTGTTGCCGTACGTGCGTGCGCTCACCGTACTGGGTATCCAGGCGCACATCGGGATGGTCGAGACCGTCAGCCACACCAATCGGCGGCGCAACGGCGATTTCGACGCCCTTATCCTTCAGGGCTTCATGGCGGTCCCGCCATCCTGGCAGCTGCGGCCTTACTTCCACTCCGCCTCGGAGACTTACTGGAATTCGTCCGGTATCGACCATCCCGCGGTCGATGGGTTGGTTGATACGGCTTTGGGGGCGGCAGACCTCCAAGTGTTCGTGAGTGCCCTGCGGGCTCTCGACCGCGTGCTGCTCTGGAACTACTACCAGATACCCCTCGACGCGCTTGAAGACACGCGCATCGTCTACTGGGACAAGTTCGGACGACCCGACCAGCCCGACGGGATGTTCATAGCGCCGTTTCCGGACGGCTGGTGGTTCGACGAGGAGAAGGCGCGCCGCATCGAAGCGGGTCGGTAACCAACCCGTGTGCTCCGCAACCGTCTCGTTGACGATTCAGCGTATCATCGTAGAATGGTCATGACCAATATACGATAACACCAATTATGGTAATTCAACGTTACCTGCTGGCAGAGCTGCAACAGCACTTCCGCGCCAATCGTCAGATGGTATTTTTGTCTGGGCCTCGCCAGGTCGGCAAGACAACGATTGCACGGTCGTTGGGCGATGCCACTGGATATTTCAACTGGGACAACCAGACGCATCGAGAGATGATCGTCAAAGGACCGTCCTCCATTGCAGAGCAGCTTGGGCTTGATCGCCTGCATACCGACCTGCCCCTATGCGTTTTTGACGAACTGCACAAATACCAGCATTGGCGAGACTTGCTGAAAGGGTTCTTTGATCAGTACGAAACGCGCGCGCGCGTTCTCGCGACAGGTAGTGCCTCGCTCGCCACGTTCAGACGCAGCGGCGACAGTCTGATGGGACGCTATTTCCCCTACACCTTGCATCCCGTTTCCGTTGCCGAATGCGTTGCAACACCGACAAAGCATGCATTGATTAACCCGGCGCCAGGGCGCATCGGGCGCGATCAATGGGAATCACTGTGGCAATTCGGCGGATTTCCAGAGCCCTTCCTCAAGGGTCAGAAGCGTTTTTACAACCGATGGCGCGGCTTGCGCGACGAGCAACTGTTCAGGGAAGACCTGCGCGATCTGACCCGGATTCAGGAGTTGGGACAGGTTGAAATGTTGGCAACCTTATTGCGTTCGCAGGTTGGCCAACTCACGAGTTATACGTATCTGTCCAAAAGCGTGCGCGTCTCCATTGACACCGTACGGCGCTGGATCGACACATTGGAATCACTTTATTACTGCTTCACCGTCAGGCCCTGGCACCGCAACGTAACCCGGGCATTGCGCAAAGAACCAAAGTACTATCTATGGGACTGGTCACAAGTAGCCGATCCTGGCGCCCGCGCGGAAAACCTGGTGGCCAGCGCGCTCCACAAAGCGGTGAACTGGTGGACTGAATCGGGACGAGGTGACTTTTCCCTGCATTTTGTCCGCGACAAACAGAAGCGCGAAGTCGACTTCCTTGTCACTCGAGACGAGAACCCCTGGTTCCTGGTCGAGGCGAAACGCAGCGAGAAAGCGCCACTATCGACTACGCTGAGCTATTTTCAGAAACAGTTGCAGGCATCGCACGCGTTCCAGGTGGTGATTGACGCCGACTATGTCGCAAACGACTGTTTCGAGGTGCAGACCCCAGTCATTGTTCCGGCCAGAACCTTTCTCGCACAATTGATATGAACACAGAGACTTCCTGAAAATTGTCACAGGTCACGTCATATCGGCAATTAGCGAGGCGTGTTCGCTGAAAAGTCGTACTCGGGGCGCATGGTGTCGCGGTCTCGTGGCGGGAGCCCGCCCGCCCTGGTGATGTAAGTCCGCCGGGCTCGACGCCGGGCCTGGAACCCGCCGTACTAGGAACCTGCGACTTGATCACCGGCGCACCATCGAATGCCGTTTTGCACGACTGTCCGAAACGCCGGGTTCTGCCAGCTCTTGGGGTCGTGACCGAGCTGCAAACAGAAAATCCTCGAGTTCTTGTGGATCCGGGTCCACGCCAGCGTGTGCATGGAATGTTCTTTCGATGTCGTCAGCAGGACATCGCAGTCATCGCTGCAGTCGCCCATGGCGAAGGTCTCGTCGTATATCTCGAAGTCACTGAGCCCGACGGAGGCGGGGTGGTCCCGGTTCACGTCTATCCGGTAGGAACCCAGCCAGATATCCGAGGAAAAGCTCCGATCGGGTAGCCCGATGACCTCTCCCCACCAGTCGTCCTCCCGGTAGTTCAGCAGCGCGTGATGCAACACGAAAACGGGCTGACCGCTCTCGAGCATATGCTCGATGCAAGCGCGGGACTTCCCCTCCGGCAATCCCCGGAGCATCGTGTAGAACAGCGTCACGTCGTAGCTGTCGCGAACCACCTCGTCGCCGTCTTCGAAGCCGGCGGAGGTTAGCCAATCGTCGAAACTCTGCATGTACGGCTTGATTCCATCGAGGCCATAGATGAAATCGTGGAAAGGCCGGACATGAAATGGGTGGCTTCCCGTGAGAACGGCGACTTCTGGTTCCTGGCTCAAGTGAAATGTCCCTCGATTGGCGATCTTCATGTTACCCCGCACGTGCGGAAGTGGGCACTCCCATGGGCGCCGGCACTGTTATGCTCTCTCACGCGTTCAACTATCCGGCACCCCGCGCGTTTTGGGGTTCCGGATCCGACGGGAGTTGTGGATGGCCTTCGCGAGTCGCATGCACATCGCCATCGTCCTGATTGGGTTCGCCGTCGGCGCGGACCCCGACGAGGCGGTTCCGGAGAAGGAGCCTCTCGACATCGAGAGTGTCTACTACGCGCAACCGGGACTCGTGCGCGACGCCCTCGACCGGGTTCGGTTCTCCTCGGACGATCTTGCGGAGATCTACCTGGTGGCTTTCGCCCCGGATGCGGCGGAGGACGTGTTCGAAAGCGAGGTCAAGCACGTCGAGTCGCTGTTCCGGGACAAACTCGGCGCGGACGGTCGCACCGTGTTGCTTGTCAACAGCCGCAGCACCATCGACGAACTGCCCTTGGCCAACGGTCCGAACCTCGCCACCGTGCTTGAGGGGATGGCCGCAAGGATGGGACCGGAGGATCTGCTGTTCCTGCATATCACCACCCACGGTTCAAAAAATCACCGGCTGTCGGTGTCGTTCGAGAACCTCGGCCTGAATGACATTTCGGCGGGGGAACTCGGCGATATCGTCGAAGGTGCGGGATTGCCCTGGCGGGTCGTCGTGGTGTCGGCGTGCTTCTCCGGCGGTTTCATCAAGGCGCTGAAATCGCCGCGCGCCATGGTCATTACCGCCGCCAGTTCGAAACGCACCTCGTTCGGTTGCGAGAACGGGCGCGAGTACACCTATTTCGGGGCG
>CAZFGB010000118.1:0-23815 GCA_964518405.1 uncultured Pseudomonadales bacterium | reverse complement strand
ATCCTGGGGCGTACCAAAAACGGGTGGCTCACGGACACCTACTGGCTCCCCATCAACTCCTCAAGCAGCACCTCGTAGTCCATCACCTCTTCACCAAACGCCTCGATCACGACATCGACGATCATCCCTCCGAACACAAAGGGCGACTCGTAGAGATCATCAACGGGCGTCTGGCTGTCCCGCCCGACATCGAGGGGTTCGTTGACAAAGTTGTACTGACGGAACGGGGACAGCACGCCTTCCCCCACAGGCTCGTCGTCGACGTAAAACCGCACGCGCCCCTCATCGTCACCGGTCCGCACGACATCCGCCCGAACCGTCACCGCACCGGGCGGGAGGGAGTCGTAGGAGGACACCCGGCACCGCTCCCCGAAATTATTCGTCGTGTAGTGCAGCCGATTGCCCCGGATGAAGACGCTCCAGCCACCGAACCGGCCGCCGTCGGCGATGATGGCGCCGTCCTGGTCGGTGGATTCGCGTTCGATCCGGGCGGTGATCCGGTGGGACACGCCCCGCACCCGGGGCCCGGTCTTGAAGTGGTGCGGCAGCACCGCGTCCTGGTACAGGACCCAGCGGTCCTTGGGTTCCGGCCACCAGCCGACGCTTGACCGCCGGCTTATGTCGTCCAAGGGGAGCACGCCGTAGCGCTCGGCCTCCCGCCACCAGAGGTCCTTGAGTTCCGCGAGCTTCTCCGGATGCCGGTCGGCCAGGTCGTCGATTTCCGCGATGTCCTCGTCCAGGTTGTAGAGTTCCCAGACATCCGAATCGAAGTCCTCCCCCCGCTGGTGAAAGGTGACCGCCTTCCAGCCTTCGTGCCAGATGCCCCTGTGGCCGACCATCTCGAAGTACTGGACGGTCTTGCGCGTATCCGCGCCGTTGTCGTTGAAGGTGTGGGCCATGGACACCCCGTGCAGGGGAATCTGCTCCACGCCGTTGACCTGCGCGGGCAGGGGCACTCCGAGCACGTCCACCAGCGTGGGTGTGACGTCCACCACGTGGTAGAACTGCCGGCGGGTCTCGCCCTTCGCCTGGATCCCGTCGGGCCAGCGGATCAGCAGCGGCGCGCGCACGCCACCCCCGTACGTGTTCCCCTTGTAGCGCTTGAACGGCGTGTTGCCGGCCATGGCCCAGCCGAACGGGTAGTGGTTGTAGGTGAGCGGCCCGCCCATGTCGTCGAGACGCGCCAGGTTCTCCTCCACGCTGGGAGGAAGTCCGACCCTGCTGCGTTGATGGTCGTAGGTTCCGTGGAGACCACCGAGGGGGCTCGCGCCGTTGTCGGAAATGGCGATCACGATGGTGTCGTCGCGCTTACCGAGGGCGTCAATCTGCTTGAGCAGCCGGGCGATCTGGTCGTCGGCGTGGTCGAGGAAGCCGGCATAGACCTCCATCAACCGGGCGGCGAGGCGCTTCTCGTCGTCGTCGAGTTCGTCCCAGACCTGCACGCCCGGGTTTCGGGGGGCGAGGCGTTGATCTTCGGGCAGTAGGCCGGAGGCTTTCTGGCGTTTGAGAATCCGGTTGCGGGCTTTGTCCCAGCCTTCATCGAATTTGCCTTTGTACTTGTTGATGTAGGAGGCGGGCGTGTGGTGGGGCGAGTGGCCTGCGGCGAAGGCGACGTAAAGGAAGAAGGGCCGGTCCGGATCGGCGGACACCAACTGCCGCAGCCACTTGCAGGAATGATCCACGATGTCTTCAGACAGGTGATAGCCCTCACGGTTTGGCTGCTCGACCCGCTCGTTCCCTGTGATCAGTTCCGGGTTCCACTGGTTCGTCTCGCCCGGCATGAAGCCGTGAAAGCGGTCGAAACCCCGCTGCAGGGGCCAGTGGTCGTAGGGGCCTGCGGGACTGGTCTCGTGGATGGACCCCAGGTGCCACTTGCCAGTCGCGAGGGTCTGGTATCCGTGCGGATGCAGCATCTCGGCCAGGTTCGCCGCCTCGCGGGAAACGAATCCGCGGGTGTTGGGAAAGCCGTTCACCATCTCCGCCACGCGGCCCATGCCGACACTGTGGTGGTTGCGGCCGGTGAGGAGGCAGGTGCGGGTTGGTGAGCAGAGGGGGGTGACATGGAAGTTGGCGTACCGGAGGCCGTCGGCTGCGAGGCTGTCGAGGGCGGGGGTTTCGATGTCGGAGCCGTAGCAGCCGAACTCGGCGTAGCCGACGTCGTCCAGGACGATTAGGACGATGTTGGGGCGTTGGGTTAGTTGGGAGGATCCCTGGGTCCAGGCGATGGTTGAGTCGGCGGCGGTGCGGTTGATGGTGCCGGTGAAGTTTCGGTTGTGTTCCATAGGTGGTTGGGCGTGCTTCCTCATGGGGGAGATAGAGATTAGAGGACTTTTTCAGTCGCAGCAGCTTCAATAATTGATCATATGATCTTTTTTGTTTGGCCCTTACGGTTGATTTCCCGTAAAATCATCATATGATTCTCTCTCATGGCAGTTGGGACGCAAATCCGGATCAGTGTTGGCCATGAGTTGTGCCGACGCCATCCGACATCAATTGGCGGTTCTCGCGAGTCGGCCGACGGCCCGAATCACGGATTTCAGTCGGAGCCGCCCTACCGACTGGAGACCCGGACAAGTACGAAATCCTTCTGGCTCGTTGGACGGCTACTTCACGGACGCGGCTGCATGGGATCTGATCGCGTCGAAGCTGGAGGAAGGTCACAAGGTGGAAGTAGTGAGGCTACGACAGCCGGCTGGACGTACTGGCTACGTAATGAAGATCGAACTGGAACCAAGGCAGCCAATTCTATACGTGAAGGTCGAACTCGGTTCGGGAAAGATCTTCGGTCGTAGCTTCCATTACACCGAGTTTCCATGAACAGAACTGGGAGTGAAAAAATGGCGAGAGGAAATGAACGCGGAGAAACTGTCGAGATGACAGAGACGGCGGCGTGTCCCCAGTGCGAGGGTGCTGTGGAGACGATCAAGCATGAGGACATCTACCGATATGGCGATGGCGAATCGGGGGTGGATCTCCCAGTCATCCTGCCGGTGCGTCGCTGTCGCGTATGCGGCTTCGAGTTTCTGGACCACGAGGCGGAGCGAATTAAGCAAGAAGCTCTCTGCAGGCACTTTGGAGTGTTGACGCCGTGGGAGATTCGCGAAATCAGAAAGAGGCATCACCTCAGCCGGGCAGCGTTTTCAGAATTGACAGGACTTGGCTCAGCGTCGCTCGGCCGCTGGGAAACCGGCACGCTGATCCAGTCGCTTGCAAACGACCGCTATCTCCGTCTTCTCGCGGCACCAGGCGGGATGGACGCGCTCAAGGCTGTCATCCAACGAGTCCGTGTCGAAAAGGAGCATACGCCCGGATTTCTTGGGCCGAACACGTCACGATTTCGATGTTTGGAACCGAACGCGGAAATCAGGGAGGAGGCACATCGGTTTCACTTGTTCAAAGACGCCGCCTGATCGTGTACGTCAATACTTTCTATTCCTTCAAGGGCGGGGTTGGACGCACGATGGCGTTGGCGAATGTTGCCGTGCACTTGGCCCGGCGCGGCCGACGCGTACTGGTGGTCGACTTCGATCTGGAGGCGCCAGGGCTCGACACATTCCCCGCACTTTGCCCCGAAGGACACCAGCGGGGCCTAGTGGATTATGTGGTCGAATACTTGGAGACTGACCAAGCGCCCGACGTGCGGGACTTCGTCGGCGAATCGGAAGCGGTTGACGATGTGCTTGTCATGCCTTCTGGAGCGATGGCGGGGAGCTATGCAGCCAGCTTTGGTCAGATCGATTGGGGTGCACTCTACGCAGAGCGAGACGGCTATCTGCTCTTCGAAGACCTAAAGGCACAGTGGGAGGAAGCGTTTTCTCCTGACTATGTGTTGGTCGATTCGCGTACTGGGTTCACAGACACCGGTGGAATCTGTACCCGTCAGCTCCCAGAGGCGGTCACAGTGCTCTTCTTCCCTAATGAGCAGAACCTGCGGGGTTTGACCAAGATTGTGGCCGATGTTCGGTCGGAAGCCGAACCGCCGCGTGGGAAGTCGATCGAGTTGCACTTTGTAATGTCGAACGTGCCTGATTTGGACGACGAGGACGACATCCTCATCAGAATGAAGGAGCGGTTTCAGCGGGAACTGGAATTTGATGATGAACCGCTGTTTGTGCACCGTTACGATAGTCTTTCGCTGTTGAATCAGACCGTGTTCGCCCTGGACAGACCGAGGAGTCGTCTGGCGAGCGAATACGCGCGCTTGGCCGACAAGATCGCTGGTGGAAATCTGGCGGACCCGGATGGTGCGAAGCAGTTCATCCGCGAGCGACGGCGGTGGCGGGAACGGATCCACTACGTGCCAGGCGAATCAAGTTCGCGTTTGAATCAATCGATTAGGCGGATCGCGGACCTACACCGCGACAACGGAGAGGTGCTGTTCCAGCTTGGGGAACTTGCGGAGCGTCGGGATCTTCCTAGCGCAGAATCACTGTTGGACAAGGCGATTGACGCCGGATACAGGAAACCTGAATCCTATCTCGAACGCGCGAGGACCCGTGCCAAGGCGGACGATGAACTAGGGGCGAGGACTGACGCGTTGGCCGTTCTGGACTTCGATGACGTCCCACGTCATGTGGTAATAGAGGCGATCCGGTTGTTGGGAGAGCGGTCTCCAGCGGACATCGACCAGGCTCCTGCGATCGTTTCTCTCAGCGCCTACGACCAGATCGATCTGGCGGGGAGCTTGGTACGTCGTGGCAAGTGGGCAATCAGCGACGCCATCCTGCTCCGCTTAACTGAGGATGAAAGCCGTGAACCGGAGGAGCGTTCATTTGCTGCGAGTGAACTGACATTGAGTTGTATCGAGTCCGGCGAATTCGTCAAGGCGATCAAACTGCTGACGCGCGAGGGCTACACCATCGACGAGATGGAAATCCAAGATGCTTTCAACTACGGCATGGCGGTCTGGGGCGAATCATGTGAAGTCGCGAAGGCTCCGTTTGCCCGGGTTCTGGAACTGCATGAATCGGGTCGAGGGCGAGGCCTCGACGCAAACTACGAACAGTGTTTAGCTGTAGCCAACTGGGCAACTGGGCATCGCTTGGCTGCCGTGGAACATGCGCGGAGAGCCCAAGAAGAGGCTGAGTCTGACGCAATGATCTTCAGTTGTTGGCAGTACCGCCTCGTACGCCGCGACGAATTCCTTGCGGACATGGAGGCAGTCTTGGCGCTAATTGGCGGCGACCAGAGCCAGCTGCCGAAGTTCCTAGCCGCTTCTCAGACCGAGTTGCCATTGACGGGTGCGGAAGAAGAGGGCGCGGCCGAAGACGTAGACACCTGAGTTCGAGGTCGGTGGTGACCACAACGAAGCCATTTGGCGCGGGCTGCAATTCGACGTTGCTACACAAGGCGATCGGGACGCGGTTCCAGGGCGGCGAATTCGTCCGGTTAGCATGACTGGATATACGCACACTACTTCGGTTGCTCGTCGGAGAAGATGAGATCTATGCAATACGAGGTGATCGCGTGCAAATGGTCGTACGGGGCAACCGTGCCGTCATAAGGCAAGAGCGTAGGAAGAACGAATGTCGGCGGATCCCATCGTCTATTGTCTTGAGCACTTGACGGACTACGTTCAGTTTGAGCGCTTGGCGTCAGACCTCATGGCCCGTGCTGGCTATTCGGATATCGAGCCGATGGGTGGAACTGCGGACAGTGGGCGTGATGCGACGCATTGGTGTCCCTCCACGAATAACACTCGTGTGTTTGCCTACAGTGTACGCAGCGATTGGGAAACCAAACTTCGGCAAGACTGCGCGCGGCTATCGGAAACGGGCGTAGACGCAACCGAAGTAGTGTTTGTCTCCACACAAATGCTGCCCACGGCACGAAAGGATGCTCTTAGGGTTGAGATTGCTGTGGAGTATGGCTGGGAAGTGGTGTATTTCGACATCGAACGCATTCGCGTAATGCTGACGGGACCGTGCGTCGATCTGCTGGAACGCCATCCGAGCATCTTCTGTGCGCCTTGGTTTCGCCGCAGCGGTGGCGTGCTAACCACCCATCGAAGTCGTGATCTCATTGTCATTGATCACATGGAGTCGGATCGAGCACTTGCGTCATTCCTATATAGAAAGTTATCGCTGGAAGGTTATGCCGTGTGGTGCCTGAGCTTTGCCCCATTGGCGGGCGAAGATACCGATGCGTCCATCCGTACACTCATACAGTCAAGGGCGGCCTGCTATCTTCCGATCCTGTCTACGTATGCGCTGCAAGATGTCACTTATCGAAGTCGTTGGCCACTTGCCCTTGCGCAGGAGGCCGTGACGATCCCGTGTTGGGCCAGTCCGATAGCGCCCGAGGGGCTTGATGCCCAGATCCGTGCGCTGACACCAGTTAGATTTGATCGCTCGTGGCAGACTGCCCTTGCGACATTGCTGGATGTTCTGAACTCTCGCGGGACTGCTAGGGCATTAGGATTGCAGCGGGGACGCCGATTGGCGCTGCGTGCCTACAGTCCGAAGCCACTTCTCCGTGATGAACCGGAAACCGTATATGCCAACGTGTTTGGAGTGCAGGTCCCAGTTGCGTTAAGTGCGTATACGTTGCTTGACGAGCATGCGGACCTGGACCGAGACTTAATCAAGCGTTGGGCCTATGCGCGCCGGGGTCCTATGATATTCGCTTTCTCTCCGCCGCCAGATAACGTACCGGTCGAACCAGGCCGACCACACCAGTACGCTTGGCGAAGCATTGCGGAGCGGTACGGACAGAATAGCCTCAACTTGGTAAAGGAACTCGTTCGAAAGAGCGTCGAAGTGGCTTGCTATGACGCCGACTTTCTTTGGTGCGAAGACCGCAAAGCGCTTTACCTCGAGGAGTCGGAACAGCAACGGCACGGGTTCGAGCAAGTTGATGGCCGCTGGACATATGCGACGTTGACGGGCGAACGCGCCTTCGGTTGGGGTGACCGGAAAAGCCGTTTTCGCTATCAGCTTGGGCCACGCTTTCGCGTCGGGATGGACGACGTTGGACAGCTATGGTTGACGGTTCGCATCTATGTGAGGATCACCGATATGGCCGGTGAACCGCTCGATGTGAGCAAAATTACGAGCCGGAGGAAAAGGGTCACCAGGTCTTGGTGGAACAAGCAATGGCTGGCCCGCCTCCTTGCGATCATGCAGCGCGTCGCAAATGAAGGCACCGGCTTGGCGTCGGAGATTCGAGTCGGTTGCGACGAGCGCTACGTAGCGGTGAGTGCGACGCCACTTTCTTGGTCGTGCCCGGTGAGTATTGACGTCGTGGCTCTGGATCAGCTTGGGACAATTCAGCAGGAACTGACAGCATTGCGGGAATTCATTTACGACGATCAGGAAGACGCCGATGCCTGATCGTTTTCACTACTTGGGGGAGCCAGTCGTCCGATTTGCCGGCGGTCAGTGCACGGAGGATCCGCATGATGGTTTGGCGCTCTTTGGTGCCTATGACGCCCGTCCGGGTCTGGCACCCCATGTGGTGATTGGCACTCAGAATGGTCTGCGGCTTTGGACAGGCTGGTCAGATGCAATGAATGCGCCGGCAGCCTGCGTAGATGTTGGTCGCCACCGCCCCTGGCCGCCTTTCCCCGGGTTCGATGTGTGTTTTGGGGGACCCTGGCCCGATCCCGCACGAGAGTATGTTCTTGACTCAAGTGCGCTATCTCATGATGCGCAACTCGCGGATCGGCACGATAGAACCTATGCGGTGGTCAACCAATACTTGCAGCATGCGCAGGCGATCGCTCAACTCGATGAGACCCCAGCGGTAGTGATCTGTATAGTCCCAGACGACGTGTATCGGTACTGTCGACCCCAGCAGAATGTGCCAGCACCGACTGACAACCGTCGCACCGACGAAGAAAGGAAGTACTTGCATGGCGCACTTAAGGAACGCGAGTCCGGTCAGACCCGTATGTTCGAGGAGGACGACCCATATCAGGCGTCGGACCCATCGCTCGAGCGTTTTGAGATGTCGCCCGACTTTCGGCGTCAACTTAAGGCTCGGATGATGCAAGAAGGGCTGCCTGTGCAAATTATTAAGGAGTCCACGCTTGATATTGACCAGCAAGTGCGTGATGGGCTGCCCGGCGTTAATCCGTTGTCGGATCGCCTATGGAATTTCTCAGTAGGCATATTCTATAAATGCGGGCGCAAACCGTGGCAATTGAACGATCCACGCCAAGGAGTATGCTATGTCGGACTGGCATACAAACGGGCCGATCAGGGCAATACAGCATGTTGTGCTGCGCAGTTGTTTATGGACAGTGGCGATGGCTTGGTTTTTGTTGGGGATTTCGGGCCTTGGTACTCCAAGGAGAAGAACGAGTTTCACTTGGATAAAGCGTCAGCAACGGATCTGCTTGCTGGTGCGCTCCGCACATACGAGGCACAAGAAGGCCGACCGTTACAGGAGATTTTCGTTCACGCTCGTTCTGGCTTGAACGAGGTTGAATTCGCGGGCTTCCAGGCGGCGTGCCCGAAGGGAGTAAAGCTAGTAGGTATCCGTGTGCGGAAAGATCGGCTCGGTCCGCGCCTCTTCCGGCATGACAATCATCCCAACAATGCTCGTCAAGGGATGTACCCCGTACTGAGAGGGATATTGTGGGAACGGTCTCCTCGCTACGGGCTGCTGTTTACTACCGGCTTCAAACAACGGTTGGCGGCGTACGATGGCTGGGAGCTGCCTGTACCTCTCGATATTCGCATTCAACATGGCGAGGCAAGCATCGATCAAGTTGCGAAGGACATTCTGGCGCTTACAAAGGTCAACTACAATGCGTGCCAATTGGGGGAATCTGAACCCATTACTGTGAAGTATTCGGATCGCGTGGGCGAAGTACTTCTGTCCAACCCTAATTTGCCTAAGGAGCGTTGGCACCACAACTTCAAGTTCTATGTCTAACGGTACATGCGATGAGGATCGATGATGGACGATCTGCTTTTGCGTTGTACAGGAACGTCAAGCACACGTTCCGTGAAGATGGGTAGATAGAGGGCATATCTGTCACGACGAACAGTTGGAAACCCATGGTGTCAGATCTGAAATCCGCCGAATTGACCAATGCAAGGACGCCCTATCGTTGCACTGGCTGTCGTGCGGCAGACCATGCCGCATCAAAAGAATCCAGAAGCGCCTTGACGTTTCGGCCATCTTCGATACGGCTCAACATGAACGTCCTGTCTCCCGCATCTTTGATCGAACAGCCTACGTGCCAGCACTCTTGGTCATCAACGACGATAAAGCGGTCGTGGAAGTCACGAGATAGTCGAGTTTCAAGTTGAAGATGCGGATATTGCCGCTGAAACTTAGTGGCCTCTTGCGTGAAGTCTCCCTGGTGGTTGTAAGTCAGGAGCTTAATCTTCGGCTTTGCCGGCACTTCGCCAAGTAGGCGGAAGATCGATTCGTCTAGGTAGGGATCAATGACGCATATTGAGTCTGTGGCGCGGCGCATGATTTCCCTTATCTTTACGTACGCGTCATGTTGGGTACCGGGAGGAAAGAAAGTCTCACGGACTGACTCGTTTGTGGGCACAAGAGTGTCACCGTCGATGCTCCAGCCTATCCGTAACAGGTCTGCATGGAGTTGCTCCGCACGACCTCCACGTGCAAGTTCGTTAGTGACGACATAGGCGACCCTGAGCTGGCTATCTCGGTCGAGCCCTTGGTACTCGCCGCTGATTCGAGGCCGATAGGCTCGTTTGCGATAGTTGTGAGAATAGTCCTGTTTCTCGTTGAGAGTCCAATCTACCACCATGCCGGACTTGTCGATGATGTTCGGAATCGCATGGCTATCTAACTCAAACAAACAGGCCACAATTACAGGCCAAGGATCAAGCTTGCTCCTTGTCATCGCACAATCGACACGGAATGGTCCTGTGACGCTGCTATGGTCACTCGTGGCTCGGCCGGTATAGTGTCCGCTCCGCGGAACTCATCCCGAGTCGCTTGTGTGGCGGCAATTTGCTCTCGTGACATCTTGTTGGCAAGTTCGTCGTGGATTCGTCCGGCGACATACCCAAGATTGCAGCCGCCCTAATGTTCACATGCGGAGACCTTTCCCTCTGGCTCCAAGGTGAATAGCGTCTGGCCCTTGTGCTGGGCTATCGCAAGCGCAAACTTCATGCCGCAGATTTCACACCAGAAGTGCAGTCTCAACCCTGAACGCCTCTCGGAAGGATTCCCCTTCCCGGAGATTGCCTTGACGCCTTGGTCACCTGGTAGGATGGAGTATCCGACACACTCAGCATCTTCGCCGCGCTGCCAAACGTCTACTGGCTGATCCTCGTGATGCAGCCCCATGTCGTCTCCGCACGACGGGCACTGCATCGAGGGACTGCCGATGCCGTGATTGTGGTCAAATGAAGGCGTCCTTTCCACTTTCGCATGCTCTTGAGTGCTGTTCGGGGCGCGAATTTTACCTGAGTTGGGTACCCATATTTGTTACGCGTGCATTGGCATATAGGCGCAGCATCGGATCTCCCAGGACCCGCCCTGCCTTAGTGGACAGTTTGCTTTCGCAAGCTCCTGCTCTTGCAGCTCATCAGGACACCCTACGCCAAGAAGATCGGGGTTCGTGGCTTTGTGGATGACGATGAGCCGGATCGCGAACTCTTGGAGCAAGTGTCCGGCGCCGGCTTCGACGTTGACAGCACGGAAGTGCGCGAAGCATATGATCGGGTGAGGGCCGACGCTCTGCAGGAGCGGCGATCCCGAGTGTGGTCCATGTCTTTGCTTCGGTTTGTCCACAACCCTGCCGAAGTGCTTCCTGACGTGGTTCGGGCGACGCTCGACAAAGGAGTTCTGATAGCCGAAGCGGAGCGCGGGTCGGCGTTCGTTCTCGGAGACCGCGGTGCGATGTCTACGGCCGGCAAAGGGGAGGACCTCTATCACGCGAACAGCGAGATATTCTTCCCGTTGTCACCAGACATCGCGTTGTCACTAGCGGGCAAGCGAGACCGGATCGAGCAGGTTTTCCTGGGCAAAGCCTCGGTCCGTGGAATAAACAGGTCTACCGTCGAGCACAACGACGTAGTCGTCAGTCATTCAGACGCCCTACTGAAGTCGCTGGCCAACCCGCGGTGAACGGCCCCCAGGCCCGGTTTGGGGGGCGCAGTGGCGAGCGAGTCTGGAGACTTACGCGTATCGGGTCATCGGAAAGTTGCCAGTGGCCAGACCACGCGTGGCCTTGTGATGGTGGTCCGGCAGCCGATCTGGCGATCTGGAATGAGAAGCGCGAGATGGCACGGCGGGATCAAACAGCGCGTTTCGGCGATTTGCAGTTGGGCGTTGGCGTGCCGATCTGGGGGATTCGCGGTAGCGAGGTTTGGGCGGGAGGGGCGCGAGGCCTAGTTATGAGGAACCGATGAAGTCGCAGCAGCTGCACACGATTCCCAGATGGCTCCTGGAGAATTTCACGGACCGGGATGGAAGGCTGTACGTGGCGCTGGCCGAACCGAGGCGGCTGTTCAAGAGCAGTCCGCGGAAGGTCTTCAGAAGAAGGGACTATTACGCGGCGAAGGCGGTCGGCGCATCGTTGGAGGACCAGGTCACCGGGATGGAGAGTCTGTTCCATCCGTCCGTGCGCAACGTGGTACGGGCCGCCCGGCGGGGGATCGACGACGGGGACTCCTCCGGCTTGGAGGGGCTTGGGGAGGACATCGGGATGTGCGGGCTGTTCATTTTACACCTGAGGTACCGCTCCCCGCGGTGGATGGGCGATGACTACTTCGCCGGCATGGACGCACTGCGGATCGCGCTGGAACGGGAGGGCGAGGACATACAAACCGCCATTGGGGACGAGAGCCTGCGGCTGTGGCAGCAGGGGGACTTCGTCGTCGTCCTCAGCGAGGTGGCGGCGCCGACGTTCGTGATCGGCGACTGCGGGCCGTTCGTCGCCGGGGATTCACAGCTCGGCGTGGATAACGCGCAGCGGCGGCGGGACGACCCAAACTGGGTTCCCGCCGACCAGCGGATGTGGATGGCTCTGTGCCGGGACGTGGCGCTGGGAGTGGCGATGCGGGAGACGGGCGCGATGCTCGTGAACGTGATGCCCGATACGAATCGGTCGGCGGATTGGGCGGATCACTTCAACGAACTCTGCGCAAGGCACAGCCGGATGATCGCGGGCGGCTCCAGAACGTCGGTACGGACGGCTTCGCAACAGGCGTGGCCGATCGATTGAAGGCGGCGTGGGGTCACGTTCAAGGCCCGAACGCCACGGGCTTCATCGGCTAACGTTTTGTGTGTGTGTGAGCTTACTGGCGGAGGGGCAGTCCGTCATCTGAAGTCCTTCGAAGATGTCCGGTAGCGTCCTAAAGTTCTCCTAACATTCTGATAAATAATGCGTTATCAGTCTCAGGCGTCTGCTTGACCTATCAAGCCAATTCATCCAAACTGACGCCTTTCTGGGTACGAGTTGGGGTACGATCTTGGCGAAGCTCACGGTAAGGCGGATTGAGACGGCCAAGGGGCCAACCAAGCTGACAGACGAGCACGGATTGTACCTTCGCGTGTCGCCACGCGGCGCGAAGTCGTGGATCCAGCGGCTCAGCATCCAGGGCCTGCGGACGGACAATGCGCTCGGCCACTATCCATCGATTGGCTTGGCGGAGGCGCGAACGAGGGCGTTTGAGCGCTGGAAGATCGCGAAGGCGGGCGGCGACCCGAGGAGGGACGACGGCAAGGCACCATCGCCCACGTTCGCGGAAGCGGCGGAGGCGGTGATCGCGATGCACCAGCCGACATGGCGCAGCCCAAAGTCGGGGCCGCAATGGCGGGCGAGTCTGGAGACCTACGCATATCCGGTCATCGGAAAGCTGCCAGTGGCCGAGATCACCCCGGGGCACGTGATGGCGATCCTGCAGCCGATCTGGAATGAGAAACGCGAGACGGCGCGGCGGGTCAAGCAGCGCATCTCGGCGATCTGCCGCTGGGCGGTCGCCCAGGGACACCGAACGGACGACCCTGCTGGCATCGTCATCGACGCGGCGCTGCCTCGCAACGGCGTGGAGCGGCGGCACATGCCTGCGCTCCCCTACGACGAGGTCGCGAACTGCATCGCGAAGGTGAAGTCCAGCAAGCGGGCGAGCCGATCATCGAAGCTGGCGCTGGAGTTCCTCATCCTCACGGCGGCGCGATCAGCGGAAGTTCGCAAGGCGACGTGGGAGGAGATCGACCTCGACGCCGCGACGTGGACGGTTCCCGCCGAGCGGATGAAGGCGAATCGCGAGCATCGCGTCCCGCTATCTGCCCGCGCGCTAGAAGTGCTGGCGGAGGTCGCGGAGCTGGCGGACGGGTCCGGGCTAATCTTCCCGGGGATGCGCGCCGGTCGACCGATCAGCGAGAACACGCACGCGAAGCTCTTGCGCGAACTTGGTTTCGACGCGGTGACACACGGATTTCGGTCGAGCTTCCGCGACTACGCTGCGGAGCAGACCCATACGCCGCACGCGGTTATGGAGGCGGCGCTAGCGCATACGATCAAGAACAAGGCGGAAGCCGCGTACGCGCGCAGCGACCTCTTCGAGAAAAGGCGCGCGCTCATGGAGGCATGGGCGGAGTACCTAGTAGGTGTGGGCTAGTCCGCTGAGGTAGAGCTTTTCGACGGCCTCGCGTCCAGCGGTGGCGTCATGCGCGTTGATTGCTTCCCGAACGGTTGGATCAGTGAGGTCTAGGACTCGGAGAGTGCCATTGGGAACACGTGCGACTGACTCGATGCGGTGAAAGAACGGGGCATGCGCCTCTGCGAATCTGGCCAAGCCGCGCAGCTTAGCGAGCGCATCAACGAGGTGGTGTCCATGCGGGTCGATGATGGACGCTCTGATCTCTTGGCCGGTACGGTGGAAGAAGAGGAAGTCAGGGAACATCCGGCGCCAGTTGGCTGGGGCGTCCTGGTAAGCAACTGCGAGGGCGTCGCCTGACGCGCGTGCGGGATTCCGATACCAAGCTTGGAAACCGTCGCGGCGGAGTTCCTCGTCGAGGACGTGAATCTCCCAGCTATTCAGTGAGTGAATGGGGAACATCCCGTCGGGATCGGACATGAGGTGGCCGGGTCGCATTTCGAGCTTCTGGCCGTTTTCGTTTTCGGTTTCCTCGGCTCGAACCCGCGGTCGGTTGAGGCCACTTACTTGCACCTCGCGCGACATCCCTCGGATCTCGTCGTAGACGGCCTGGCGCTCGTCAGGCAGATCCCTGATGGCCACACGGTAGCTGTCGAACAACTCTGTGCAGAGTCGATCAGCTTCTTGATCCAATTCGTCGGCGACCCCAGCGATTTGCGCTAACGCGGCTACTGTAACGTGCGAATCGAACAGTCCATCGTCTATTGAATCTCCTTTCGCGAGGTGATCGGCGTAGGCGCGCGCGAGATCCGCAGTAAGCGTGCGTCCTGCAGCCTGGAAGTCCGCTTCCACTGATCTTTCATCCGCAGCTTCGACGAAGGATTCCTGACTGCGGACGCTCTCTCCGACAACGCTTGAGACCAGGGTCGCGCCTTCGACCCGCAGGATACCCTTGCTGGCTTTGGCGACCTCATCGCGGTGCTGGGCCAGGAGTCCGTCGAGTTTTCGACAGAGACGGCCATAGGCATCCTTGCGAGCATTCGCCCTCAGACGGTCATGTGAGAGCTCGTGGACGAGTGCGGACAGTCTCCGCGTGGGACGGACTGCTTTGCGCGGCAGGGTTTCTGACGGTAGGTCGTCAAAGGCTTGCCACACTGCCTGAGGAACAGCCGGATTGACGATCATGTCTACTGGTGCGAAGAGCACCCGGCGGCCGTCGCCGCCACCAGTACCGTCCTCGTCTTGCTCACGGTCCACGAGCATGCTAGTTGCCACCTTCGTGGCGGTGCGGCGATCGAAATGCGGGAGGAGACACGCCACCGAGTTCAGCAGGTCATTGCCGGGAACCCGCCGCGCCAAAGGCGTTCGGACCATTCGACCTAGGAGTTGCGTGATGTGAGTTTCGTCCCTGGCGGGGCGGAACGACACCAGCACCTCGGCACGAGGGCAGTCCCAACCGGTAGAGATCGCATCCTTGGCGAACAGAACGCGTATGTGGGTCTGATCTTGAACAGTCTCGGGAGCGACGTGAGGAACTGTAATACCGGCCAGATGGATCGGTGCGTGGTCTCCAAAGACGTGTGCCATCGCGTCGGATTCAAGCGTTGGCCAAGCGTCCCTGATGGTGTTGAACGCGCGGACGAGGAGCGCGTCGCTCGGCTTGTTCGGCACTTGCACGACCAAAAGGGGGACAACGGCTTTGGCACGCTCCCGTCGCGCATAGTCGCGCCACAGGTTGGTGGCCTCCTGGGCCATACGAGTGGCCCGCCTCAACAAGACAGTGTCGAACTGGCCCGCCTCGTCGGGGAAGTCGAGCCGAATATCGTCCTTGAGCAACCCGGACTCCTGCACCCGACTTGGGGAGACGACCACGGGCGGGTAGGTGGTACGGCCTTCGGCCTGCGCCATCGCATCGTCGAAGCGTTCGATGGTTGCAGATACGCCCCAAACAATCGGCACCTGGGGGCTTCCGGGGCTTCCGTGCGCCCCGTTGACAAGCCGCTGAACCACGGTGGCACGCTCGGCACGTTGGCCTCGGCTTGGAGGTTTCATGCCCCGGTGCGCCTCGTCAAGGATCAGGTACAGCCTGAGGCTCCGGTCGGATATGGTGTTTGCTAGCGTGTCCCACATGGTGAAGGCTCGGGCGTCGGGCATGGGCATTGTGGTTTGCCCGTCGTCTTGCGGCGCTTCGGGGGCCCCTCTGACGAGGAGGGAGTTCTTGCCGAGCTTCTGGGCGTTCAGGAAGTAGACGGTGCCCGGCTCGAGCTTCTCGCGGTTGAACGTGTTGCCGATCACCATCAGTCGACCTGGAGCGAGTCGGTCGGCGGCTTCGAGGAGTCGAAAGCGGGTCTGCTCATTGAGCGAGGGGTCGTCTGTGAACCACAGCACGACGGCACCGGGATCCCGATCAAATTGGAGGTCGTGGTCGCCGCTGAACAAGGCTTCGATGACGGCCGCAGCGATGACCGTTTTGCCGGAACCGGTCGTTGCGGTGAGGGACAAAGCTACCGGCGACTTCCAGCGAGTCCAGTCGTCCCGGGCTCGTGCGAGAAGCTTCAACACGTCGGCGACGGCCTCTTCCTGGTAGTCCTTTAGCGAGTACCGCACTGCTACTCTCGGCCGGTGTTGATTGTGAAGTTGGTCAGGTACGACTCGTAGAGACGCACGGATTCGACACTAGCGGGCAACTCCCGGCAGATCATTTGAAACGCTCGGAAGTCGTCGGTGACGATGAACGCCGTGCGGACTTCAGCGGCCTTGCCAACGGCGGCGAGGAAGTCCCGAGACGCATCGAGGTCGAATAGCACGGCGTAAGTGTCGGCGACCTCGAAGTCCTCGGCCGCGCTCTGGATTCGACGACCGCGAGAGCCGGCCTTGAGCCAAAGCAGTGGCGCAATTGCCTCGAAGGATCGATTGTGCGCAATCGCTCTCGGTGCCTCGTAGGTCATGGTGAAGAACTCGGCGTTCTCGTTGAAGCCGTCGCCGTAAGGAAACTCGTCCGTGTATTCGTAGAGTCCTTCAATCGGCTGACCACCTGGAGCACGGCCCGTCATCGCGGCCTTCAGGCGTGGCTTGGTAATGTGTTCGCAGATACCGCGACTTCCCACTCAGCATCGCCGGGTCGATTCCCTTGGTCATAAAGCTCCTGTTCGTCGTCAGGGGAAACTTCATTGTTCGTGATGCTGATGCACTGGCGACGGCCTCCGTCGGCTCGGTTCAGGCGCATGACAGCGTGGGCGGTTGTGCCGGATCCGGCGAAATAGTCCAGAACGATAGCATCGGGTGAATCGGACAGATAGAACCTCAGCATGTCCTCGATCGCGTATAGGGACTTGGGGTAGGGGAAGCGGCGTCCTGGGACGAGCTTCGTCAGGACGCGGGTCCCGCCGATTTCGGCGTTGTGAGAAGGCACGTTCCAGACACGTTTCGGTGGTGGTGTGTCGTCGTCGATGGGCTTGAATCCGAGGACCGAGCCATCCTTGGCCCGACCCGTCACCGTAATCGTACCGTCGCGAATCTTGGAGATTTCGCCGCTAGGAAGGTACTGAACGGTGCCCCTCCGGCTGATTCGGACGTAGCCTTGGCGGAGGTTCCGTCGGACCACGCCCGGCGTGAGCCCCCATAGCATCTCCGTTCCATCTGGCTTCACCGGCCAAGCGGCGAACGTGCCCTCTGGGGCGGCAATGTCGTATCGATCCACGCCGTCTTCCACGGCGTCACCAACTGAGTGGATGGTGTTGGTCTCGGCGTGGACGAAGATTGGATAGAACTGGTGCGGACGCGACCCCCGCCGACTCGTGGGCTCCCGGCGACGGAGGCCAAGCCACTCGAGGTCCGCCTTCGACCCGCGGTCGCCGGAGATGGGTTCAAGCATGTTGCGGTGCCATGGGCGTGCCGCGGCGGAGCCGATTGTCACCACGAAGAGGTGTTCCTCGACTCGCGAGAACTTTCCTGCGCGTACCACACCCTTGGCGCTGATCACGCTCGTGACCATCTGGATGTCGGCGTTGTCGAACGTTTGCTCAAGGAGAAGCGCGAGCCGGTGAACTTCCCGCTCGTCGACGGCCACGATCATCACCGACCTGTCTGGATTGAGCAGCCGCCGCGCGAGTTTGAGCCGACGGTCCATCATGGCCAGCCATTTGGAGTGACGGTATGCGTCCTCTTCATCCACGTAATCGTTGTTGTACTTCCAGTCGCGTGCGCCGGAGTTATACGGGGGATCGATGTAGATCGCGTCGATGCTGCCTTCGTGGGTGTACAGGAGGACCTGCAGTGCGTGGTAGTTTTCGGCGTTGATGACGGCGTGGAAGGGTCTATTGCCACGCGTGCGTTCCACCTTGCCAGTCGAGACGAGGCCGGGATAGATCGGATCACGAAACTCGGCGACGACCACAAGGTCTTCGACGGCACGTTGCGTCGACTCTGCGGGGCTTTTCCGTTTTTGGTGCCGAACGAGATGGGCCACCCGGCCGTCGCCGGTCCCGGTGACCCGGTCAACGCGCCATATCCGGCGGTCGACGCTGCGAGGTTGCTGACCTCGCTCGGACAAGAAGCGTACCTTGTCGCCTCTACGAACAGGCCGATTGGGAAGCTCTACCGTCTCAGGGATATGGTGCTCGAAGTTGAGACCGAAAGCGCGACGGCCAGAGAGCGCCTCGAACTCCCGTCTGAGGTCTGCACAGAGGTCAGGGTCCACCGCCTCAACATGGGCTAGTAGACTGCTCAATCTGGACATGAGCGCCACCGCACTGACCGTTCGGCCGGTTTATGAGCAGTACCGAGCTCCAGACCGATCATTCTGGATGGATGCGGGGAGAGATCTGCACTTCGCCCAGTCGCTGTCAAAGCCCCAACTCCGAGTGAGACCCGAGGCGGACGAGCCGTAGTGTCTGGGAATCGGGTTTCTCGTAGATCAGGACGAGGTCTGGCCAGACATGGCAGTCACGGAAATCGCTCCAGTCGCCGCTAAGGGCGTGGTCGTGGTGGCGGACGTCGAGGGAAACGTCGTGGGCGAGAGCGTTCACGATCGCTGCGAGTCGTTCGTCGAGGTCGTTCCGGTGACGGCCTCGGGACTCTCGCCTGTAGTCGCGCTTGAACCGGCTCGTCCGCTCAATCGTCCGCATGCAGGTCGTCGAACAGGCTGCTGACATCCGCGAACTGCGGCAAGTTGCCGGCACGCGCTTCCTTCATCGCGGCGATTGTCTCATCGTTGGGCACGAGGGGAGCGAAAGGCAGCGCCTTCTCACGGGCAACACGCGTGAGCAGGAGGCGCACCGCATCGGAGACAGTGAGGCCCATTGCCGCGAGAACCGTTGCAGCTTCTTCCTTGACTTCGCGGTCGATACGCGCTTGGACAAGATGGTTCGCCATAGTGGTCGTTCGGTTGCGCGAGAGTTGCATGGCATTGTCATGCACGGCGGCCGCGTGTGCAAGGGAATTGCGAGAGAGTAGTGGGCAGCACGTCTTTGGCATGACCTGATCATGGCAGCTCGTAGCAATCGCCGATCACGGGTGCCGGGCAAGCGGTCGAGAATTGTGCTGTAAGTAAGGACTCGCATTCGACCGATGCTTGCTATCTGTCGACGCTGAGCGGAATCGCGGGTCACTAGTCCGGTCATCCTATTCGCACCCGTTTCATCCTCGCGGACGGCGCCGGCACTGCTCTCGCGCTTGCCCGTGTCGCGGGCGGCGGTTCCGTTTGGTCAGTGGAACGTCTGCAACGCCTTGTGGGCGCCTCCCGATTTTGGTCAGCCGGGACGGCTGTGGATCGGAGCGAAACTGCTGGAATTCCCGCGTTTCGCCGCGATCTCCGGCCCTTGTGGGGCCATCTCCCGTTGTGGTCAGCCGGGGTCGCTGGGGAGTTCGTCGCCGGCCGCTGGATCACCCGCGGCCTGCTTGAACCATGGTCCCTTGGGGAACCGTCTCTCCGTTGTTCTGCCTGGTGGAGGACTCCATGTCCGGGTCGCAGATCCCGGCGTCTGACGTACCTCGAAGAGGCCCGGTTTTGAGGTTGGGCGCGGACTCTACAGACCTCTCGAACGCATGGCAAACAGGTGCGCGAAAGAGCTGCGCGCGAGATGCTGCGCGGTTCGGCGGAAGCCCAGCCCCGACGCTGTGGGACGCGACTTTCAAGTCCGTCCCACAGCGTCGGGGTGCGAGGCACCATTCGCGACGGTGTTTCGGCGTTGGCGGCCGGAGTGATAAACCGCGTTTTCTGAGGCGGTTTGCGGCTAGTCGCCGCCCGACGGCGCGGAGCCGGGCGGATTGGGTGACGCGGAAGCCTTCGCCCCGGCCTTCAGCGCGCGGTCGCGCTCCCGCGTGACCTGGCGCAGTTGACGCCGGGACTCGGCGCGCTGGCCCTTGACGGCGACCAGTTGCCGCTGGGCGTCCTCGAGCTGCCTCTGGAGGCGCCGAGTTTCGTCGCGGGCGACGCCGAGCTGGTCGTCGCGGTACTTGCGGTCGAGCCACTCGCGGCGGATGCGCAGCGCGAGTTGGATGTGCAGTTCGGAAGCGGAGAAGCCGATGGCGAGCGCCACCAGGAACACCACCGTGGCGAGGATGCCGACGATGACCGAGTGCTGGAGCAGGATGTCCCAGCCTTCGAGGACGACGGCGTCGGTAGCCCAGTCGACGAGCACGAGGCCCTCGACGCGCTCATGGGCGTTCAGGGCCAGCAGGACGGCGCCCGCGAACAGCGCGATGACCAGGAACAGGATGAACACGACTACCGGCCTCCCCGGCGCCGGTTCTCGGCGCGCCGCCGATCTGTAGATCGCCGTGGATCGGATGCCGGCGGCATCTCGAAACCCCTCTTCCGGAGCGCTCGTTGGATGCGGTGCGCGACGTCGCCGTAGTCGTCGCGCACCGGCGCGCCCAGGAGGGCGGCCTCGATGCGCACGGCGAGATCCCGGTAGTAGTCGCGGGAGCCCCTCATGCGTTCGATCAGCCGGACGGTGCTGTCGTCGCGCGGGCTGCCCGGTTGCCGTGGCCGGCGGCTCACCTCAGATACTCCCGCGTGATCCCGGGCCTGAAGTGCCCGAGCTCCTGGCTGACGACTTCCAGCGCGTCGTCGTAGCGAAGGATGCGCTGCAGTTCGGCCATGCGCTCTTGGGCGAACGAGTGCCGCAGGCCGTGGGCGCCGCGGCTCCAGCCGAGCGCGCTCATCGAGGCGCGGGAGAAGCTGCGGCTCCACGCCTCGCCACCGCCGACGTCGTAGCGGGACAGGTAGCGGATCTCCCGGTCGCTGACGCGGACCGGCTCGTCGAGGCGGCGCTCCTCGAGGCGCGCGGCCAGATGGTCGGGGATGCGTACAAGGCGCACCAGGCCGCCCTTGCCGACGACGGTGTAGTTCGTTCCCGGCCGGCCGGCGAACTTCTCCGGGCGTGCGGGCCGGACGTCCGGCGGCCGCTCAGCGGGCCGGGCAAGCGTCAAGAGCTCGTGGGCGCGCAGTCCGGCCGCGTACGCGATCAGGGTGGCGAGCGCGTTGCGCGCGTTCTGCCGGGCGGCGATCATCGGAACCTGGTGCCGTGCGTAGGCCCGCCCCTCTCGATGGGTCGGCTTTTGCGATCGGACGATGTTGAGCCTGCCGCCAACGGGCAGCAGCCCGCGCACGTGGATGAGATGCTTCTGGAGCGCAAGCCGCTGCCCGTCGAGGGCCTTCTGTCCGAGATCGGCGGCGCGGGAGCGGAGGTAGGCGTCGGCGCTGGCCGGGGCGAGGTCGAGCAGTTCGAGGCCGTCCGGGGCGATGTGGCGGGCGACCTGGGTCAGGTACTGCCGGACGCCGCGCACGGTCCCGTTGGACGGCGACTTGCCGGACGTGCGGCTCAGGGCCTCGCGCTTGACGAGACGGCCGACGGCGTCCCTGGCCTGCTGTTCGGGAGAGGGGAGCTTGCGGAATTTCGGCACGGGAGTCAGTTGCGGTCGCGGTGGCGCAGCCAGCGGCCGACCGTGGTCTGGTGGACGCGCACGCGCCGCGCCGCGAGCCAGCGCTGCAACTCGGCGACGGTGGCGCCCGCGTCGTACAGGGCGAGCAGTTCGTGCGTGTGTCGGTCGAGGCGGGAGGGAGCGCGGCGGCGGCGACGCCGCGCCCGGGTATCAGCCTTCAGGTTCGCCACCTCGGCGGCGGTGTCGAAGGGCGGTGTGTGATGCGTGCGGGACAAGCGGTTCGTCATCGGCCGGGCCGCGGGAGCGGTTTTCCGGCTGGGGTGAGGATGGAGGCGAAGCGCATGGATGGATCGTAAGCCATCCGCAGGCGCAAAATCAAATAAATACGTTATTTATCAATGGGATAAAATAACCGTTCGGGTTTCTCTGGCGCTTCGTGGCGCGTTCTGCGCCCCGGTGGCGCGGGCGGCGCCCCGCTCGCCACGGGGCAAGGATGGCGTCCGGGTGCGCTGCCTCGCTCCCAGTGGAGAACATCATGGTCGGGATCGCGGACACCGTCCCGCCCTCGCAGCGTTGAGGTCGCGTAGCGGTCCGTAGAGATCGCGCTGCGCCGACGGGGTAGCTATGGTGCCCTTGACACGGGCCGCAACGCCCCGGGAGCGGCTTCCCAAGGCGTCTGGGAGGCCGAGGCGCGCCGACCGGAGCCGACGCGCCTCGACCGCCGCGAGGAACGGTCAGTGGCGGCTCAGTCGCCACCCCGTGTCGTCCAGCGAGTGTCGCCACAACTGCTCGGATTTCGGCTCGGGATCGGGCAGGGGCGACCAGTACGCGGCGCTCGGTTCCTTCTTGGCCTTGGCGTTCCACGGGCTAATGCCGAGCTTGGCATTATGAATAAGGCTCTTATCGGTCGTGCGCAGCATGGCCGATAAGATCATTGAGGTGAGCCGCGTGTTGGTCGTTTCCGGACGACGCTATGGGGAAAGTAATCGTCCGAGCGATGCTGATCAGCGCGCCGGGTTTGCCGTAGCCCTGTGGCGGTGAGGTTTCTTCGTGACCATTTGGTGGTTGATGGGGCTGCCGGGGCGTAACCGGGCGAGCAAATGGGTAGTCGCGGCGTCGATTGGCGAGGTAGCGGCAAAAGACCGCCTGGAACTCGGCGGGCGCGGAGTTTGAACGGTCACCTGTCGGTCCGCAACGGTGGTCATGGCGGTCGCCAGACCCGCACGATGGCCGTCGCACGATCCCAGGGTAGCAACGCCTGAACCCGGTGCAGGGTTCCGCGACCGCAGTGCCGGCACAGCGTGATGTCGATGCCGGTCAGGCGCAGCATCATGGCCTTGGCGGTTTCCGGTTCCCGCGGCGGCGGTGCCGCCTGCTTGAGCAACGCCCGGCAGAGCGCGAGCTTGCGGTTGCGGTCGCGGTTGCCGAGCAGGCCGTAATGGCGCAATCGCGTGAAGCCGCGCGGCAGCACATGCAGCAGGAACCGCCGGATGAACTCGTCGGCACGAAGGCGCATCACCTTGCGCTGGTTGCCGTCGGCGTAGTCGCGCCAGCGGAAACGGACGTGCTCCCCGTCGAAGTCGACGAGGCGGTGGTTTGCGATGGCGACCTTGTGGGTGTATCGACCCAGGTAGCCGAGGACATGCGCGGCACTCGCGAACGGCGGCTTGGTGTAGACCACCCAGTCGCGCTCCCGCAGCGCGGTATTCAAACAGTCGAAGGCGTCCGTGTCGCCGGGCAGGCTCAGTTCGCCGCCACGGTGGGCCCGGGCGAGGAAGTCCAGGTACTTGCCGCGAAAGACGGTTGAGAGGGCCTTGGTGGGGAACAGGAACCCCTTGCGGCCCGGCAGCCAGCGCTGGCCGTCCGGACTCAGGGCGCCGCCGGTGACGATGCCGTGCACATGGATGTGCTGGCCGAGATTTTGTCCCCAAGTGTGCAACACCAGGGTGAAGCCGATCTCGCCGCCAAGCCAGCGGGGGTTGCGCCCGAACTCGAGGAGGGTCTGGGAGGCCGCCTTGAACAGCAGCCGGTAGACGACGTCGGGATGGCACTGGGCCAGGGGATTGAGGTCGTGCGGCAAGGTGAACACGACATGCCAGTAGCCGATGTCCAGCAGATTGGCGCACTGGCGCTCGACCCAGCGCGTTTGCGAGAGCGTCTGGCACTTGGGGCAATGGCGGTTCCGGCAGGACGCATACTGGACGGTGAGCGCACCGCACCGGTTGCACTTTGCGGCGAACCCGCCCTGCTGGGCGGTTCGGCAGGCCATCAGCGCCTTGACGACCCGCTGTTGCTGGATCGAGAGCCGGTGGCTTTCCCGGTAACGCTCGATCCGTGCCCTGAGGATGTCGGCCACCTCCAGCGCCGGCCGCGGTGCCGGCGCCGGGTGG
>CAZFGB010000117.1:0-46838 GCA_964518405.1 uncultured Pseudomonadales bacterium | reverse complement strand
ACGTCCGTCTGGCATCGAATCGAGTTCGAGGCCGACGGCGGCCACAACGGTGGTCATGTCCACCTGTTGCTGGAGACGGACGGCGACTGCCTGGAGTTCGAAGACATCGGCGTGCGCGTCTGGGGCAGGGCGATGCGCGAGCACGCGCCGGAGAACGTGCCGCTGCAGGGCGTGCCGCCGCGCCATCGCGACATGTGGAATGTCGGTCTCGCCCACGGCCAGGTGGTGGAGCAGCGGGTGGGCATGGCATCGTCGCAGATCACCCATGAGGAAATACGGGAGTCCGGATTCGACTACCTCGCACTGGGGCACGTGCATGTCTGGCGCGACCACAGCCAGGGCGCGACCAAGGCGTACTACCCCGGCTCGCCGGTTGCCGCCTATGCGAGCGACAGCGGCGGCCACGTCGCGATCGCCACGTTGTGCCCGGAGCGCGGCGTGGATGTCGCGCGCCACCAGGTGGACCGCCGCGCGGTTTCAGACGAGCATGCGTCGAGCGGTTGGCTGATGCCCTGAACAAGTGAAAGGCGAGAGCACGATCCACGAACTGGCCGCGCTCGCCCGGGACAAGACACGTTTCCTTGGCGACAATCCGGGCGGTTTCTGGGTCGCGTCGATGATGGCGGGGGCCTATGTGGGCATGGGCATCCTGCTGATCTTTTCGGTGGGGCAGACGGCCGATCCGTCGTGGCGCGCCCTGGTCATGGGAACGAGTTTCGGGATCGCGCTGACGCTCGTGATCTTTGCCGGTTCGGAACTGTTCACCGGCCACGCGATGCACATGACCATCGGCCGGCTGACCGGGACCATTCGGACGCTGGACCTCCTGCGCGCCTGGGGAACGACCTGGGCGGGGAACCTGCTGGGATCCGGACTCCTCGGGGCGCTGTTCGTGGCGGGAGGAGGCGGCCTGGTGCTGCAAGCCGGCGGCCAGGACCTGATCCATGCCGTCGCCGAGAAGAAGATGACGGACCCGGCCATGGAACTGTTCGTCCGGGCGATCCTGTGCAACTGGCTGGTCTGCCTCGCCATCTGGGGCGCCGCGAGGACAGACAACGACGCCGCCAAGTGCATCATCATCTTCTGGTGCCTGTTCGCGTTCATCTCCGCGGGATTCGAGCACTCCGTCGCCAACATGACCGTGTTCGCCGTCGCGCTTTTCTCGGAGCACCCTGAAGGCGTTTCGGTCGCGGGCGCGGTCCACAACCTGGTGTGGGTGACGTTGGGCAATGCCGTGGCGGGGGCCGTGCTGATGGGTCTCGGCTATTGGCTCGTCGCGGGTCGTCCGCGAATCCGGGGCGGCGAAGCATGATGCGCTTTCCTGAAGCGGTCCGCATGAACAACGACTGAACGGGTCGAATGGGTGCCCGGACGCTCTTCAGGTCGGCTGCCGCGTGGCGTGTTCGCGAGTTGGCATTGCCGGAACGACGCGACCGGAGTAACGTCGGGAGGCAGGATTGCCGCAAGGCGATCGGGGAGGGTGTTCGAATGGTTCAAGGCACGGTCTTGCTTGTAACCGTCGTCCTGATGGCGGTCGTCGCCGGCGTTTTTGTCTTCATTGCGGCAAACGCCGGCAAGGAGAGCGTCGACCATGGCTCCGTGCAGGCCAAGGCGTTCCGCATCCGCACCGGGCTCTTCTGGGTAGTCATCGTGGCCGGAGTGCTCATTACGGTCATCACCACGCTCGACCTGCCGTACGCGGCCACTCGCGGCGATGTTGCGGACGGCGTGGTCGAGGTGCGGGTCGAGGGCCGCCAGTGGCTCTGGATCCTGAGCCGGGACTCCGCGACGGCCGATGACACGGTGCTGTTCGAGGTTACCGCCGGCGACGTCAACCACGGCTTGGGCGTCTATGACCCCGACATGCGGTTGCTGGGGCAAACCCAGGCGATGCCGGGATACGTCAACTCTCTGCAGATGACGTTGCGGGCGCCGGGTACGTACAAGCTGCTATGTCTCGAGTATTGCGGTACCGCGCATCACGCGATGATGAGCAATTTCGAGGTGACGGCGCACCCTGAGCGCGCTGCCGGGACCGACACGCAGGGGAGGGACGGCGCATGAGCGAAGCAACACTCTCACCCCTGCCGGGGTCCGCCCGCGCGGGCGTGCTGACCTACCTGGCTATTTCCGCCCTGGTGTTCGTGCTCATGATGGCGCTTGGCCTGCTCATGCGGGTCGGCCAGGCGGACTGGCTCTGGATGCCGCCCGACATCTTCTACCAGGTCATGACGGCCCACGGGGCTGGAATGGTCGGCATTTCCGGCCTCGCCGGCAGCGCCGTCATGTGGTACTTCCTGCGGCGTTACGTCGACCTGACGGTCGGCATCCTGTGGACGAACCTCGCGCTGTTCCTGCTCGGCGTGGTGCTGATCCTCGGAGGCATATTCCTCGGCGGGTTCGGCGGCGCCTGGACCTTCCTGTTCCCGCTGCCGTCCCACGGAATGGGTGCCTGGGGCAACGTCGGCGCGGCGTCCTACTTGCTCGGCCTGATGTCCATCGGGGTCGGGTTCCTGCTTCTCTATCTCGACGTCGCGCGGGCGATCATCTCGAAATACGGGTCGCTGGCGAAGGGCCTCGGCTGGCCGCACCTCTTCGGTCGCGGCGCAGGCGAGCCGCCGCCGCCCGCGGTGGTCGCGTCGACCATGGTGCTGATCATCAACACCGCGGGCATCACCGCGGGCGCCGTGGTCCTGGTTCTGATCCTGCTCAACCTGTTCGTGCCGACGTTTGCCATCGACGCGCTGCTGGCCAAGAACCTGACCTACTTCTTCGGGCACGTGTTCATCAACGCGACCATCTACCAGTCGGTCATCGCGGTATACGAAATCCTGCCGACCTACACCAAGCGGGCGTGGCCGTCGAGCCGGGTGTTCCTGGCGGCGTGGACCGCATCGACGATCATGGTGATGTCGGTCTATCCGCACCACCTGTTGATGGACTTCGTCATGCCGACCTGGGCATTGATTCTCGGTCAGGTGATTTCCTACATGAGCGGAATTCCGATCCTGATCGTCACGGCCTACAGCGCGCTGACGAACGTCTACCGTTCGGGAATGCGGTGGGATATCGTTTCGGGGCTGCTGTTCCTGTCCATCTTCGGCTGGAGCGTCGGGATCGTTCCGGCGATCATCGACGCGACGATCGCGGTCAACAACGTCATGCACAACACGATGTGGGTGCCGGGCCACGTGCACACCTACCTGATCGTGGGGCTGGTGGCCATGCTGTTCGGCTTCATGTACCACGTCGCGGGTCAGAACGGCGCGACGAAGGCGATCGACAAGGTGGCGTTCTGGGTGTATGCGGCGGCGGGCACGGCGTTCTCGTTCATGTTCCTCCTGAGCGGCTACGCATCCATTCCCCGGCGCTTTGCCGAGCACCTGCCCGAGTGGGTGGAGTACAGCGCGGCCTCGTCGATCTTCGCGGTGCTGGTCCTGCTCGCCGCGGCGGTGTTTGCCGCAAGGTTCCTGACCAGTCTGAAGACCGCCCGGATGGCATGAACCGGCGGCTGTCGGCGGCGGCCACCGTCGCCGTCCTGCTCGGGGGTTTTTTCGCGCTCTGGGCCGCGACGGACGGCGGTGCCGCTTGGACGGCCGAGAGCGCGCGGCAGCTCGACATCGCGGAGCGGCCGCGGGAGCTGCCGAATGCCGCGCTGCGCGATGTCGGGAACCGGTCGATGGGGCTGGCGTCGCTGGAGCGCCGCATCGCCATCGTCGATTTCATCTACACCCGATGCCCAACGGTCTGCGTGGCGTTGGGGTCGGCCTTTCGCGACCTGCAGGGCGAACTCGTTTCGCGCGGCTGGCAGGAGCGGGTGGGGCTGCTCAGCCTGACGTTCGATCACCGCCATGACGGGCCCGCCGAGCTTGCGGGCTACCTTCAACGTTTCGGGGCGGCGCCGGATCTCTGGAACGCGGCGCGCTTCGAAAACGAAGGCGATCTCGGCGACGTGTTGCGCGATCTGGGCGTTATCGTCATTCCAGAACCGAATGTTGGATTCGTGCACAACACGGCGATTTACCTCGTGGACCGGGGTCGGGTGGTCGGCATATACGACTTCGACGACGCATCCGGACTCCTGCAGGCTATCGAATGGCGTTTGAAGGCCGGATAGCCCGGGTCCCCCGCGTCCCTTTCGGACCTCGCGCCGGGATAGTGGTCGTCCTGGCCGCGTGGGCGGCGATTGCCCTCGGACCGCTCGGAACCTGGTTGGAGGCCAGCCTTGCAACGCATGTGCTGGTGGAGATTCCCCTGTTGGTCGCGGTGGGATTCGTCGTCGGGCGAAGCATCGAACCGCGTTGGCGCAAGGTGCTGGAACCGCTCAACGGCGGTGGTGTCCCCGGCATCCTGATGGTCAGTTTCGCCCTCGCTTTCTGGATGATTCCGCGGTGGCTGGATGCATCGCTGCAGGCTTCCGAGGTCGCCGCCGCCAAGTACCTCTCCCTGGTGGCGTTGGCGGGTATGCCCCTCGCTTGGAGTTGGCGCCGGTTGCATCCCATTGCCCGGGGCCTCGTGAAGATAGAGTTTCTGGCGATGTGTTTTCGTCTCGGCTGGCTTTATCTCATCTCGCCGGACCGGCTGTGCAATAGTTATCTGATCGACGATCAAGTACTTTTGGGTCGGGGTTTTCTGGCGGTCGGGATCACGCTGTCGGTCACGTGGTTGTATCCCGTGTTCTTCGGCGCGTGGTCGGCGGCTTCGCCGCGCCGGGAAGGTGAAGCAGCATGAAAGTGTCGCCGCGAATGAAGAGCATCGGATTCTTTGCCCTGGTTCTCGCCGTTGCCGCGACGTCTATCGGCCTGGTCGTCAGGAACTACGAACCCGATGGAAGGGTGGCCTTTGCGCTCACGAACCAGCACGGCGATACGGTCACGCAAAAGGACTTCGGCGGTCGGCACCTGCTGGTCTTCTTCGGGTTTACGAACTGCCGCGGCATCTGCCCCACGCACATGAGCAACCTGACCCGCGTGATGGCGCAACTCGACGCCACCGGGCACTCGCGCGGCGTTACGCCGGTATTCATTTCAGTCGATCCCGAGCGCGATGCCCCCGCGACGGTGGCCGCGTATGTCGAGCGGTTCGATCGCCGTTTCGTGGGTTTGACGGGCTCGCGCGCGGCCCTCGAAGGGGCGGCGGCGTCATTCAAGACGTTTCTCCAGGACGGCCCGCCGCGCGGCTCGGACGACTACCAGGTGTCGCACTCATCGACGGTCTACGTGGTCGACCCCTTCGGCCGCATCGTCGACTACCTGTCCTTTGCCGAGGGCGTCGACGCCGTGGCGGAACGCGTCAGGGACCTGGTCTGATCCGGCACAAGAGGCCCCTACCACGGTTTCAATTCTTCCAGCAGATGCGGCAACGCGACGGCTCGTATCTTCTTCGCCATGTCGAAAGAGTGCTTTCCTGCGTGAATGACGAAGAGACGCTGGAGTTTCAGGTCGGCCAGAGCGGTACGCATCGACGGCGTGATTGTCGGCGCAGACGCGCGTTTAACTTCGAATCCCCAACGTCTTCTTCCGCGAACGGCCAACAGGTCGAGTTCGGCGCCCGTGTGCGTCGCCCAGAAGAAACACTCGTGGGGGCGAACAGCAAGAAACCGAGTCACTTGAGAGATCACATACCCCTCCCATGACGCGCCGACTTTTGGATGCGCGTCGAGGTCAACCTTGTTGGTGACTCCAAGCAACGCATGTAACAGGCCGGAGTCGGCAAGGTAGACCTTCGGAGCCTTTACTTGGCGCTTTTTCAGGTTTTCGTGCCATGGCTGGAGTTGCCGCACAATTAACGCCGAGGTGAGGATGTCGAGGTAGTGTCGGATAGTCGTATGGTTAACCCCGAAGTTTCGGGCAAATTCCGAGGCATTCCAGACTTGGCCGTGGTAGTGAGCCAGCATTGTCCAAAAACGCCTGAGGGTAGCGGCGCTTACCCGAATGCCAAGCTGCGGCAGGTCTCGTTCGAGAAATGTGCCGATGAAGTCCTCGCGCCAGTCCCGGCTTCTTGCGTTGGATGATGCCAAGAACGAACGAGGGAAGTTGCCGCGAAGCCAGAGTTTCGAGTGGTTCCCGATGCCCACCTCCTGCAGGGAAAAGCCCTCGAGGGTGTGCAATGCAATACGTCCTGCAAGGGTTTCGTTCCCTTGGCGAAGCAGTTCGGGCGAAGCGCTGCCCAGCACCAGAAATCTCGTACGGATCGGTCTTCGATCCGCCAGTACGCGGAGGATCGGGAACATGTCGGGCATCCGCTGAATTTCGTCTAGTACCACGAGTCCCCTGAGCGGTTCGAGCGCCAGTTCCGGGTCGGCCAGACGCACGATATCGCTTTGGCGCTCCAGGTCGAAGGCGTGGCAAGGCTGTTTCCAACTTGTTTGGAGATCTCTTGCCAGCGTTGTCTTGCCCACCTGCCGGGCGCCGAGAATGGCGACGACCGGATTGTCGCGCAGAAGGGTACGTAGCCGCGCGATCTGTTGAGGACGCTGTATCATGGGGTTAATATTACCCTGAAATATGATGGATAATCCATCATATTTCAGGTCTTTGATCCGGCCTTTCCGGGTTCCGTGCGCACGAAATGCGACTTGCTTCCGAGATTCCCTAAAGGCTGATGAGTTGGGGATGCCGCGCGCCGCTCTCGTCGGCGGTGTTTGCGAACCAATCCACGACCTCCCGGTGGCAGGTGAACACCAGCACTTGGTTCTGATCCGCAAGCTCCGTGAACGCGCGCGCCGCTCGTTCTCCCCGATCCGCATCGAAGTTCACCAACGCTTCGTCGACGATCACCGGCAACCGCTCAGAGCGCTCGCCCAGTTCGCGGATAAGGCCGAACCGCAATGACAGAAACAGTTGCTCCCGGGTGCCTCGGCTGAGTTGAACGGGTTGCTTCGAACCTCCGTCGTCATCCGTCACATGTATCTCGGAACTGCCGAGCGGCGAGAACACCGTCTGATATCGTCCGCCGGTCATGTCGCGGAAGAATCCCTCGGAGTGACGCAGCACCTCGGGTTGTCGCTCCTTTTCAAACCTGCCCTGGGCCTCCTTGAGAAGATTCTCCGCGATCATGCGAACGGCCCAGGCTCTTGCGTGACCGTCCATCTGTTCCCGCAGGCGATGATGATCCGTTCGCAACTTCGATGACTCTTCCTCGCCGAGCAATTGCTTACGCTCCGTGGTGATGGATCCACGCTCGGCATCGAGTTCGGATCGGTTCCTGTCGAGCGTCTGCAATTCCGCCTCACAGCACTCGATCTGTTCCGCGATACCTATTGGATTCGTTGCCGCTAGCTGTTGCTTCAGTGTCTCGAAGTTCGCGCCTGCGCCACTAATCTTGCGCAGGTTATTGGCGCAAGTCTGTAGTTGCCTCGCCAGAGTTTCGCGCTCCGCGAACGCCGCTGCCCGCCGCCGAAATTCCTCGGCGTTGTCGACCCCCGCGACCTGAAGAAGCGAGGTCCGTTTGTCCGATATTTTCTTTAGTCGGCGTTCGCGACTCGCAAATTCCGCCTCCGCCTCCCTCAAATCTCTCCCTGCGGTCTCCCGTGCTCGCGCTTGTTTCTCCGCCTCAGCGTGCGCGTCGATCAGCGCATCGGCCGTGTGGGCCAGTCTGAGGTGATCGTTCGGGTCGGTTTTCATATTCAGTGACTCGGCGATTGGCATGACATCCGCAACAAAGCGGTCGATATCGTCTTGAACGTCCGCGATGCGGCGTTTCATTTTTCGGATTTCGTCCGACTGGTTCCGCCCGATATCGACGCGCCCCTCCAAGACCTCGATATTGCTTGGCGAAAACGTCTGTTGGAGATCGAGTTCTGCCAACCACTGTCGCCAGTTTTCCTCGGCGACTTCTAACGCGGTCTTGGTCCCCTCGACGGCCTTCGCCGAGGCCTCGTTCGTCGCCCGCCGGCGCTGCAACGCGGTCTCCGCCCGCGCCAGCGTCTCGTTTTGATCGGTCCACTCGGCGAGCCGCGTCTCCTCGCGGTCCAGTAAATCCGTCTCGGCATCGAGCGTTTCGATGTTGACCGACGCGATGCCGAGTTCCCCGGCGAGCGTCGCGAGTCGCTCCGAAAGGGAATTTACCGCTGCTCGGCGTCATCGGCCTGACGTCGAATACGGGCGCTTACCGTGTCCGCGGTCGACGGCCGCGCAGATGGCTGGGCGCGGAAGTGGACAAGGGCGGCGGCTGCCAGTAGGAACACGGCGACAGCGGAACCGGTCGCCCAGTCTCCGAAATAGGTGGCGACGATGAACAATCCTACGACGCCGACGGCGGCCAATATAGCGGCGAGCACGCTGTCGCCGCGCGTTGCCCGGTCCGGCGCCGATTCTTCTTCTGTGTCGCCCAGTTGATTGCGGAGATCGTCGGCCCGGACTGCGGCGCGGGCATGTTCATCCAACGTGCGCTCGGCCCCACGCAACGAGAGGCGGCGCGCGCGTATCCCGTCCGGCTCCAGCGCCGGCTGAGGCGCGCCCTGCAACTCGGCCTGCGCGCCGTCGAACGCGTCGGACGCTTCGTCCAGTGCCTTCCGGGCTTGGACTTCGGCGGAGCGCAGGTTTTGGAGGTTCTCCGACGCCGCACGCAGGTGGTCTCGGTGCGCTGAGACTTCCTCGCGCACGGAGATGGACAGGTCGAATTCGGCAAGGCGTTCGGTGGCCAGTCCGGTCCCAGCTCGGCGAGGGTCTTGGCGAGTCTCGAACGCATGGTGCCAAGGTCGGCTTGGCGCTGGGGTAGGTCGCGCGCGGATTGATCGAAAGATTTGCGCGCGCGCTGCAGCCTGCTGACGGCTGCCGCCTCTTGGAGGATCGCTGCGGCTTCGATGGGACTCTCGGCTCTTTCTCGGGCGCTCTGTATCCGCCGGGATATATTGACGAGTTCTTCGCGCGCCTCGGCCACTCGCTCGTCTAACGTCTCCAGCCTGCTCACGCCATTCTCCGGAAACTCGACCATCTCCGGTAGTCTCGCTCTTCGTGAAGACGGGAATCGATCCGTCCTCCACGCGATCACACCAAAGGAACGGCATCCGGCCGTCCCAGGCGTCATTGATTTGTGCCGCCAGATCGCTCTCGGTGTGCTCCCGGCGCAGGAATTCGGTCAATCGGCCTCGGCCGCTCAGCGTTACGCGGACAAGGACGTGCCGGTCGCCCGCGTCGTCCCACGCGCCTTGCAGTCTTTCGTGTAGCGCGTCGAGCAAGTCCTGTTTCGTCTCCATGGCGTCGATGGCGACTGCGATCCGTTCCCAGCGGACCGAATCCAAGGCGCGAAATTGCGGGCGCACGTCGCTGCCATGGTCCACTTCCACGAGGTACACCCCGCGGGGGCCGGTTTCGTTGAAATGTCTGCCCTGGGGATTGCCGGGATACGCCACGGCCGGATCCCGTTCGTTCAGGATCTGACGGGTGTGAATGTGGCCGAGTGCCCAATAGTCGACCCCGGACTGCCTGAGATCGTTCAGGGAACACGGGGCATAGGGAGCGTGCTCTGGATTGCCTCCGACATTTGTGTGCAATAGCCCGATGGAAAACGGAGCGGCGTCTGTGCGCTTGAGGCCGCGGACTAGATTCTCGGAAACGACGCGGTTCGGATAGCTGATGCCGTGGATGACGGCCCGGTCGGGCGAGTCAGTGAACACGGGCACGGCCTCGAATTCGGGGCCGAACCGATGGCAGCTCGGCGGATACTCGAGCTGCGCCTCCCAGCCGTCAAGGGGATCGTGGTTGCCGTGGCAGACGAAGGACCGGATGCCCTTGTCATGGAGTCGATACAAGCCGTCAACGAATTTGCTCTGGGCGCGAAGGCTGCGGTCCGCCCCGTCGTAGATGTCTCCAGCCACGAGCAGCGCATCCACCTCCTCTCGAATGCACAGTTCGACGATGTTTTCGTAGGCTTGGAACGTTGCGTCGTAAAGGGCGCTCGCGACACGATCCGGCGCTGCTGCCCGCAATCCCTTGAAGGGGCTGTCGAGATGCAAGTCGGCCGCATGGACGAATCGAAGGCAGGTCATGGTTGGGGCGATTCTATCCCGGTGCCTTCAACAATGCGCCGGTGATCGGGACATCGTCCGCGATGGTCAGTTCTCCGGTTTCGCGCGCTTGCCGCAGACGGCGCATTCCGGGTTCTTCGGCAGCGTGAACTTGCGCCACTCCATGCGCTTGGCGTCGAGATAGAGCACGTGGCCCAAGAGCGTATCGCCGACCCGGGCGATCAGCTTCACGGCTTCCATGGCCTGCACCGTGCCGACGATGCCGACCAGGGGCGCCACGACGCCGTTTTCGGCGCAGTTCAGTTCTTCGCCTTCGCCGTCGGGATACAGGCACTGGTAGCAGGGCGAGTCCGCCTCCCCGGCATCGAACACGGCAACCTGTCCTTCCATGCGAATCGCGGCCCCGGAGACGAGCGGCGTCCTGGTTTCCACGCACAGGCGGTTGATGGCGACGCGGCTCGCCATGTTGTCGGTGGCGTCGAGCACGAGGTCCGCATCGGCCACCGCCGCCGCCAGGACGTCGCCCTCGAGCCTCGAGCACAGGGCAACGGTGCTCACCGTGGAGTTGATGCGGGAGATCGCCGAGGCCGCCGATGTGGCCTTGGACTGGCCAAGGGTCGCTTCGCCGTGTGCGATCTGGCGCTGCAGGTTCGACAGGTCCACGTCGTCGTCATCGGCGAGGGTGAGGTGGCCGACGCCGGCGGCTGCGAGGTACATCGCGGCCGGCGAGCCGAGCCCGCCGACGCCGGCGATCAACACGCGGGCCGACAGCAGCCGCTCCTGTCCGGCGACATCGAACTCCGGCAACATGATCTGGCGGCTGTAGCGCAGCAGTTGATCGTCGTTCACGCCCGTTTTCCCAACGTGACGCGCGGAAGCGAGGCCAGATCGCTCAGCGTGTAGATGCCCTCGAATCCGGCGTCGCGGAACAGCGCGGTCACGGGCTCGGCCTGGTCGCAGCCGTGTTCGACCAGGAGCGTTCCGCCGCGGGCAAGATGGTTGGGCGCCCGGCGCACGATTCGACGCAGATGCGACAGGCCATCGGATCCGCCGGCCAGCGCTTCCCTCGGCTCGAAGCGCAGGTCGCCCCGATGGAGGTGCGGGTCGCCATCGGCGACGTAGGGAGGATTGGCCAGGATTGCATCGTATGTGCCCCGGACGGCCGAAAACCAGTCGGACTCGAAAAACGCGGCGCTGATGCCCAGTCGTTCGGCGTTGTGCCGGGCGAGGGCCACGCAATCCGGATCGCAGTCGACGCCGTGAACGTTCGCCGTCGGACAACTGGCCGCCACGGCGAGCGCCACGGCGCCGGAACCGGTTCCGAGATCCAGCACGCGAGCGCGGCGGGACATGCGCGCAAGGGCCGCCTCGACCAGGCACTCGGTTTCCGGGCGCGGAATCAGGGCGCGCCGGTCCACGGCGAGCGTCAGGTTCCAGAAACCGCGCTCGCCGGTGATGTAGGCCACAGGCTCGCCGCGCCGGCGGCGCTCGATGCAGTTCGCGTGCCGGCGTGCCAGCGCCTCGGAAACGGCGCGTTCGGGGAATGCGTACAGCGCGCTCGACCGCTGCCGCAGGGCATGTGCCGTCAACATTTCCGCCTCGACCCTCGGTAGCGCCGCCCGAGCTGACGCGAAGCAGCGGCCCAGCGTGCTCACTCGGTTTCGCCCATGCCGGCGAGCAAATCCGCCTGGTGTTCTTCCGTCAATCGGCTGATGAACGCATCGAGGTTGCCGTTCAACACCTCATCGAGCTTGTAGAGCACCAGTCCTATTCGGTGGTCGGTCACGCGGCGCTCGGAGAAGTTGTAGGTGCGAATGCGCTCCGAACGGTCGCCGGAGCCGACCAGGTTGCGGCGCGTCTGATCGCGCTCGTTGCGTTGCTCGGCGCGCGCCTGGTCGAGCAGCTTGGCATTGAGCAGCGACATCGCCCGCATCCTGTTCTGGTGCTGCGACCGCTCGTCCTGGCACTCGACCACGATGCCCGACGGCAGATGCGTCAGGCGCACCGCGGAGTCGGTCTTGTTGACGTGCTGGCCGCCCGCGCCCGAGGCGCGGAACGTGTCGACCCGAACGTCCTTGGGGTCGATGTCCACCGCGTCGATCTCCTTCTGTTCCGGAAGGACCGCTACGGTACATGCGGAGGTATGTTTGCGCCCTTGTGATTCTGTCTCCGGCACGCGCTGCACGCGGTGCACTCCGGACTCGAACTTCAGGCGTTCGTAAACGTCCTTGCCGGCGATGCGGGCGACCACTTCCTTGTAGCCGCCGTGTTCCGAGGAGCGCTCGGCGAGTTTCGCGAGCTGCCAGCCGCGATCCTCGACGTAGCGCCCGTACATGCGGAACAGGTCGCCGGCGAACAGCGCGGCCTCATCGCCGCCGGTGCCGGCGCGAATCTCGAGGAACACATCGAGGGAGTCGTCGGGATCCTTGGGCAGCAGCAGCCGCTTGAGGTCTCCCTCGGCCTGCTCCACCTCGGCCTGGCGCAGGTCAACCTCTTCCCGCGCCAGTTCCCGCATTTCCGGGTCGTCGTCGTCGAGCAACGATTCGGACTCCGCGAGCTCGGAGGCCGCCTTCTTCAGGGCGACGTAGGCGGCCAGCACGGGCTCGCGTTCCGCGAACTCCTTCATCAACGCCGTATAGCGATTGCGGTCGGCGACGACATCCGGGTCGGAAAGCAGTGACGACAGTTCTTCCTGGCGGTCGATCAGGCCATCCAGCTTGGCCGATAGAGTCTCGGACAGCATTTTCAGTCCAGGCCGTAGCGGGATCTCAGGTAGTTGAGGATGTCGGTTCGGCCGTCGGCGCTGGCGTCCCGAATGGCGGCGATCGGCCCGTGGACGAGCTTGTTGGTCAGGTCGCGGGCGAGGCGTTCGATCACCTTCTCGGGATCGTGCTCGGTGTCCAGCCGCTGCAGGGCGCGGGCGAGTTCCTCGTCGCGCGCCTCCTCCGCGCGTTGGCGGAACCGTCGGAGCAACGCCTGGTTGTCCCGCACGCGCCGCTGCCTGGCATAGCGCCCGACGCCTTCCGCGATCATCGCCTCGGCTTGTTCCGCCGCCTTGCGCCGCGTCGCCACGTTGTCTTCGATCACTTCCGTGAGGTCGTCGATCGAGTACAGGAACACGTCGTCGAGTTCGCCGACGGCCGGTTCTATGTCTCTCGGCACGGCGATGTCCACCAGGAACATCGGCTTGTGGCGCCGCTGCCGGACTGCGTATTCGATCATGCGTCTCGTGATGACGTGGTCCGCGCTGCCGGTGGAACTGATGACGATGTCGTACTGCGCCAGGTGCGCGTCGAGTTCGTGCAACTGAATCGCGCTTCCCGAACCGTTCGCGCGTGCCAGCAGGTCGGCCGTCTCGAATGTGCGATTGGCGATGCCTATGTGCCGTACCCCGGCCTGGCCCAAGTGACGGGACACGAGTTCGATCATTTCTCCGGCGCCGACGAGCAGGGCGTCGATCATCGACAGATCGGCGAAAATGTGTTGGGCCATGGTCACGGCGGCGTAGGCGATGGAGATCGGGTTCTTTCCGACATCGGTCTCTGTGCGGATGCGCTTCGCGATGTTCAGGGAGGAGCGGGACAGAAGGTCGAGTTCCGGGCCGATGGCGGAGGTTTGCCGCGCCGCGTCGAACGCCGACTTGACCTGACCCTGGATCTGGGGCTCGCCGAGCACCTGGGATTCGAGTCCGGCGGCGACGCGCATGACGTGTGCGGCCGCCTCCGTGTTCCATAGCGCGTAGGCGGCGTCCGCCAGCGCTTCGATGGGCACGCCGCGATCCCGCGCGAGCCAATCCGCGACAGGATCGTGATTCGGCGCGTCTAGCGCGCAATAAATTTCGGTACGATTGCAGGTCGACAGGATCGTGGCTTCGGACAGCGACGGGACTTCGCCGAGGCGGGAGAGCGCGCGCGGCAACTCCTGCGGGGCGAATGCGATGCGTTCCCGCATGTCGATGGGCGCGGTTCGGAAACTAACGCCGTAAGCCAGAAGGGCCATTTGCGTCGATACGACATTGGACGACGATGGAAAACCGCAATGGTACCAGATGAGCATGACTGCCCGGCCTCGCGAGCGCGGCGAAGGACAGGCGCTAACTCACTACCGGTCAATGGTTTTTTGTTCGTGGCGACGCTATTGATCGGTGCCTGCGCGACGCTGCCGCCGACAGATCGGGAATTGGATTTCAGTGTTGCCGGACGCATCGGCGCCGTGGCCGGCGCGGCAAGCGCGAGCGGGGACTTTCTTTGGCGGCAGTACGCATCGGGTTTCGATGTGGAGTTCTGGGGACCATTGGGGCAGGGACGGACGCGACTGGTGGCCCAAGGCGAAACGCTGTCGGTGCTGACGGCGCGGGGTAGCCGTATCGACGATGCCGAGGCGCGGGACTGGATTCGCCGCGAACTTCTCCTGGACGTGCCGATTCTTGCGCTGTCGAGCTGGATCACCGGACGCCCGGCGCCCGAGTGGCCAGCCAGCGTCACACAAGCGGACGCGTTCAGCCAACTGGGCTGGCAGGTCGAGGTCGCCGCCTGGGGCGATTGGGACGACGGGCGCCGTCCGAAGAAGCTCATCGCCTCCCGAGCCGGCAATCGCGTCACCCTGGTTTGCCGGGAGTGGACGTTCGGCGCGCCGTGATCACCGTTAGCTCTCGGCAATTGCGCAGCCTGGCGCTGGAGCACCAGGGGCTCGCGGGAAAGCGCAAGCTCGGGACCGGGATGGCCGGGGCGGAGAAGGTCCTTCGCCGGATCGGCCACGTGCAGATCGACACCATCTCCGTGGTCGCCAGAGCCCACCACCACATCCTCTACAACCGGGTCGCCAAGTACGACGAGGGGCTGCTGAACCGTCTCGTCAGGGAGCACCGGGCGTTCGAATACTGGTGCCACGCGGCGTGCTACCTGCCGATGCGCGACTACCGCTTCGCACTTCCCCTGATGCGGGGCGTTGCGAGGGGCGAGTGGGGGTGGTGGCACCACAACCGGGACAGGCGGCTGCGCGCCCGGGTGCTGGATCGGATTCGCGCCGAGGGGCCGCTCTTCGCCAGGGATTTCGAGGATACTCGCCGGCGCCGCGCCGGATGGTGGGACCGGAAGCCCGCCAAGCGGGCGCTCGAGCAGTTGTTCATGGAGGGCGAACTGGTGAGCATCGAGCGGCGGGGCTTCCAGAAGCGCTACGAACTCGCGGAGCGATTCCTCCCGTCCAGCGTCGACATGCGCGATCCGAGCACCGAGGAGCACGCCGACCATCTCATCGACATCACGATGCGCGCCCATGGTTTCGCGACTCCAGCGACCATCAGTTACCTGTGCCGCGAGCCCAAGGTGCGTGCCATGGTGCGTCCGCAGGTCGCCGAGCAGGTCCGCGCCGGCGCCCTCGTCGAGCGCCGAACTTCCGGCGGCGAACCCGTCTACGCCCGGCCAGGGACATTCGATGGACGACTGAAACGGTTCCCCGCTGTGGTACGCATCCTGTCTCCCTTCGACAACGTGGTCATCCAGCGCCGGCGGGCCGCCCGCGTGTTCGGCTTCGACTACACCATCGAGTGCTATGTGCCGGCGGCGAAGCGCCGTTACGGTTATTTCGCGTTGCCCCTGCTGTACCGGGACCGCTTCTTCGGTCGCATGGATTGCAAGGCGCATCGGTCCCAAGGGCGCTTCGAGATCAAGGCGTTATTCCTCGAAGGCGATGTATCGGACGCGTTCCTGTCCGCGTTTCGAGAAGCCGTTGTCGAATACGCGGCCTTTGCCGGCTGCGAGGGGATCGAGGTTGGCAACGTTGTGCCAAGGTCTTGGCTGCAACCGGTAAGAGCGGTGTTCGGGGACTAGCTCAGCCGTCGAGCATGCGTTCCCGGCGCGCGGCCCGCATGAAGGCGAGGGCGAGGATCGCGGCCATCAGCAGCGCGAAACCGATACGGTTCTGGAGCGTCAGGGCGAGGATCTCGCCGGGATCCGAGACGCCGCCGTTGTCCGCGGCGAACGCGTGCGGATTCCAGAATGGCGACACGCGCAGCTGGTTGTTGCCGAAGCCGGTCGCGACGCCGTTCAACGCCAGGACAAGTACCGTGGGCATGGCGCCTGCCGTTTCGCTGCGGAACAGCGTCGCCATGCCCATGGCCAGGACCATGTAGAAGAGCGCCGCCTGCAGCGCGCCGTACAGCGCATCGAGCGGGAACGGCGTGAAGAAGAACCACGTCGCCGCAGCCAGTGGAACCTGGGCCGCGATGAGGAGCAGGAGGGCCGCACCGAGCTTCGTCCACCAGACGCGTTCACAGCCGCCGGGGACCGTGTAGGCGATTTCCAGGCTGCGGCCGTCGATTTCCCCGGCGATGACGCGCAGCCCCAGGAACACGGCCAGGAATGCGAGCGGAAGTCCGATCAGAGTGCCCTGGGCCGATACCGGCGTGAACGGGTCCTGGAAGTCGATCCACGCGCAGATGGGAAGCCACGCGAGCGGCATGACCGACAACAGCCAGTATCGGTGGCCGGCGATCGTCATTCCCGCTAGGCGAAACGCTTCCAGCTGACCGAGAATCGCGCCTGTCATGCGGCGCCTCCGGTGCCCCGCAACAGCCACAGGTAGCCGTCCTCCAGTCTTGACGGCAGCGCCCTCGCATCCCGGTTCGGCGGCTGTTCCGCCAGTACCCGACGCATGATCCGGCCGTCTCCCAGAGGCGTTTCTTCCGCCAGGATAGTGCCGGGCGGCAGTTCGACGCTTTCCAATGCGGGCGCCTGTGTCTCCCATACCTTGCCGCGGGCGGCTTCGGCCAATTCGCCCGGGGCGCCGTCGAACAGCAGCTGGCCGCGGGCGAGGACCAGCACGCGTTCGCACGCGACCGCGACGTCTTCCACCACGTGCGTCGAAAAGAGCACTATGCGATCCCGCGCCAGGTTGGCCAGTAGGTTGCGGAAACGGATGCGCTCCCTTGGGTCGAGACCGACGGTCGGTTCATCGACCACGATGATCGGCGGCAGCCGCAGCAGCGTGCGCGCCACGGATACGCGCTGTCTCATGCCGCCCGAAAGCGATCCGATGCGGTCATTGGCGCGTTCCTCCAGCCCGACTTCGCGCAGGAGGCGTTCGACCCGGTCATGGCGAACCGACGGCGGCAAGTCGTACAGGGCCGCGAAGTAGCGCAGATATTCTCTCGGAGACAGACCTGCGGGCAGACCGGCGTCCTGGGGCAGGTAGCCGACCCAGCGCGCGAGCGTCCTCTGCACCTTGGCGAGGGGCACGCCGCCGAGCGCAATGGTGCCGCGGGTGGGATCCAGGATGCCGGTCAAAAGCCGCAGGAGCGTGGTCTTGCCGGCGCCGTTCGGTCCGAGAACGCCGACCATTCCCCGCTCGATCCTGAAATCGGCGCCCACCAGGGCTTCGACCGGCGACGCCGGCAGGTCGAGCCCTCCGATGCGTCGCGCCCAACGGCGCATTACGGTGCGCGGATGGCGAAGGAACGCGCCGCCCGCGCGCTCCCTTACCTGTCCGCTCGCCTGGGCTGCCGCGCTGCGTCGAGCAAGCTGCCAAGCCCCCAGCAGCAGCGCGCCTGCGGCGGTCCAGAAGATGCCCGCCGGAGCGAAACTCCCGCCCAACTGCGGCAGCAGCGCGGCGCCCGCGAATAGCCCGAGCGCGGCCCACGGCGCGCCCGCCGCGATGAAGTTCTCGAGACCGCCGGGCGCCACCGCGCCCACGGCATTCAGCTGCCCGCGGCTGCGGCGTATCTGTCGCAACAGTCCGACCAGGCCCGCCGCCGCCAGCATGCAGAAGAAAAGACGCCAGCCGTTGCTCTGCGCCTGCACCGCAAGCGCCGCGGGCGCGGCCGTGACCACCAGTGCCGGCAGCAGCCTCTCGCGGGCTTCCTTTTGGCTGAAGCGCTTCGCCTCGTCGAGCGCTCTCGGGTCGAAGGCGCCTTCGGCCAAGGCCCTGGCGGCGAAGACCCTGGGTGCCGCAAGCGCGCGCCGCAATGGGCCCGGAAGGGCATACACCTTCCTCAGGTTGCGCGCTTCCAGCGCGGGCGGCCCGGTATCGTTGGCAGGTTCATGACTTTCGGGTCTGCGAAACAATAGGATCGTGAGCGCGAGCGTACCGCCGCCGACCAGGATCGATACCACCACTTGCCAGAACAGCGAGGTAATGAGTCCGGATTGAATGAGCCACAGCATGATCCCCGCGGTGACCGCGAGCCATCCGACCACCAGCCAGGGGCCGACGCGGCCGAACAGCCGGTCGAGACGGTGCAACAGGATAAAGCCGACCGGAATGACGAGGAGGGTCAGGAGCGCCGACGTGACGAGGCCGCCGATGACGATGGTCGCGAACGGCGGCCAGATCTCGTTTTCGCGGCCGGTCGACATGGCCAGCGGCCACAGGGCCGCGATCGTGGTGGCCGTCGTCATGAGCACCGGGCGGGTTCTCTCTCGCACGGAGGCGAAAGCTGCCGCACCGGCAGTCCAGCCGCCGCCGAGGATCTTCTGTTGTATCCTGTCCACCAGCAGGATCGCGGGGTTGACCGTCAGTCCGAACAGTGCGACCGCTCCGAGCGCAGCCATGGGACCCAGGGACATGCCCGCGAAAACCAGCGCCCAGCTCGCGCCGATCACGGTCAGCGGCACCGCCAACAGCACCAGCAACGGCAAGGTGAGCGACTCGAACGTCAGGGCGAGCACGAGGAACAGGAGCAGCGCCACCGGGACCAGCACACGCTGCAGCCAGCTGGTCTGGGAATCGTCCGACGGTACTTCCACCGTGAATCCACGTGGCCTCGGAACAGCCCGCACGGTTGCGGCGACCTGCTCTTCGATAGCTTCCCGCGCAGCCCCGCTCTCCGGCACGCTATCGGCCAGGCGAAACTGGACGCGCGTTTCCCTGCGACCGTTTCTGTGCTCGATCATCGGCGGGGCCGGCATTTGCGTTATGTCAGCCAGAAGCGCCACGGGAACGACGCCGGCCGCCGTTTGCAACCGCAGGTTGCGGAGTTCACGTCCCGCCTCGTCCGTACGGGCGTTCGCCCGCTCCAGCACGATGGGCAGTTCCCTGCCGTTCGGCAGGGCGAAACCGGTCGCGTTTCTGCGGCCGTCCCTGCCGATGAGTCCAAGATTGGGCAGCACGTCGCCGATGGTGATGCCGTAGGCTTCGAACGCGGCACTTCGGGGCCGTATCCAGATCTCCTCGAGCCCCTCGCGCTCGGCGAGCCAGGTGTCTTCGACGTAGGGGGTCGCATCCAGGCGCGCCACGACGTCGCCGGCCAGGCGCGCGAGCTCGTTGCTGTCCGGCCCCGACAGGACTATCTCGCCGGACGTGCCGCCGAAACCCCCCGGATCTCCCGGCCGGCCTTCGCGGCTGCGATCCTCGTCAGTGGTCAGCAGATCCAGCCCGGAGACCTGTTTCGCCGCTTCTCGCGCGACCTTGCGCACCGCCGCCGCATCGAGGTCAGCCGGGCGCTCGGCCTCTTCAACCAGTTCTATGGTGATCGATCCGCCGTCCTCCCTCACGACCGTTTCGACGGTATCGATGCCTTCCAGGGTATCGAGCGCCGCCTCGATCCTTGCGAGCGCATCGCTGACCTTCCCGATCGAACTCGCCTGCTCGAATCGCGCGATGAGTTGAACCGCGTCCGCGCGTTTCGGCTCGCCGGAGGCGCCGAAAGTGATTGTTGGTATGGCGATCAGGACGGTGATCACCACCGCGATGATGGTGGCCGTGAGCCACGCGGGCGGCCTTCGAAGGGCGCTCGCCACCATGCCGCCGAACAGAATGCGGACCGGATCGGGGGCGACCATGCCGCCTCGGGTCGCCCGGGTTTCGCGGCGGCGCGCCAGGCGACGGACGGCCGCGGGCGCGGCCAGCCGATGCGCCAGCAGGGGGACCAGGGCGACCGCGACCAGGAGAGACGCGGCCAGGGGCACCAGGAAGGCCCGGACGGCGATTTCGAGCTGCTTCTGCATGCCCGTCATGCCGGCATCGACGTCGACGAGCACCAGCGGCAGGAAAACGATGGCGGTCGTCAAGCTGGCGGCGGCGATGGCCCGCACCGTGCGCCGGAGGCCCTGGCGCACCGCCTCGTCGGGCGCCGCACCGCGGTCCAGCGAGCGTTGCACCGATTCGAACACGACGACGCTGTTGTCCACGAGCAGCCCCACCGCGAGGGCGAGGCCGAACAGGGTGAGCATGTTCACCGTATCGCCGAAGAGGTACAGGGCGGCCAGGGCTGCCAGCAGGCTGACCGGCACGGCGACGGCGACCACGGTCACCGCCTGCCATTGCCGCAGGAAGAGGTACAGAACGGCGAGCGCGATGGCGAATCCGGACAGCCCGAGGCGCGCAAGACGTCCGATCTGTTTCTCGACCTCTTCCGCGGCATCCGTGCCTATCACCAGTTCAAGCCCCATTTCGCCCAGCTCTGCGTTCAGTTCCGAAGCGCGGGCGCGAAGGTCGTGGCCGAGGCGGACCAAGTTGGCGCCCTGCTCCTGGTAGATGGCGATGCCGACAGATGGCTTGCCGTTGACGCGGAACAGCGAACGTTCGACGCCGGTGCCGAAGTCGAGTTCGCCGGCGTGGAGCAGTTGCGCAGGTTTGCCGGGCACGATCCGCGCTTCGGCGAGGGTCTGGATGCCGGCTGGCCGTCCGTCCAGAACGACGTTGGTATTGCCGCTCGTGGTTTCGATATTGCCGACATAGCGCAGGTTTCCGACGTTGCGCCGCACCGCGGCGGTGACATCGTCAATGCTGACGCCAAGTGCCGCCGCCCTTGCCGGATCGACGGTCATCGTCACCTGGCGCGGAGCGCCGCCGGTGGTGATGGCTTCGGTGACCCCGGGCACGGCGGCGAATCGCGGCGCGATCAACTCTTCCGAGACATCGTGCAGGGCATGGCGGTCGACGTCGCCGCCGAGCACGTTGACCATCATGACAAACGTGCCCCAGCTCGAAGTGTCGGCGCCGCTGACGTTGAGCGATGTTCCTTCCGGCTGCTCGCGCTCTATCGCGGCGGCGACGCGGCGCAGTTCCAGTTCGCGGACCCGAATGTTCGCGCCGCGCTCAAACAGAATCTGGAAGTTGCCGCCCGCGCCGCGGATCGAACCCCGAGTCTCCAGCACCATCGGCAACGCGGCCGCCCGGGCCTGCAGCGGCAACAGGATTTCCCGCTCCACGGTTTCCGGCTCGCTCCCCGGTCGCGAGAAGTTGACCCACAACCGGTCGCCTTCGACGTTCGGAAACAGCTCGATGGGAATACGGTGCCAGGCTACCAGGCCGATCATGACCAGGCCGAGGAACACCATGGCCACCGCGACGGGACGCCGCACGGGCAGATCCAGGAGATTCACGAAGCCGGCCCGCGCAAGCGCATCGATGCCCTGTCTATCAGCAGGTAGACGCAGGGAAGCACCAGGAGTGACCCGATGGTCGAGGCCACGATGCCGCCGATGATGGTCAATGCCATGGGTGCGCGCAGGGACGCGCCTTCGCCTCCGGCGAGGACGAGGGGAACAAGCGCCAGTCCGGTGGTCAGGGTGGTCATGGCGATGGGACGCAGCCGTATGCCCGCAGCCGCCGCGAGGGCGTGGATGCGGTCGCTTCCTTCGGCCATCTGTCGGCGGGCGGTAGCGATGAGCAGCACCGCGTCGTTCACCGCAATGCCCGCCAGCACGATGAGTCCCAGCATCGCCATGACGCCGATCGGCTGTCCCGTCCAGACCAGCGCGCCGGCCACCCCGATCAGCGCCAGGGGAATGGCGCTCAGCACGGTGGCGGGGTGGGCCAGCGACTCGAACGTGCCCGCGAGCACCATGAACACCAGCACCAGCGCCAGCACGCCCGCCAACTGCAGTTCGCCGAACGTGCGGGCCCGCTGCTCCTCTTCGCCGCGCAACGCGCTGCGTGTTCCGGGAGGCAGCGGCAAGTCATCGAGGGCGGCCTTAACGGCGGCTACGGCCCGGGGCTTGGAGACGCCGTGGGCGACTTGCGCGGTGACCTCGGCCGTCCGCCGTTGATCGCGCCGAAATATCTCCCGCGCGCCTTCTTCCTCGGTGAATGTGGCGACCTGCCCGATAGCCGCCAGGCGGCCGTCCCCCGTGCGAAACACCACATCGCTCAAGTTCTCGCGACGAGGCGTCGGCAGTCGAATGGTCACCCGGCGCTCCTCGTCGCCGGTGGAGAGGATGGTGGCGACATGCCCGTCAAGGCTCGACTCGAGAACGCGCGACATGGTCTGCAGATCGACCCCGAGGGCATCGGCCATGGCGTGATCCAGCGTCACGCGAAGCTCCGGCGGGCCGCCTTCGAGCGAGGATCGGACGTTCCACAGTTCGGGCAGCGCCTCGAGACGCTGCTTGATGCGATCAGCGCCATGGCGCAGATCTTCCAGCGCGTTGCCGGCCACTTCGACCGCGATCGGCGGGCCGGTTGTCCCCAAGGCATCGGTCAGCGCGGACCGGCCAATCTCCCAACTGACTTCCGTCATCGGCAGACCGGCCATCTCGGGCGCAAGCCAGCTCGCCACCTGGCGTCCGGTGGGGCCATCGATCTCCATGCGCGCGATAACCCGGGCGGTGTTCTCCTCGGTCAGTTCGCTGCGGATCAGGCGGTCGTCTTCCGGCAGGCGCCCGACCTCCGAAAGCGTCGCCGCCAAGGCGCCGCCGCCCGCCTGCCGCAGCAGGTCTTCGATCCCCGACACCGCGCGGGCGGTCGACTCCACGCGCTGCTCGGACGGCCCTTTGATCCGAATCGAAAACTGGCGCGGGTCGGTGGGCGGCAGCAACTCGGTACCGAGCCTGAGCAAGGCCACCACCGCCGCGGCCGCGGCCGCGGCCGCGATCAGGACCACGATGACCGGATGGCGGAGCAGTTTCACGACGAACGATTCGAGTGCGCGCCGGGCCGGCGCGGGTTGGGCGTCGTCGGGTGAACCGCGCAAGAACCAGCCGCCGAGGGCTGGTATCAGCATCAGCGCTACGCCAAGCGATGCGATGAGCGAGATGGTCACGGTGAACGCGATGCCGTCGATCAGGCGGGCGGCGAGACCCTGGACGAACAGCACCGGCAGGAACACGACGCAGGTTGTCAGCGTGCTCGCCGTGATGGCGCCGGCGACTTCGCCCGTGCCCCGGGCCGCCGCAACGCCGGGAGCATCGCCCGCGGCGAGGCGGCGATAAATGGACTCGACCACCACGATGGCGTTGTCGACCAGCATTCCCGCGCCAAGCGCGAGGCCGCCCAGGGTGACGATGTTGAGGCTGTAGGACTCGAAACCCATGAAGAAGATCGCGGCGAACAGGGAGACCGGCACCGCCGCCGCGACGATCAGGACGGCGCCCGCGGAGCGCAGGAACGCGGCGAGCACCGCGATGGCGAGAACGATGCCGACGCCGGCGGCGGTCTGCAGGTGGTCCAGCGCGTCGACCACAATACTGGCATCGTCGGTGATATCCCGGACGTCGACGTTCGGCAGGTCGTCGTCCAAGCCGACGAGCGCGTCGCGAACGGTGGCGGATACGCCGACGGTGTTGGCGCCCGCCTCCTTGTAGACGGAAAGCCCTACGCCTTCGGCGCCGTCGACGCGGACCAGGTGGTCGATTTCCCGGTCGACGAGCCCGATGCCGCCGAGGTCCGAGACGCGCACCGCCTGTTGCCGTCCGGAATCGTCGCTCACGTATCGCACGACGACATCGCCGACATCTTCGAGGCGACGGAAACGCGACAGGGCGCGGAGCTGGAATATGCGGTTCTCTTCTTCCAGCGTGCCCGCCGGGATGTCGACGTTCTCCTCGGCCAGCCGGCGTTGCAGCTGCCCCAGCGAGACGCCGAATGCGTCGAGGCGGTAGCGATCCACCGTGATGCGTACTTCGCGCTCCCTCCCGCCGACCACGCGTACTTCGGCGACGCCCGGCAGGCGCTCGAGCGCGGGCGCCACCTGGCGCCGGGCGAGGCGCCTGAGTTCGGCCAGGTCCGGCTTGCCCGAAGGGGCAACGAGGCCGAGGGTCAGGATTGGGGATTGGCGCGGGTCGAATCGCCGCACCAGCACTTCGTCGACTTCCGGATCGGCCTCGATCAGGCCCACGGCCTTCTGTACGTCGATCAGGCCGAGGTCGATGTCGGATTCCCAATCGAATGTCACCGTGGCGACCAGCCGGCCCGACCGCGCGACCTGCTCGACGTTGCGGATGCCGCGAACCGTGAACAGAAGCTGCTCCACGCGCTCGCCGTAGAGGCGTTCCATTTCCGCCGGCGGGCGGTCGCCGGAACTCACCGAGACGACCACGGTGGGTGTCTCCACGTCCGGCAGGAGATCGACCGGAAGCCGCTCCCAGGAAAGCCAGCCGACCAGCGCTACGGCGAGGGCGACAACGCTGACCGCAATGGGGCGGCGGACGGCGAGTCCGGCGAGCGACTCGAAGAATCCCATTGTTCTAAAAGCGTGCCTCGACACGTCTACGACGTGTCTACCACCCGAACCCGCGTGCCATCGGTGAGCGTTTCCACGCCGCGAACGACGATGCGGTCACCCGGCGCGACCCCGGCGAGCACTTCGACCTGTTCGTCGTCGCCGAGGCCCAGGTTGACGTCGCGTCGCGATACGCGCTGTCCGGTGAGGACGAATACCACGTTCCGGCCGGCCCGCCGCGCAATGGATTCCCGCGGCACCACCGGAACGTCCAGGCGCTGCTCGGCGATGATCGTCACTTCCACGAACATGCCGGGACGGAGGAGCCCTTCCGGGTTGGACACCGAGACCTCGGCGCGGAACGTGTGCGTGTTGGCGTTCACCGATGGCGCCAGCCGGATCACTTCGCCCGCGATGTCCGTGTCCTCGTATGCGTAGTGCCGAATCCGCGTCGCGAGACCTTCGCGAACGCGGCCGAGCTCGGGACCGACCAGGTCGATGTCGGCAATCAACTCCTCGAGTGGCGCAATCTGCGCAATGGTGAATCCGGGCGCCACGAGTTGGCCGTCGGCGATGGGCAGGTCCGCCCCGTTTCGCGCCAGGCGCAGGATGACGCCGTCGATGGGCGTAGCGATCCTCGATTTTGCCGCGTTCAGTTTGCTGCGTTCGAACTCGTACAGCGCGTTTTCGTACTGCACTTCGGCCTGTCGCAGTACCTCTTCCGCGATGAGTCGGGAAGCGAACAGGTTGCGCCGCCGGTCAAGCTCGGACTCGGCGGTTTCCAGTGCGCGGCGTGTCGACTCGATACGCGCGTGCAGACGCGCATCTTCGCCGGTTATTTCGGCGACGACCTGTCCGGCCGCGACCGTCGCGCCCTCGGCGAGGCGATTGCCGGCGTCGTCGCGCCCGATCCGCAAATATCCGGGAATCTCGATGTCGAGAGTGACCATTTCCCGGGTGCGCAGCGTCCCGGTGGTAACGATCAGTTCCTCGACGTTGCCGGTTTCGACCGTGCTCACTTCCACCGGGATGCGGAACTCCGCCGGGGGCGCGCTCGGGCCGGGACCGCAGCCGCAGAGCGCGAGGGCCAGGATCGCCGCGACGGGTCGGCTGACCGGCGCCATGGCGATGCCGGGACGGCATTTGCGATATCGGGAATGCGTGCGCGTTGCGTGAGAGGACGATTTCAATTGCTGTTCACCGGCAGCCAACGGATGGCGTCGGCCACAATAGTGTATCGGTCGTCGTTTTGCCCGATCGACCTGTTGCTGACGACCAGTCGAACTTCGCCTGCGGCGAGTTCGAATTCGCCGAGATTGTTCCAGCCGGCCACCGCCGCCGAGCCGTCGAATTCGATCACGACGGGTGTACCGTCGGCGACGAGTTGCATGTCGTAGGGCCCTCGACTCGCCTGCCAGGATTCGCCCAGGTCCACGTTCACGCCTCCCGAACCTACTCCTACGCTCACGGCGATGTTCCGTGAGCGGCTACGCGACTTGGCGGGCGGCAAATGGTAATCGAGGCGCCAGCGGCCTGCGCGCGGCAACCGCGCCGCGAACGTCACCGCCTCCGACTCTCCGGACGACGACATCGACCGGGCCAGGGTGTGCCGATACTTGCCCCAGGTCCCTTCCAGCTCCTGCCGGGACCAACCGGGGCCGGGAGTACCGAAAGCGGGAAGTCCCTCGTCGACTTCCCCGATGTCCCCGTTGCGTATGCGTTCGGCAATCGCGTCATCCGCGGAAAAGCCCGGGTCGAGATCGTCGACGACGATCCCCTGGGGCGGCGGAGGGCGCCAGTCGCTGGGACGCCATCCCTCGAACGGTTCGTCCTCGACCAGTGCCTCGGTGTCGATCTCGGGCAGGTCGAGTCGCACCGGTTGCCGGTTGAGCGACAGGTAGGGTTCGAGCCTGACCTCCGTCGGCGGCATTGCGGTAACGAGGCCGATCTCGGCCGACGTCCCGGCGCCGATCCGCACCGGTGCGCTTTCCCCGCCGCGCTTTGCCTTTTTCGGCGTCGACCATTCCACGCGCAGCAAACCAGGTGCGGGTTCATCGTTACGCACATGCAGGCGAATCTGGTATCTGGACTGGCCGAAGTCGGAGTCGCGCAGGCGGGTGACCTCCACCGGCGATGCGAGGAATCCGGGAAGCGATGCGTCGTGCAGCCAGTTTCCGACAACCGATTCGATATCCGCTCCCGCGCCGAGCGCCACGGCGCTGAAGTCTTCCGCGGAGAAGTTCCTGCCGGCGTAGCGCCGGCGCAACTCGGATAGCAACGCCGCCGTGCGTTCGCGCCCGAGGGCGTCCCAGATGGACGATGCCGTCGCCTGCCCCTTGAGCATCAGCGTGTAGAGCGCCTGTTCCGGATCCTGATCCGTGTCCAGGCTCGCGAGCGCGTTGCCGATTGCGCGGTTCCATACCGATGGTCGGTTCGTCACCCGGTCCAGGACGGCGTCGTTGACCGACCAACCCGCCCCGCCCGAAAACGCATTCGCCATGATCGTGCCCATGACTTGTCCCATGCCGTCCGCGCGGCGGAACAGATGGGCCGAGAAAAAGGCGTTGGTGTCGGTGAGCAACCGCTCGGCGAGGGCGGCGCAGACGAAGTCGAGGGCGACCGCGCCGCTGCCCGCGGCGCCGGTCTGATACTGCAGGAAGTTGCGCGACACGCCGGCGAAAGGGTTCCCCCCGTTTATATCGTTCTTGAAGAAACGCTCGAGGACGCGCACCTTCGCGGCGGCGACGCCGCCTTCTTCGCTCGCCATCCGGGCCAACGATTCGGGGTCTCGAAACAGCCGTTCGAAACGGGCGGTGGGGAATCCGAGTTCACTGAGAAGCATGACGCCGGGTAGCGACAGTACCGTGTCCATGCGCCAACCGCCGCCGTAGGTCCTGAGCTGCGGGGGCACTTCGACCAGGCTCAGGGCTTCGTAGGGATAACCAAGGTCCGCGTCTTCGGCGGCGGCAAAGAGTTCCTCGACACGCCCGGCGAGCGCGTCTTCGGCATCGGCGAAGAAAGCAACGTTGCGCAAGTGGTTCCGGTTCAGCAGCAGTTCGAATTCGACATCGGCCACACGTAGCGCGCGGCGTTCGAATCTCGAAGCCACCAGGCCGATGGCCGGCACCGGCGCGTCGGGGCGGAAGCGAAACCTGCCCTCGCCGGCCGGCTCGCGGCGGCCCGGCCCGGCGACGAGCCAATCGACCGGCACCTCGACCGTGATTTCGGCATGGAAGAAGTCCCCGGGCCGTTGCGATGGGTCCTTGCGGTCGAAGTTCGCGCCCGGGCTGGGCAGCCAACTGGACGCCGGCATCAAGGCGACGTATCGACGTTCGAAGACGGAGGCATCCGATCCCAGCGCGGTCAGCCCGGTAGAAGACCCTTCTGATCGCGCGATGTCGATGGCGCTGTCGAGATAGCCGAAGGAGGGATCCGGGACGCCTTGCGCGCGCAGGGACACGACAGCGGAGGAATCCGCCTCGAGCGGCGCCGGCAATGCGACGACGAGCAGCCCGTGCGCGTGGGTGAACGTCGTCGTCCCGCCGTCGACGCTCACGGCATCTACTCTCATGCCCGGATTCAAGCTGAACAGCAGTTCGTCGAGCGGGCGGTCCGCGGGCGCGGCGACGCGCATCTCCATGTCGAGCGCGAGGGATTCGCCGGGCACTATGCGTATCGATGCCGTGACCGTTTCGATGTCGGGATGTGGATCGTCCCGCCGCGATTCATGCGCCGCAGCCCACTGTTCCGTGACGGCAAGTTCGTCGGCCGCGTTGGCGAACATCAAGCCGAGCAGGGCCGTACCGGCGGCAATGCAGACGATGCCGACGCCGGCGCGCGCGGGCTTGAACGCCCCGTCCGGCCGGGGATACAGCACGGCGGCGAGAAGCAATGCGCCGGCGGCGAACAGCAGGAGGGAGGCGCGATGGGCAAGCGTCGTGAGATCGGGATACGCTGGCAGGATGTCGGACGGGTACGCGCTTCCGAAGGGGAGGATCAGTTGCATCAGGTAGACGGGCGCGTTGTCCGTCGAATAGATATGCAATCCGAACACGGCGAAACCGGCTACCGCCACCAGCAGCCGGTAGCGCAACAGGACCGCCAGCAGGATGATTGTCGCGCACCACAGGATCAATACGGGCAGGGCATCGAGGAAGAGGAATACAGCCAGGGAAACGGGCTGGACCATTTCGCCCATCGGCCAGTCAAACAGTTGCGCGGCCCCCCCGATCGCCTGGAACAGGACTGCGAGTGCGACAACGGGTGCCCATGCGACCAGCACCAGCCCGGCCAGCCTGCCCAACAGCAGCGAAAGATTCGATGCGGGGCGCACATCGACCACCTCGGCGATGCGGTCGCGCTCATCGCGCGCGCGGACATCGAAGGCGAGGAATACCAGTCCGACCATCAGCACCCACACGTAGTACACGCCGAGGTACGACAAGATGAATCGCGGCGCGATCAGGCCCGCCGACGCGGACATGCCGGAACCGGTGCCATGCATGAAGCTGAAGAAAAAGAACTGGGCGATGCCGACGACCAGAGCCAGGCCGGCAAAAATCCAGGTCCTTGCGAGGCGCCTAGCGGAGCGAATTTCCGCGATGGCGATCGCGACTGTCTTTCGCACTAGTGTTCCGTCAAGTCTAAAGATGCGAGTGTGGCTGCGAGGGATTTTTGGTTCCTGGCGAGGCGCGACGACGCCGTGTGGCAGGTACCACACAAGGAGGAGCAACAAAGTTCAGGGGGCAAAAAGACCCGCAGATTCCCGCAGATTTGGGCTTGACGGAGCACTAGGTGCCGTTCCCTTCGGATGGGTTCACGGTCTCTTCGTCCTGCCGGGCCGCCTCGGAACGACCGCGGGCAGCCATGAACGCGAGGTACGCTTCTTCCAGCGTCGGTGACTCGACCGGCGCGCCGCCCTCCGGAATGGTGTCCCGGGTGACCGCGCGCAACGCGACGCCGCCGTCCGCCGGGGCGCGCGAGACAATTTCATGGGCGGTTTCCATGCGTTCCACTCCGGCCGCGTCGGTGGTGATTGCAAACACCCGACCTTCGGCCTGATCAAGCAATGCCTTCGGCGGACCGTGAAACACGATGCCGCCCGAGTCGAGCAGCGTGATTTCCCGACAACCGCCGCCGAGATCGGCCACGATGTGGGTCGATAGCAGGATCGTCCTGTCCTGTCCCAATCGGGTCACGAGTTGACGAAAGCGCATGCGCTCTTCCGGGTCGAGTCCGACCGTCGGCTCGTCGACGATCAGCACTCGCGGCTCGTGCACCAGGGCCTGCGCCACGCCGAGACGGCGCACCATACCCCCCGAGAGCTTCTTGACCTTGCGGTCGGCAACGGATTCGAGGCCCACGATCGCCAGCACTTCCGCCACGCGGCGGCGCCGTTCACGGCGCTTCCGGAGCCCCGACATCCGGGCGAGGGTATCGACCACTTCTTCCGTTCGATGCAGGCGCCAGGCGCCGAATTCCTGCGGCAGGTAGCCGATGCGGGAACGCACCTGCAGCGGTTCCCGCGCGACGTCGAATCCGCACACCGACATGGTTCCCCGGCTCGGTCTCAACAACGTACCGATGATGCGCAGCAGCGTGCTCTTGCCCGCGCCGTTCGGTCCGAGCAGACCGAACAGGCCGGTGCCGAGGTTAAGTTCCACGTCCGCGAGCGCCTCGTGGCCCCCCTTGTAGGTGTGGCCGATGCCGCGGGCTTCGATGGCGGGCGCGTCAGGTTCTTGAACGGTCAATGCAGTTGCCGCGGCATCCGGGTACGGGAGCGCGAATAATAGAGTATTGATCCCGCACTTAGCAGGGGATGGCGGGCGGATTGTCCCAAAACTGCAAATGGACCCGATCCAAACGCGCTGGCATACTTTCGAGGCGGGCAGGGCTTTCGCCAACGTTGCGAAAGGGGGAAAGAATGGGACGCCGAAGCGCCGGCTTCAAGGCTCCGAACCGAAAACCGCTACTGGCATCGGCGTTGGCCATGGTGCTTGTGGCAATCGGGACGACCGCGCAAGCGACGGTCGCCGCGGAGGCCCAGTTCGTCCTCAACACGTTCTCGTTCCTCATTTGCGGCGCGCTCGTCATGTGGATGTGCGCCGGTTTCACGATGCTCGAGGCCGGCTCGGTGCGGACCAAGAACGCCTCGATGATCTGCATGAAGAACATCGGCCTGTATTCCATCGCCGGCCTCGCGTACTACCTCGTCGGATACAACCTGATGTACGTCGATGTGGGACAGTGGATCGGAACATTGCAGTTCCTGTACGGTCCTTCCGCCGAAGAACTCTCCCTGCTCTCGGGCGAGGAAGGGGCGAGGTCTGCGGTGATCGAGAGCGGCAATTCGACGATGTCCGATTGGTTCTTCCAGATGGTCTTCGTCGCGACCACGGCTTCGATCGTGTCGGGCACGCTCGCGGAGCGCGTGAACCTGTGGTGCTTCTTCATCTTTGTCGCAATCCTGACAGCCTTCATCTATCCGGTGGTCGGCGCCTGGACCTGGGGTGAAGGATGGCTCTATCAGCTTGGCTTCAAGGACTTTGCCGGATCCACCATCGTGCATTGCACCGGCGGGTGGGCGGCGCTCGCCGGTGCCATCATCGTCGGGCCGAGGCTCGGCAAGTTTCGCGAGGACGGCAGCACCAAGCCCACGCCGCCATCGAACATTCCGGCGGTCACGCTGGGCGTCTTCATTCTCTGGCTTGGGTGGTTCGGCTTCAACGGCGGTTCGCAACTGGCGCTGGCGAGTACCATCGATGCGGTGGCGATGAGCGTTGTGTTCGCCAACACCAACCTGGCGGCTGCGGCGGGAGTCGTCGCGGCGATCATCGTTTCCCGTCCCATTCTCGGCCGGGTAGACCTGCTGGCCGTTCTGAACGGCGCCATCGCCGGCCTCGTATCCATCACGGCGGCCCCGGACATCGTCGATCACCACTGGGCCGTGGTCATCGGCGCGATCGGCGGCGTCGTGGTGGTGGGCGGAATCAAGCTGCTGGAGCTCCTCAAGGTAGACGACGTGGTCGGTGCGGTTCCGGCGCACCTTTTCGCGGGAATCTGGGGAACCATCGCGGTTTGCATCGCGGGTGGCGGCAATCTCGGCGCGCAATTGGCCGGAATCTTGGCCATCGGGGTGTTCGTGACGGCGATATCGGCGGTTATCTGGCTGGTGCTCAAGAAGACCATGGGCGCGAGAGTGTCGCCCGAAGTGGAGTCGCTTGGCCAGGACGCGGCGGAACTGGGCATCGAGGCCTATCCGGAGTTCATGCTGATGCCGGATCAGGATGACGTGGAAGCGCTTCGCTAGGGGTCGGATCAAGAAACACGAAAGCTGATGTACAATCCCGCTATAATTTGTCGGATACTCCCAAGCACTTCATGGGCAGTGGATTTGGCAAGGTTCTGGCAGGATGAATTCTTTGGAGAACGACAACGATGAAAGTTAATCCGGAGCAGGTAAACGGCGTGCTCGTTCTGAAGCCGGAAGGCCGCATCGACGGCCAGAACGCCAGCGACTTCCAATCCTCGGTCATGGATGCGATAGCCGATTCGGAAGGTGCCGTGGTCGCGGATCTCGGCAGCATTTCCTATATCAGCAGTGCTGGCCTTCGCGCGATCCTGCTGGTCGCGAAGACGATGCGCCAGCGGAATGCCGGGTTCGCCCTGTGCTCGCTTTCGGAACAGATCGACGAGGTTTTTCGGATCAGCGGTTTCGACAAGATCATCGCCGTGCACGGCACCCGCGATGATGCAATCGCTTCGGTTGGGTAACGCGCGGCCCGAAGGTATCGCCTTTTAGTCCCCGGGATCGATGACGGGATCCCTGAAGGATTACCGGAGGAGCCTTCAGCCGGGGCCGCTGATACGCAAGGAAGTGGCGGGCGCACCCCCGTCGCCGGCGGCGTACTTCCATGGAAGTTTCTTCGGTGCGCGCTCTTCGGCCAAGGTTCAACGTGGTTACTCCGGCGGGGGATTGCGTTGCATTGACACATCGGGGCCCCGCCATACAATACGCGCCGCCCCCGTCTTGGAGCGCGGATTCCGGGAGGAGCGCCCCGGATCCCTGCGGCGAACCATTCGGCAAACCGAAACACGGCTGGAAGCGCGGATTGGGGTGTCGCCAAGCGGTAAGGCACCGGGTTTTGATCCCGGCATTCGCAGGTTCGAATCCTGCCACCCCAGCCATATTGCGACGTCGTCGGTATTTTCGTTGACGATCCGATGGCGGCTGCGTGGAGATGCACGCGGAGGATGTGAGTAGCATGACGGAACAATGCGTTTTGGAAGCCCAAAGCAGGGTCGGCTCCGGCAAGTCGGCGGTCAGGCGGCTGCGCAGAGAGGGGAACAAGGTTCCCGGCGTCGTCTACGGCGGAGGCGCGGACCCGGTGCTCGTCGCGGTGGAACTCCGGTTTCTCACCAAGGCCATGGAGCAACAGGCATTTTTTTCCCAGATCATTCAACTGCAGATCGATGGGGCGCCTGAACAGGCCGTACTGCGTGACCTGCAGCGTCATCCGGCGAACGAGAAGGTGCTGCACCTCGACTTCATGCGCGTCCGCGCCGACACGCCCATCCAGATCAGCGTGCCGCTGCGGTTCCTGAACGAAGACAAGTGCATAGGCGTGCGTGAGAGCGGAGGCAACATTTCGCACAACCTGATCGAGGTCGAAATCGCGTGTCTGCCGGCGGCCCTGCCGGCATCCATCGACGTCGATGTCGAGCATCTGGACCTTGGCCAGGCGTTGCACCTTTCGGACCTGGAGCTTCCCGAAGGCGTTTCGATAGTGGCGCTGGCGTCCAGCGGGGAGCACGATACGCCGGTAGTGAGCGTACAGGCGCCGCGCGGCGGACTGGAAGATGAAATGGAAGCCGGGGAGGAAGCACTGCTTGAAGGCGAGGAGGAAGCGCCGGGAGAGCCGGAAGACCCCGACGCGGATGACGAGGGCGACGCGTCGACCGATTAGGCCGACCGGGATTGAACCGCCAACCGGCCGCGGGAGCGAACGTGTTGGCGGCGAGACATGTCTCGCATTCGTCTGATCGCGGGGCTTGGCAACCCCGGCCGGCAGTATCAGGGTACGCCACACAATATCGGCGCATGGTGGGTTGAGGATCTCGCGACGCGTTTCGCCGTGCCCATGGCCCCGCGAACCAGGTTCAGGGGAAGCGTCGGTCGGGGCGACGTCCTGGGCCGAGACATCTGGTTTCTCCTGCCGTCGACCTATGTCAACCTGTCCGGCGAGGCCGTCGGCGCGCTGTCGAGGTTCTACGGCATAGAACCCGAAGAAATACTGATTGCCCACGACGAGGTGGACTTCCCGGTTGGCGTGACCAGGCTCAAGAACGGCGGCCGGCATCACGCGCATAACGGCGTGGCCAGCGTCGTTCGGGGTCTTGGCAATCGTTCCGACTTCGTGCGGCTGCGCATCGGTGTCGGCCATCCCGGTCGGCGCCGCATGATTGGCTTTCTCACCGGAAAGAAGTTCGGCAAGCGCGATCGCGAGCGTGTCGAGGCGAGCCTCGCGATGGACGACGCCCTGCTGCGGCTTGTCCTCGATGGAGAAATGGACAAGGCAATGAGTCGCTTTCACGCGCCAAAACCCGACGCGGTATAGTGCGTGGGCTTCCGATGCGGCATCGTCGGTCTGCCGAATGTGGGCAAGTCGACGCTGTTCAATGCCATGACCGGCGCCGGGGCGGAGACGGAGAATTTTCCCTTCTGCACCATCGAGCCGAATGTGGGCGTGGTGCCGGTCCCGGACCCGCGTCTTTGGAGAGTCTTCGAGTTGACGTCGCCGAAACGCGCTGTGCCGGCGGTGGTGCAATTCGTCGATATCGCGGGATTGGTGGAGGGCGCCGCCGGGGGAGAGGGGCTGGGCAACCAGTTTCTCGCGCACGTTCGCGAAACCCAGGCCATCGCGCATGTGGTCCGTTGCTTCGAGGACGAGGAGGTCATCAGCGTCGCAGGCAAGGTCTCTCCCGCGGACGATATCGAGGTTGTCGACATCGAACTGGCGCTGGCCGACCTCGATACCGTGGAACGGGCCCGTGATCGGGTCCGGCGCATCGCGGCCGTCGGCGACAGGCGGGCCCGCGCCCGGATGGAACTGCTGGACAAGGTGCGGGCGTCGCTGGAACGGGGTGGGCCGGTACGCGCGCTCCAGCTGACGCCCGATGAGCTGGCGCGAATCGCGGACCTGCACCTGCTCACCGCCAAACCGGTCATGTACATCGCCAACGTGGCCGAAGACGGGCTGCGGGACAATCCGCTGCTGGCGCCCGTGGAGGAGATTGCCGACGCGCAAGGCGCCGCCTGCATTCCCATCTGCACGAAGATTGAAGCCGAGATCGCGGAACTGGAAGCCGACGAGAGAATGGATTTTCTGAGCGATCTGGAGCTGGATGCGCCGTGTCTTGAACGCGTGATCCGGACCGGCCACCGGCTATTGGGTCTGCACGACTATTTCACGCACAACTCCGAGGAAGCGCGCGCCTGGACTGTTCCGGTGGGAACCACCGCACCGCAGGCTGCGGGGACCATCCATACGGACTTCGAACGGGGCTTCATTCGCGCGGAAGTGATCGCATACGAAGACTTTGTGTCGTTTGGAGGCGAACAGGGCGCAAGGGACGCGGGTCGATGGCGCCTGGAAGGCAGGGATTATGTCGTGCGCGACGGGGACGTAATCCACTTTCGATTCAACGTATAGGTCCGAATCATCCACGACCCAACCGGATCGCATCGAACTGGAACCTTGGCTTCGGGTGACGGGGAAACGGCGAGGGTCGAAGTCGCTCCGCGACGCGGCGGGCGTCAGGCCAGTGGATCGACGTGTTGCACGCCCGGAAAACGTTTGAAGTCGTAATCGGCGGAATAGACAGCAGCGCCGCGTTCAATCGCCATCGAGGCGACGTGCGCGTCGGTCGTGAGGTTGCCGGCCATCCCGGATGTCCGAAGCAGATTGCCGAGGATCGGCCAATGTCTCTCGCCGGGTGCGATCGCGTCGACATAGGGTTGATCGAGCCACTCCTCCATTTGATCGATGGCGGCGTCCGCAGGTATTGGCCGGGCGAAGACGCGCGGAGACGTCGTAATGCGCAGGAAGGCAAGAACACATACCCACGGCAACCCGACCGGCGTCGCTCCGGAAAGCGTCTCGTCGAGCCAAGCCCGCGCGGTCGGATGTCGCGGCGCGTCTGAATTGACCGCATAGATCAGCAGGTTGGCGTCGATCAGGATCACTTGCGCAGTTGCAGTTTGTGCGCGCCTTCCTCGTCTTCCAGCCGATCCGCGAGTTGTAGTGCGCGGTCGAGATCGTATTGACCAACTACTTCGCCCATGGCAACGGGTCTGGTTCTGTAGGGCTTGGCGGAGGTGGCGATTCCGTCGTTCTCGATGCCCGCCCGAATCGCTTCGTTCACAACGGCCTTGAATGACTTTCCAGTCCGAAAGCCGATCTCCCTGAGCTTTCGGAAAGTCTCGTCCTCAATGGTAAGCGTGGTGCGCATCAGTCGTCTCTGTTTCTTCCGGGTAGCACCATATCATCAATTGGGAGAACATCAAGTCATCATTTGGTCTTGGCGCATCAGCCGGAAGCACTTGCGCAACTCTTCGACGAATAGCTCGGGTTGCTCGAAAGCGGCGAAGTGGCCGCCCTTGTCCAGTTCGTTCCAGTAAACGATATTGGGGTAGCGGTTCTCCGCCCAGATCCTCGGCGTCGGCGTGATCTCCTCGGGAAAGATGCTGCACCCGGTGGGGACGTTGATCTCCACGGCATGCTCATCGTAGGCGCCGGTGAGGTGGCTCTGGGCGTTCTCCCAATAGATTCGCGCCGATGACGTCCCGCTGTCCGTCAGCCAGTAGAACATCACGTTGTCCAGCAGCTCGTCGCGGCCGATGGCGTTTTCGGGGATGCCGTCGCAATCTGTCCACTCGAAGAATTTCTCGAGGATCCACGCGGCCTGTCCCATGGGCGAATCGGCCAACCCGTAGCCGAGCGTCTGCGGACGCGAGCTCTGTTGGCTGCCGTATCCGCCGCCCCTGCCCTGCCGGCGTTGAATGCGCTCAAGGGCCCGTCTCTCCTCTTCGGTGGGGTTCTCGGGCGTCTGGCGCGGCCGGCCGCCCGGCATGTTGACGTGGATTCCCGCGCAGCGACCGGCATGCCGTGCCGCGAGAGCGTTGGAAACGGTCGTGCCCCAGTCACCGCCCTGGGCGAAGTAACGGTCATAGCCCAGGCGCGCCATGATTTCGTTCCAGGCATCGGCGATTTTCGGAATGTTCCAACCGGTCCCCCGGGGATGACCCGAAAACCCGAAGCCGGGCAGGGAAGGGCAGACGACGTGAAACGCGTCTTCCGCCGCCCCGCCGTGGTTGGTCGGATCGGCAAGCGGCTCGATGATGGCGTGGAACTCGACGACGGAGCCTGGCCAACCGTGGGTAATCACGAGGGGAAAGGCGTCCGGATGCCGGCTTGCCCGGTGGATGAAGTGGATGTCCAGGCCATCTACGTCGGTCATGAATTGCGGAAAGCCGTTGTAATAGGCCTGCCGCGCGGGCCAGTCGTATTCGTGCAGCCAGTAGTCTCGAATGTCCTTCGCCCAGCCGAGCGGCACGCCCTGGTTCCAGTCGTGGGGCGGACCCTCGTGGGCACGGATGGTCTCGGCATCCGGCCAGCGCGTCCGTTCGAGACGGGCCGCAAGGTCATCCAGCACGGCCTTCGGGATGTCGATTTCGAATGGTCGGATTTCAGTCATTTCCGTCTCCGAGTGTCCGTTGGTCAGGTGTCGTGTTCCGTTGTGTCGAGATCCTTCACTTCGAGGCCGGGTATCCCGGCGAAGTCTCGGGCGTTCCGACTGATCAGGGTTGCGCCGCGCAACATCGCGGTCACGCCGATGCAGATATCGGCCGCACGGCGCCGCGGTGATCCGAGCCGACGAAACACTTCGGCCGCCGTTGAAGCGAATTGTTCCGAGAACGGGATGATGCCATCGGCGGAAAAAAATGAACGAGCTGTTGCCAGCTGCTCCGGGATTCGCGGACCTCTCGAGAATTCGTACCACGCGATCGCGCTGATTTCTATCGCCTGGCCGGAACCGGCAATTTCGATCAGCCATCGCCGTTCGGGGCCCGCCGTCGCAAGCGCGTAGACAAGAAAATCCGTGTCCAGGTGCACGATCATCAGAACCCCTCGTCCTGCTCTTTCAGGCGACGGATCTCGTCCTCCGGGTCGTGGTCGTCAAAGAGCTCGAACAGGTGTCCGAGTATTCGCGCGCGTTCCTCGCGCCTGGCCCGGGGAACGCCGAGGGTCGCGTCGCGATGACGCGTCACCGCGCGACGGATTGCCTCCGAAACCGAGCACTCGTAGCGATGGGCGAGTTCGTGGGCGGCGGTCCGCGTCTCGTCGTCGAGCAGAAGCGTTGTCCTCTTGAGCATATTCTATTGATAAAGAAAGTGCATATGATATGGAGGATTAGAACTCCAAGTGGGTCATTTTGGCAATGGTCACGACGCGCCACCGGACCGCGTGCAGTGAATCGAGGACATGGGGGCAAGCGACGGCTGCTGCGAAGTTGCCTAACTGTCGCGGGTCACCGCCGCGTCGAGCAACGCGTCTATCTGATCGCCGTCGAACCCGAGATCCTTGAGGACCGCCCCCGTATCCGAACCGAGCGGAGCAGTGGGCGGCGCCGGCGCGAAGCCTTCGGCGTCGAGATTGACGGGCGGTGACAGCGCAGTCACGTCCCCTACGGTCGGATGCCGGAACGTGTGGAACATGTTGTTCGCTTTGGTTTGCGGATCGTCGAGCAGTTCCAGCGGAAACCGGACGGTGGAAACGGGCACGCCCGCGTCGTTCAGTTCCGCGACCCACCTGGCGCTTGCGCGCTCGCGCAACCTTGCCTCGACCCTGGGCTTGAACGCGTCGTAGTGTCTGTCGAGGTCGAGTCCGGGACTCGTACCGAGGCCCGGGTCGTCGAGGCCGATGACGCGCATGAATCTCTCTCGCAGCGAAGGACTGCCGCAGGCTACGGCGATGGTCGCGTCCGCCGTCTCGTACGTCCGGAAGTAGACCTGCGACATGGACCGGGCCCGCACCGAAGGAATGATCTCGGCCTGTGCCGCATAGGGAGCGCCGGCCGCGCGGAGTGTCTGCAGGCGATCGAGCACCTCCCGATGAACCGGGCCGTCTTCGGCTTCGGCGCGGACGACCTGGTTGTTCGCGAGCGTCATCGCGGCCTGTAGCAGCGACGTGTCGACGCGTCCGCCCCGTCCCGTAGTTTCGCGTCTCAGCAGCGCGGCGCTGACGCCGAAAGCCAGCGTCATGGCGCACATGTAGTCGGCGCTGACGGGATCTCCGGTGGCCGGTTTTCCATCGACGATGCGGCCGTTTGCCGCCATCAGACCGCTGCGCGCCTGCACGACGATGTCCATGGCCGCGTTCCCGGCTTCGGGGCCCCGATTGCCGAACGCCGACACGGAACCGACGACGAGACGGGGGAACTGGTCCAGGAGCGCCGACGCGCCCAGGCCCAGTTCTTCCGCCAGGCCGGGCCGGAAGTTCATGAGGGCAACGTCGGCCCACGCGAGCAACGCGTCGATGACCGGCTTCGCATCCGGGTGGCGCAGCGCCAGAGGCAGCGACCGCTTGCCCCGGTTGCGCGACAGGAAAGTGCGCGTCTCGGGCGCAATGGGTTTTGGTCCGTCGGCCGAATCGATGGATGCCAGCGGTCGCAGACGCCGGGCCGGGTCTCCATCCACCGGCTCGACCTTGATGACTTGGGCGCCGCCCTCAGCCAAAAGCTGTGCCGCGAACGGCACGGCGACGAACTGGCCGAACTCGACGATGCGGACGCCCTCGAATGGCTGCTCGGAACTGGCGTGATCGGGCAAGGAGGTTACCTTCTGGCGCTGGCGGGAACCGGGAACATAGCGCCAATCCGCACGTTGCCGCAACGCGGCGGAGTCGGGGCGACACGGGGCGGAAACCAAGGATTCAGTTGGGTTTGCGCCGTGACGGTTTGCCCCTCGGCGTTGCGCCTGTTGCGGCGGAATGCTAGCTTTACCAACCATTACAGGAGGGAGGAGCCAATGGCCGCGAACCCAAAGTTTGAAGAAGAGGTAATGTCACAAGACGTTGTCACCCGGTCGATTCCGGAAGAGTTGGTCTTGCCGCAGAATTTCGGCGGACCCACCGATGGGAGCGACGTTGGGAAGGGCGACCCGGAAGCCGATCAAAGAGCCATACAGCTGAAGCTGGCCCGCTCGAGAGTCGGTACGGACCGCGCAGAGAGATTCGTCAATGACCCGAACCAGACCTGGTCGATCAACGGGGGAAGAGGCCCCGGTCACAGCTTGGTACCGAAGCTCAGCGATGAGCAACTCGACGACCACATCGCGAGGGGATTGGGCACCCAGGGCATCTTCACCGTGATCGAGCCGGCAGACCTCGATCTGTATCGCTCGTTCCTGTCGGCGCCGCTGCAAATGCCCGAGCGTCCACTGGTTGGGGCGACGCTGCTCGACATGAACTCCGGCAATCCGATCAATCGCTTCCAGGAAGGCCGGTTCACGGTCAAGTGCCTGTGTCCGGATGGTCTCGAGTCCTGGCTGGTGGTCAGTACTCCGGTGCCGTTCAACCTGCAGTGCCGGGAAGGCGTGATCTGGGGATGGCCCAAGTACGTGGCTGATCAGATCAGCTTCAGCCGCGAAGAGAATTCCGCCAGGGCCGAGGTCCTGTATTTCGGGGAAGAGCGTTACTCCCTAGATTTCACCGCCGGGCCCGTGGCGGACGAAGCGGCGCTCAGAGCGCTCGGACGGGTCGAAGGCGGCAATACCGTTTCCTGGTACTGGATACAGGGCGGTGCCGTTCTCTGCAGGCAGGGCAGGGGCCCCGGGTTCCAGAACGGTCGGGAAGCGCCGCGGATACTCGATTGGCAGGCGGGACAGGTCAAGGTCCACATCAGGCCTTCCGACCCGTGGGCCGGGCTGATCCCCGAAGACTCCGTTACGGACGGCTACTACTCGAAGTTCATCGGGGGCGGGGGCGGCGATTCCGTCATGACAAAGCTTGCGACAGTAGGCGGAGGTTCCGTCACCAAGCCGGGATCGAACGCTTCGGTCAGGATTCCCGAGTTCGACTGAACCGAACGAGCAAGCGGGCAAGAGAAGCAAGCAGCAACAAGCAGCAACAAGCAGCAAATAGAAGAGACAAGGAAGAGGAAAGCCAAGATGGCAGCAATACTGAAACCAGAAGCTGATCTCGATCAAAGCCTCGAGTTCAATCTCGAGGTCCCCTATCAGGTCGTCGCGCCTGATCCCAATCACGTTACGTCCATCGCGTGCCCGCCGGAATATGCCGACCGGGAGAATTACGCTTCCGAACTGGCGCTCCCGCGATCCGAATCCGAGATGTATCGGACCGGAGACAAGGACCTGGACAAGAAGGTGGAAGTCGTAAGGATGAACGCCGCCAGGGTCCGGATGGACGCCATCCAGGCATTCGTCGAGGACCACAGCCAGACGTATTTCATCAACGGCGGCAAGGGTCCGGGCAACCCAAGGAACGTGATGTCCGACGAACAACTCGATGAGTTGATCGCTCTCGGCGCCGGCACCCAGGGTGTCCACACCGTGATCGAGCCTGCGGATCTCGATCTGTACCGCTCTTTCATCCCGGCCCCGCTCGCGATGCCGGAGCAGCCGATCGTCGGAGCGAGCCTGCTCGACATGAACCAGTTCGGCAGAAAGGCCGCCCGCTTCCAGGAAGGCCGCTTCACGATCAAGGTTCTGTGTCCGGATGGTCTTGAATCCTGGATGTGCATCAGCACGCCGGTGCCGTTCCTGCACCACACGCGCGAGGGAGTCATCTGGGGCTGGCCGAAGTACGTGGCCGACCAGATCAGCTTTACGCATAGCGGCAACTCGGTGAGAGCCGAAGTGCTCTACCAGGGCGAAGAGCGGTATTCGCTTCATTTCACCGAAGGTCCGGTCGAGGACGAGACGCGCCTCAAGTCCTTCGGCAAGGTGGAGGGAGGCAACACCGTGACGTGGCACTGGATCCAGGGCGGCGCCGTCTGCGTGAGGCAGGGGCGCGGACCGGGAATCGACGTCGGCAACAAGCCGGCCAGAATCGTGGATTGGCGTGCCGGCCAAGTGAAAGTCCATGTCCGGCAATCGGATCCCTGGGCTGGACTCATCCCCGAAGATTCCGTTACCGATGGTTGGTACCAGAAGTGGATCGGCGGGGGCGGAGGCGACTCCTACTGGGTCAAGCTCGGAATCGTAGGCGGATTCCCGGCGTAGCAATCCGCGACCGATCGCCTATTGACAGGCGGCCATCTGGGCTTTCCCCGGCCGTCGGTTGCATTTCCAATACGATGCCCAAGCGGGTTTTCACCCGCTTGGGCTTCGTTGCATCCGGGTTGGACCGGTTGCTCTCGGCGGTCTGATCGCGGACAGCGAATGGATCACCCGCACATGCGGGGATAGGCCTCGGTTCAGTTCTTGGCCGCTACGCTTCCCATAGCATCTTGACGGGCATGGCGAAGAGTCTGGACGCTGTTTGTTGGACCCGTTCGCCGTCGTGAAGGACGATTCCGCAAGCGAACCGTTTCCCCGCGATCTTCTTCAAGCGCGCCAGCCCCTTGAAGTCGTCGGGGCGGACCGTCGCACTTGCTTTGACTTCAATACCAACGATCTTGTCGGGCGGTCGCTCCAGAACCAGGTCGACTTCGACCTGATCCTTGTCGCGATAGTGATTGACAATCACCGGCTCGTCAGAAAGTGCCGCGGCCTTGACGATTTCACCATGGACGAAGCACTCAAGAAGGCAGCCCGCTTCCCGGCGGTCCCTTGCGATGGTCGCCGCATCCACCCTGCGAAGCGCCGCGAGCAGGCCCGAGTCCAGGAAATGCAGCTTGGGCGTCTTGACGAGCCGTTTCAACTCGTTGCGATGCCAGGCGCGCGTGCGGCGGACAAGGAACATGTGCTCAAGCAGTGTCAGCCACCGGTTGATCGTCTTGCTGTCGACGCCCAACCGTGATCCGAGATCGGACATGTTGAGCAATTGACCGGTGGAAACTGCGGCGTGTTCGATCAGATGGGTCATTTGGCCGAGTCTGCTGATTGCGGTGATTTCGGATACGTCGTGTTCGGCGAGCGCACGGGCGTATGCGCGCAGCCAGCTTCGCCTCCGTGGCAGGTCCGTGCGCGAAAGAGGTTCGGGATAGCCGCCCGCCAGGACGCGTTCGATCAGATCGACGGTGGGTTCCGTCTCCTCAAGGTTGGGGAAGTCGCCGGCGAAAGCACGATCCAGGAATCCCGGCATGCCCGCGTTGGCGATTTCCGCTTGCGAAAAGGGTAGAAGTTCGACGGTTTCAACCCGGCCCGCGAGCGAGTCGGGAGAAATGGAGCTCCTGAAGAGATCGACGGAACCGGTTATGAGGTAGCGGCCGGGTTGCGGATTCTCGTCGACGGCTCTCTTGAGCGCGAGGATGAGACCCGGTGCGCGCTGGACTTCGTCGATTACCGCAGTGTGCCGGCTACGGATGAACCCCACGGGATCGTCTTCAGCGAAACGTCTGAACTGTTCGTCGTCCAATGTGACAAAGGGACGATCTTCATTGGCGATACGGCGAGCGAGTGTGGTCTTGCCGGATTGGCGCGGCCCGATGATCGCGACGATCCGCGTATCGGCGAGCGCCGCGCGTACGCGCGGTTCGGCATGCCGCTCCACGTACTGTCCGCGGATTAGCGTCGGATTTGGCATGAGTCCCCGTCCAATTTGCAATATGTCGGCGTCCAATTAGGAATATATCACCGTCCAATTCAGAATCCACTCGCGTCCAATTAGGAATATATCACCGTCCAATTCGGAAATTCACTAGCGTCCAATCTGGAGTATGCGTGGGCCTGCAATCCCCTTGAGGCCGAAATACGGACCTGACAGACGACCTGTCGCGCGGCTTCTGCTCGGACGGTTAGTCCGGCGATTCGGTCGGCCTCTTCGCGGCCAGGAAGCACACGGCGCCCACCGCCGCGCCAGCGGCCAGGATGGTGAAGCCGATCCGGTAGCTGCCGAAAGCGTCCGCCGTGAATGCGGCGACGAGCGGCCCGGTCGACATCCCGATCATGGCGATGGACATGGAGACTCCCAGGATGGTTCCGAATGCCTTCGGGCCGAAGTAGTCGGCGCGAAGCGCCACCGCCAACGGACCCCTGATCCCCATTCCCGTGCCGTAAAGAAGGACGAAGGCGATCACCATGAGGACGTTCGCCGCATAAGCGATGAGGAGTAGTCCGACGGCGTGCGCCACCAGGCAACCGGCACAGATCAGCCGCTTGTTCAGGCGGTCGCCGAAATATCCGCCGACGAGCTGGCCGCCTATGTGGCAAGCCGTCATGAATGCGACGACGCCTCCGGCCAGGGTCAATGAATAGCCGAGGCCTTCGGTCAGATGCGGCACAAGGTGCACCATCACGGCGGAGACGATCAGCAGCGAGCACGCGTGGCCGATGGAAATCAGCCAGAAGGCGCGCGTGCGCATCGCCTGGCGGATGGAAAAACCCTGGCGGGACGTATCCCTCGATGAGTGAGGAGTGCTTTCGGCAATGCCATCGACGAATTCGTGCGGCGCCGGCCGGTGACGCATGAGCTGCACCAGGGGGTGACCAAGTAGCAGCACCAGCACGCCCGCGACCAGCGCGGTCTCGCGCCAGCCGAACGCCTGCAGCGCGAACACGATAATGGGCACCGCTATGCCGCCTAGCGGGTGGCCCAGTTGTCCCACCGCGATAGCCTTGGCGCGGTGCCTGTTGAACCAGTTGACGATGGACACCATGACGGTGGGAAAGCCGGCCAGGTTCGAACCCAACGCGATCAGGGCGAACGTGAGATAGAAGGCCAGAATCGTCTCGACTCGGCTGAAGAGCAAGAAACCGGCCGCGAATATCACGAGGCCGACGCGCATGATCAGGCGTGGACCGAATCGGTCGACCAGCCATCCCTGCACCGGCGCGAGCAGGCCGAACTGAATCTGCGTCATGACAAAGGCGCCCGAGACGATCGCCTTGCTCCAGTTGAACTCGTCCTGCAGAACGACGAACCAGACGCCGTAGGACTGCATCCACAACAGGGCCGAGAGCATCTGTATTCCGCTGGCGGCGCCGGCGATCCACCATCCGTAGAACACCCGGCCGGCCGGCCGAATCGTCGCGTCGATCCGGCGCCACGCCGCGCTGATCCCGGCGGCCGGTTCGCTTGCGGTCCTCACCAGGCCGCGTCCACGCCGACAGGACAGTGGTCGGAGCCAAGAACGCCCGGCCAGATGAACGCGTTCGTGACGCGCCTTGCGGCGGACTTCGATGCCAGCACATAGTCGATACGCCAGCCGACGTTGTTCTCGCGCGCGCCGCCCCACTGTCGCCACCACGTGTAGTGACCCGGTTCGCCGGGGTGCCGCGCGCGGAACGTATCGACCCAGCCGGCTTCGATCCAGCGGGTGAGTTCGGCCCGTTCTTCGGGCAGGAAACCGCTGGTCCTGGCGTTCGACCTCGGTCGCGCGAGGTCGATTTCCGCATGGGCCGTGTTGTAGTCGCCGGCTACGAACACCGGGCCTCTGCGGCGCAACGCCTGAAGGCGGTCGAACACTGTCGCATAGAAGTCGAGCTTGTAGGGCACCCGGCTGTTGTCCCGGTTGCGGCCGCTGCCCTTGGGAAAGTACACCGACGCCACCGCCTTGCGGCCGAAGTGAGCGATCATCATGCGCCCTTCCGTATCGAAACGTTCGTCGCCGAGACTCGTTTCGACTCGCGTCGGCGGCTCGCGCGAGTAGATCCCGACACCGCTGTAGCCGGGTCTCTCCGCGGGGGAAAAGTTGGCGTGCCAGCCGCTTGGCGAGAGCACGCGCGGTTCCAGTTGATGGGCAAAGGCGCGGACTTCCTGCAGGCACACGACATCCGCGCCCGATGCTTCGAGGAAGTCGAGGAATCCCTTCCGGACGCAGGCGCGCAGTCCATTGACGTTCCAGCTCACGATGCGCATGGATTCGACCTCTCCCGCGGGCCAGCTATAGAATTCGTCCGCCATGTCAGTCTACCTACCCGTTGTCGCCGCGGCATGTCGGGCGGCGCTCGAACATGTGGCCGCTGGCCCGTATTCGCGGCGCGGGGGTCGATCTGGGGGGTGGAACCGCCCGTGAGCGACGCCGACCGCGAGAAGTGGGATGAGCGCTACCGGCTCGGCGCGTACGAGGACCGAACCCATCCGAGCGCATGGCTCGAACGCTGGGTGCCCGAAGTGACGGTCGGTCGGGCGCTGGATATCCCTTGCGGCGCCGGGCGGAATGCGCTCTACCTCGCTTCGCGGGGATTCTCGGTGACGGGGATCGATATATCCGATGTCGCGCTGGTCCGCGCCGAAGCTACCGCCCGAGCGCGCGGACTGACCGCGGAATGGATCAGGCGCGATCTAGATCACGGACACGGGGTGACGGGCACGTTTGAATTGATCGTCGTCATCCACTACGTCGATGTCGACCTCGTCGGGGACCTCGCGGACCGCCTGGCGCCCGGCGGACATCTCATCGCGGAGCTTCACTTGGAAACGGACCGGCCGGTCGCCGGTCCGCGAGACCCGGCCTTTCGCGTCGCGCCGGGCGCATTGCGCGATGCTGCCGGACATCTCGAGCTCGTCGGCTATTCCGAAGAAATCGTGGAAGACCCGGACGGCAGAACGGTTGCGCTGGCGCGACTCGCGGGGCGTCAGCCGCGGCGATAAGTGCCGACCAGGCGATTCATCCCTATCGTGTGGTCGTCGATTCTCTCCAGCAGGGTCCACATGTCGAGGCCGACTTCGAGGTCGAGGTCGCTGTCGAGCGCCAGTACCCAGAAGTAGTACTGATGCACTCCATGTCCCGGGGGCGGCATGGGGCCGCCATAGCCGAGCCTGCCGAAATCGCTCGTGCCCTGGGTGAACTCTTCGGTCGCTTCCGCCAGCTCGACGACGTCTCCCGGAATGTTGTATAGCACCCAGTGCACGTAGCCGTACCGTCCCGATGTCACGAGCGGGGCGTCGGGGTCGTGGCAGATGACCGCGAACGACTTCGTGCCTTCCGGCGCATCGGACCATGCAAGCGCGGGGGAAACATCCGCTCCCTCTCCGGTGTGCTTCGCCGGTATGGACCCTCCGGCTTCGAATGCGGGGCTGGTCAATTGCATGTCCGATAGTGCGAATCCCACGAGTCAGGCCTCCTGTTCAGTTGATCGGTCCTTGCAGGCGACTATATCCAAGAGGTTCCAAGGCGACAAATTCGCCATGATTTCGGTTCCCGCGCATCGCTGGATTCAAGGATGAGGCACTTGCGCTGTTCTGAGGGCCGCGGACTGTAAGGGATTGCGAAGGGCGCGAATTTTCTTTACCCCGGAACAAGGGTGTTTTGGGGCGTTTTCGGGCGGGTCGTCCGGTTGCCCGCGTGATTCCACCCCGGTCGCCG
>CAZFGB010000116.1:0-4842 GCA_964518405.1 uncultured Pseudomonadales bacterium | reverse complement strand
GGTCGGCAAGACCGTCCAGTGGCGTCGCCTCACGGTTGAGTATCACGAGCCGCGCGCGTGAGTACACGGAGTCCTGCGACCTGATGCTGGCCACCGGCTCGACCCTGATCGTGTATCCGGCCGCGGGATTCCCCGAATATGCCAAGCAGCTCGGCGCGCGGCTCGTGATACTCAACCGTGAGGCGACGCCACTGGACGGTCTTGCCGACCTCGTCGTTCATGACGAGATCGGCCGTGCGTTGTCCTACGTCGTCGGGATCAACTGAACCGGCGGCAATACCGCTCGACTCACTCCGTGACGTCCGGCGCCAGCGGTTTCTCCAGCTCGCGCCAGTCGATATCGCCGTCCGTCGCCAGGTTCTCGAAGTCCATCACGCCCATTTCCTCGAATTTCGGGCGGATGCGATCCGTCAGCAGGCCTATGCGCTTGAGATTCGGTATGACGCGCTCATAGAGCCGCGTCTGGAAATCGGCGTTGATGCCGCGCTCGACCATCACCCGTTTCGATTCGTCGACATCCCAGCCGAAGTAGCGGTAGACGTCGGTGGCGATCAAGCGGTCGCGGCTGACGACGCATGCCTCGTATGCGAACTGCGCGCGATCCTCGCGCTCCTCCTCCGACAGGGTCTGTACGAAGTCTTCGAGATAGTTGACCCCGAATGTGACGTGACGCGCCTCATCGCGGATGACGAGGTAGAGCAGTTCCTTCAGCACGGGGTCGCTCGTGTCGTTTCTCGCCGTGTGAAACGCGGCCAGGGCCAGCCCTTCGAGGATGATCTGCATGCCGATGAACTTGAGGTCCCAGCGTTCGTCCGTGAGGATCTTGTCCAGCAGGTCCTTCAGGCCCCGCGTCACCGGGTAGCGGAATCCCACCTTGGTTTTCAGGTAGCGATTGAACACCTCGACGTGGCGGGCCTCGTCGAACGTCTGGGACGCCGCGTAGAGTTTCGCGTTGAAGGTAGGGGCGCTGGACGCGAGCTGCGACGCGACCAGCAGCGCGCCCTGTTCGCCGTGAAGGAACTGCGACAGGGACCAGGACTGGTTCTGGAAGAAGTACTCGCACCTGCGCTCGACGGACATCTCATCCCACGGCGGATAGCCGTTCCAGGGATTGTCTTGCAGCCACGATTCGATCTGCTCCTCTCCCCACGGCGCCACGTCCTGCCAATCGGGGGTCTGGTCCCAGTGGATGTCGAGGCTCGCGTTCCAGTTGAGGCGCTTGCCGAGTTCGTAGAGCTTGCGTATGCGGTCTTCGGCGACGCGATAGTCCCAGTTGTAGCTGCACGTCAGAGGGGTTTTGAATATCTCTGCGATATGCTCGACGTCTGCGGGGCCGGGCGATTCGGGCTCTATCGCTTCACTGCGAGGCGACGGGACCCTCTCTCCGCCATTTTCCGCCGCTCGACCGTCCGGCCTGAACCGGGTGATCGAGCGAGGCGCATCCTTTACACGGGTGATCAACATTCCGTCGTTTCCGGTATCTCGTTGTATTTTTGGACAGTAGCACAGTTGTCTAAGACGGTCGCGACATATGGACCTTCTCGTGCGGGTTGGTTCCTTTAGGAAACCGGAAACGAATCTTGAACAGGGAGGCGGGACTCGACCGCATCGCAGAATCCATCCTGAGGCTCATGCCCGCGTGGCGCGCGGAGCACATCGAACGAATCGCCTATCTGGACGGCGGGTACGCCAATGACAACTATCGGTTCGAATATGGAGGCGAACGGTTCGTTATTCGGATTGTTCGCGAACCTGCGGGGCCGCGCGATGCGGAGATGCGCTACCTGGAACTTCCGGTCGCGCCGGACGTTGTCGCCGCGGACCGCGCGCGAGGCGACCTGATCACTCGCTGGATCGAAGGCACCCTGCTGGCGCAAATCCCCGCCGAACCGTCTGAGATGGCGATGTATCTGCGCGAGCTTCACAGCGCTGTTCCACGCGGTATTCGCCGGTATGACGCGGTCGAGGTCGTTCGCGACTATCTCCGGGACGCGCCGGTGTCTACGGTCGCAGCCCTCGCGCTGCGCCGCCTCGAGTGGTCGATTGCCGACACCGCGGGTTGTCACAACGACCTGAATCCATGGAACGTGATTCGCTGCGGAGCATCCTGGCGCACGCTCGACTGGGAGTTCGCCGGAGACAACGATCCCCTGTTCGACCTGGTTGGCCTCGGCTACGGCATGGCGTATCTCGAGGATGCATTCGACGCCCTCGTCGCCGGATACTACCGGGATCGACCGAGCGACAGACGCGTGGTCGATACGCGCATCCTGTATCAGCTCCGGGAACATGCGTGGGCCGCGCGGCAGTTGCGTTTGGGCAACACGCGCGACGAAATCGCAGCCCAGCTGGACACGACCGCAAGGGAACTGGAACGCATGATGGCGGATCGCCCGGGATAATCGCCCAGACGGGGTTTACCTGGTGCGTGGAACGATTCCACGTCGTTGCAACGACTCAAGGGCCGACCGCAACCTCGCCTGCCCGGATCCGCCAACGATGTCGAAGGCCGCCCTCCGCTCCGCCAGGGCGTCCCGATACACCTCGAACAGACGCTCCCGGTCGTATTGCGACTCGCGCAGCGGATCCGGTTCCCAGGGCAGGTCCGGTCGCGCCAGCAGGTACGCCTGATCGCGTTGCGCGCGCACGGCCGCTTCGACCCAGTCCGGTGCTTCTCCATACTTTTCCCGCCACCACACCAGGATCACCAGCATGTCCGTGTCGAGCACAAGCACGGGCGGCGCGTCCTTCAACGCTTCTTCCTCTAGAGCCAGTTGGCCTCTGGCGATCATGTCGAGATCGGTTTCGTCATAGGTCGGCCGGCCGGAGAGATACCCGCGGGCGTATTCCTCCACCCAGGGGGCGCGGAACCGAGTCGCCAATGCCCGCGCCAAGGTCGTCTTGCCGGAGCTTTCGGGGCCAACGATGGAGATGATCCGCGTCACCGCGCAAGTGTAGATCACATGGGACCTCGACTTGGTAAAATCACCGGCCGGCCGAGTTTGAGTGCTCCATGACAAAGACCATTGCCATCGTCGAGGACGACCCCGATCAGCGCGCCAACTACGCGGACGCGATCACGGCGAAAGGATACGAAGTCACCGAGTACGACAGCCGTAGAACGGCCCTGGCGGGTTTCGGAAGGCAACTGCCGGATCTGGTGATCCTCGACATCGTGCTGGGCAACGAAGTCGATGCCGGATTCCAGCTCTGCCGCGACCTGCTTTCCCGCGCCCCTTCGCTGCCCGTCATCTTTCTTACCGAACGGATCGACGAGATCGACAAGATCTCGGGGTTGCGGCTCGGCGCCTGGGACTATCTGCCGAAACCGATTTCCCTCGATTACCTCGCCGAGCGCATCTCCTCGCTCCTGCGCATAGACGAAGTGCGAACCACGACCCAGGCGAACAGCGCCTACCACAGTCGACAATTCGGCGATCTCGACTTGAACCAGGACGCCCTGCTCGTTTCCTGGAAGGGTCAGCGCATCAACCTGTCGGGCACGGAGTTCCGAATGTTGGCGAAACTGGTTCGCCGGCCCGGACACGCGGTCAGCTATGAAACCCTGATGGACGCGACGATGCAGAGTTTCGTCACGAACAACACCATCAACACGCACATGCGGAACATTCGCAAGAAGTTCCAGAAAGTCGATCCAGAGTTCGCCTGCATAAAGAGCGAGTACGGCTTCGGCTATCGCTGGTCGGCGACGTGAAGATCGGCTCCAGGTTCCGGGGCCCGCGCCTTCGCACCAAGCTGCTGCTGCTCGCGCTCGGCGTGTTGGCCCTGCCCTACCTGTCGTACCTGCAACTGGCCGAGATGGAGCGCCTCCTCATCCAGGGACAGTCCCACGCGCAGCTGCTGACCGCCGAGGGCATCTCGACGCTGTTCAACGATCGGCAGGACCTGTTCAACGATCTTCCGGTGAGCCTCGAAGACTACGAGTCCCTCTTCGCGCACCCCATCGAGGGCCCGGTGCGCCTCGACGGGAGAATCGACGATTGGGGCGACGTGGAGACCCGGATGCAACGATTCGGTGCCGAGGACGGCGAGGCCCGCGACGGCAGCTTCAGCCTGGTGCTCGGCGAACAGGGCGGTTACCTCTACGGATTCGTCGAGATCCTGGATGACACCCGGCTGTACCGGGAACCTGCCTCGCTACGCCTCGACAACGCTGACCATGTGCGGTTGAGCTTCATCCGCACCGACGGGGAAGAAGGACGGGCCACCATCACCCTGCCCCGCCCGGGCGTGACGACCGCGTATCGAATGCAGGAGGAATGGCGCTATGCCGAAACCGGCGCTCCGGCGAAGCAGATTCAGGGCTACGTGGTGGAGACGGAGCGGGGATACGACATCGAATTCCGGTTGCCGCTGTCGCTGCTCGGTTCGCGGCGGTACTTCGGCATCACCTTTGCGGACATCGATGCGCCGACCCGGGAAGTGCGCGCAATTACGCAAACGCTGCCGACCGCCGGCAAGGAGAGCTTCAATCTGGTGATTCTCCGCTCGCCGGAACTCCTGAACATCATCGAGGGTCTCGGCTACTCGGGCTCCCGCATTCTCGTTATCGATCCCGAACGACGAGTGCGCGCCGAGACGGGCAGCCACACCATCGCCGGCGAGCGGCAGCACGATTTCGAATGGGTCTACGGAATCGGCGAGTGGATCCGCGGGTTCTCATCGTCCGTCCCACAGGCCGGCACCATCGAGGAGATCATCGACGCGTCGCTCACGGGCGGCCCGATCGCGCTGCCGCGCACGCTGGAAGACGGGGTCGAGGTCATCACGGCGGCCTACCCCATCGTTGCGAAGGACGCGATCCTCGGCACCGTGCTGGTC
>CAZFGB010000115.1:0-9716 GCA_964518405.1 uncultured Pseudomonadales bacterium | reverse complement strand
GGCGAAGAACGCCCAGCGCGGTCGCGCGCGCCGACCCGCGAAGACCCAATCACGACGCGAACCCCCGCTTTGGCTTGCAAAATGCCAAGCCCAAACGCCAACTTGTCGCGGGCACCACCCTCAGCGTGGGAAAGTCCTGCGTCGCGGATGTCCGATGTTCCACCGCTGTCCCATCTGTGTTCCAATGCCGCGTCCGAGCGATTGCGGAGACAGGCATCAAGTTCCACATCAAGACCCACGGCTGCCAGATGAACGTCTACGACTCGTCGCGGATGGCCGACTTGCTGCGCGACAGCCATGGCGCGGTGGCGGTCGATGATCCGGACGAAGCCGATGTGCTGCTGCTCAATACCTGCTCCATACGGGAGAAGGCGCAGGAAAAGGTCTTCCACCAGCTTGGCCGCTGGAAGCGGCTCAAGGCGCGTCGACCGGGCGTGCTGATCGGCGTGGGCGGTTGCGTCGCGAGCCAGGAAGGCGAGGCGATCAGCGCGCGGGCGCCCCATGTGGACGTGGTGTTCGGCCCGCAGACGCTGCACCGGCTGCCGGAGCTTCTCGATGAGGCCGAACGCTCGAAGCGGACGGTCGTCGATGTCAGCTTTCCGGAGATCGAGAAGTTCGACCGCCTGCCGGAACCCCGCGCGGAGGGCCCGACCGCCTTCGTGTCCGTGATGGAGGGGTGCGGCAAGTACTGCACGTTCTGCGTCGTCCCGTATACCCGCGGCGAGGAGGTGAGCCGTCCGGTGGAAGACGTCGTGGCCGAGGTCATTGCGCTCAGCCGCCAGGGCGTGCGCGAGATCAACTTTCTCGGCCAGAACGTCAACGCCTACCGCGGCCGAATCGGCAACGGCACGGCCGATCTCGCCGAACTCATCCTCTACGCTTCGGAGATCGACGGGATCGATCGCATCCGGTTCACGACTTCGCACCCGGTGGAGTTCGGCGACACGCTGATCGAGGCGTACCGGGACGTTCCGGAACTCGTCAGCCACCTGCACCTGCCGGTCCAGGCCGGATCGGATCGGGTGCTCGCATCGATGAAACGGGGCCACACGGTGCTGGAATACAAGCAGAAGATTCGCCGCCTGCGAGAAACGCGTCCGGGCATCGCCCTGTCCTCGGACTTCATCGTCGGGTTTCCGGGCGAGAGCGACCGCGATTTCGAGCAGACGCTCGCCCTGGTCGAGGAACTCGACTACGACATCTCCTTCAGCTTCATATACAGCCCGCGGCCGGGGACCCCCGCCGCGAGTCTGCCGGACGGGACGCCGGCGAGCGTCAAGCGGCATCGCCTGGCGATTCTCCAGGACCTCCTGCGCCGCCAGGCGCAGGCGCATGCCCAGGCGATGGTCGGCAGCGTGCAGCGCGTGCTGGTGACCGGGCGGTCGAAGCGCGACCCCGGCCAACTCCAGGGACGCACAGAGAACAACCGCGTCGTGAACTTCCGCGCCGAGGGCTTTCGTAGAAGTACGCTACCGGCAACGGGGGAGCGTCCACTACTTCTTTGCGCGTCAGCGGCCGGTGAAGCTTCACCGGCCGAAGGCGCCCTGATTGGCGGATTTGCCGACGTGCGCATCGACGAAGCCTTGCCCAACTCGCTCCGCGGTGCTCTCGCTGGCGCATCCGTTGACACGGTGATGCGGGCCGATATGCTTGCGCCCGGGGCACGGACATAAGGCACTCTTGAGCGACGACCCATCGCCCGTGGTGGCACTCACCACGCACGTCAACCTGGAACCCAACGACACGCGGCGTCTGGCGGCGCTGTGCGGTCCGTTTGATCAGAACCTGAAGCAGCTCGAACGCAGGCTCGGCATTCGGATCAAGAGTCGCGGCAACCAGTTCCAGATCAGCGGCCCGCGGATGCGAGTCCGCGCGGCCAGCGCGCTGTTGTCGGAACTCTATATCGAGACGAAAGGCGCGGACGTGATCGCGCCGGATACGGTGCACCTGTACCTGCAGGAATCCGGCGTCGAGGAACTGCTGGCGGACGGCGACGCCGCCGCGGATCGCCCCCTCATCCGGACCCGGCGCAACACCGTCAAACCCCGGGGCGGAAATCAGCAGAAGTACGTCGAGTTGATCCGGTCGTGCGACGTGAATTTCGGCGTTGGGCCGGCTGGCACCGGCAAGACCTATCTCGCCGTGGCCTGCGCCGTCGAGTCGCTGGAGAACCGGGAAGTGCGCCGGATCGTGCTGGTGAGGCCGGCGGTGGAGGCGGGCGAAAAGCTCGGATTCCTGCCGGGAGACCTGGCCCAGAAGATCGATCCGTACCTGCGGCCGCTCTACGATGCGCTCTACGAGATGCTCGGCATGGACCGCGTCGACAAGTACATCGGCCGCAACGTCATCGAAGTCGCCCCGCTCGCCTACATGCGCGGACGCACCCTCAACAACGCCTTCATCATCCTGGACGAGAGCCAGAACACCACCATCGAGCAGATGAAGATGTTCCTGACGCGCATCGGCTTCGGCTCCACTGCCGTCATCACCGGAGACATCACGCAGATCGACCTGGCGGGGGAGCGTTCCGGCCTGGTCCACGTGCTGAACGTCTTGAAGGAAGTGGACGGCTTGAGTTTCACCCGCTTCGGGTCGAAGGACGTCGTGCGCCACCCGGTCGTGCAGCGCATCGTCGAAGCGTACGCAAGGGACGACGCGAGAAAGCGCGGGCAGGACGGCGGACAGGACAAGCGAGGCGGGGCGGCGTGAACGCCGCCGCAACGCCTGACCCTCCCGCAGTGCCCCGGGTCGATGTGCAGATCGCGGCATCGCCATCGCCTTCTCCAAATGCGCTGATCGCCTGGGCCCTGGCCGCCATGGGGGGCGACGGGCGCAGGCTCTGCATTCGCGTAGTCGACGAGACCGAGGCAAGGGAACTGAACGGACGTTTCCGCGACCGGGTCGAGGCGACCAACGTGCTTTCGTTTCCGGCGGAACTGCCCGATGCCCTGGGGGACATCGCGGTCTGCGCGGCTGTCGTTGCGCGCGAGGCGAAGGCGAAAAACAAGTCCGTGGATGCGCACTTCGCCCACATGGTGGTTCACGGCGTGCTTCATCTCAGGGGCATGGACCACGGCACCGAGGCGCAGGCGCAGGAAATGGAGGCGGCCGAAATCGAAATCCTGCGCGAACTGGGCTTTTCCAACCCCTACGATGGCAGTCCGAAAATCAGCGGATCAATTCGGGCAGACAACCCGTGATGAACGACATGAAGGCGGAACAGGAACGCTCCAGGCGGGACTGGATGGCCGATCTTGTCTGGGACGATCCGGCCGATGAGCAGGATTTGCGGCAGATGCTGCGCGACGCCACGCGCTGCGGCATCTTGGGTGTCGGTGGGCTGAACATCATCTGGGGAGGGAATGCAGGTCTACGACATGCGTACCCGGGACATCATGACTCCCTGCCCGCAACTTCGTATGCATGCGGCGGCAGCGGTGGCGCTATCCAGACCTCTGATCCCTCCACGAAAGGACTTGCGCAAGTCGTTCGAGCCAATGAACCGGAGTCCATTCTTGTGCCTTGGGTCTGGCCGCTAGTCAATTTGACCTGACAAGTCATGGTGCGGCGGCTAGGGATATCCGCCGATCAGCCCGCGCTAACACGCGCTCGTCATGGGTTACGGCGACGATGGTCGCGCCCATCTGTTTCAGGCTATCGAGCACGCGTTGCTGCAGCTCGTTGTTCAGATGCGCCGTGCCCTCGTCCAATAGAACAAGTGCGGGGCGTCGGTAAATCGCTCGAGCGATCATCACCCGTTGGCGCTGCCCGCCCGAAAGGGTCGATCCCATGTGGCCGACCAGCGTCAGGTATTGCATGGGCATCTTTGCGATGTCGTCGTGTATGCAGGCCATACGCGCCGCCTCCTCTACGTGCGCCATGTCCGGGTCACCATGTTCCACCGCGATGTTCTCCACAAGAGATCCGGAGAACAAATCGTCGTCTTGCATGACAACACCTAGTCGCCCACGCCAGTGTTTGGCATCCAAGCTGCGAATATCGACTCCATCAATCAGGATCATGCCGCTTTTCGGCGTTAGCAGCTTACACAGCAACTTGATGAGCGTCGATTTGCCCGCGCCCGATTCACCCTCGATGGCTACAAACTCCCCCGGCGCGACGGTCAGGCTGAAGTCCTTAAGGACATTCGGGCCGGCGTCGCCGTAGGCGAAGCAAAGAGATTGGATATCAATGCAGCCCTGTAGATCCCGCGGGCTTGCGCGATTCACGGTTGGAGTCTCTCGCTCTTCGAGAGCGATGTCCGCGATACGCTCTCGGTGAAGCCGTAGCATGCGAAGGTTGATAAGCGACTCGATTAGGGAGTAAGCGCGCGCCGAGAACAGACCGCCGTACGACGAGAAGGCGAACAGCATTCCCAGCGTAAATGAGCCGTCGATCACCTTGCCTGCACCGAGCATTAGCATGATAACGGTCTGGAACGCCCCGATCACTGCCGATGCGAACTCCACATGGGCGCCGAACCGAACGAGACGAAGGCCCGCATTGATAGATCGCACGTAGCGCTCTCCCCAAGCATCCTCGCGCAAGCTTTCCGCGCCCAAGAGCTGGATGGCACGGTGTCGCTCAACGTTCTCGATGAAGCTGGAGTCCTCGTGTGCTTCGGCGGCAATCATTTCGTGGGTCAAGTTGCGCAGATGCCCGAACGTCCCGAAGCGGATCGCGACGAGGAGGCCAAGGAACGCGCACAAGACCAACGCGAGGTCCCAAGCGTAGGCGAACAATATCGCGAGTGCGCCGATGGCCATGACCGCGTCCACCAGTATGGCGAATGCGCCAGTCATCAAGAACTCTCCTACCGGAGCGGTCGATGTGAATCGCGATATCACGTCGCCGGGATGGCGGGAAACGAACCACGTATCGGGAAGCCGTAACAGGTGGTGGGCGAGGCCCGTCGTCATGCGGAACGTGAGAGTGTTGCCGACGTACTGTGCAAGTAGGGTGCGAAGCCACTGGGTCGTCGCGGAAATCAGCCCCACCAGACCAAACCCAACCGCGAGTGCCGAAACGATGTTCATATCGCCTTGGCGTACGCCTTGGTCGACCGTGAACTGCGTGTTGAGGGGCATCGCGAGCGCGAACGCCTGTAGTGCCACCGTCATGACGAACGTTGCGCCCAAGGAGGCTCCGAGTCCACGAAAAGCTGGCAGAAACGATTTCAGCCCCACAGCCTCCACAGTATTTCTTTGTGAGAGTTCCATCGTTGGCATCAATTCCATAGCGACGCCGGTGAATCGTTCGCCAGCTTCGACGATGCTCAGGCGACGTACGCCGACTGCGGGATCCACGATTTGCACGGTGCTGCGTCCGGTGGCTTTGAGTACGACGAAGTGGTTGAGATCCCAATGGAGAATTGCGGGTCGCCGAAGTTGAGGTAACTCATCTAGCTCCACGCGGACCGCACGACACTGGAACCCGAGCTGCTCGGCGTAGTCGCGTAGGTTCGCAAGCGTACCGCCTCGTTGTGAAACGTGGAATCTTGATCGATATTCGCGTAGCGTCTCGCGGTGCCCGTGAAATGCCGCGACCATGGCCAGACACGCCAGTCCGCACTCCGCACGGTCTGACTGTAGAACGATTGGAACTCTCATCGTTTGCCGCTACAGCCGGCTTACGGCGCCTTGGAGCGGTTCGAGGAGCCAGTCGATCAGCGTACCGTAGTGGTGGACAAGGTCTGCGCTCACCGTCATGCCCGGGCGTAGCGATTGCCGCAGCGCTGGCGACAGGTTAAATCCGTCGGGAAACTCCACTTCGATGCGGAAGAACTCCCCGCTGACCCTCTCCGCGTTGCCCCGAGTCCCGGGGCCGAGAGTCGTTTCAGAGATTGATGACACTCTTCCGGCATGGGCGCCGTGGCGTTCGTACGGGAAGGCATCCAGGTAGACGCGCACTTCCTGACCGACGTCGACCAACGCCATGGCACCGGAGTCCACGAAAAGGCGTGCCTTGAGGTCGACTTCGCTCGGCAAGATATCGAGCAACGCGTCCCCCGGCCGCACCCAATCTCCCGCAGCAACGCGCACCGACGCGATGCGGCCGCTTCTTGGTGCTAGAACATGAGTCGAATCCCGAACGCGGATGCGAGCCTCTTCCATCGCAACACTGTGCAGTTGCTCAAGCACAGTGGTGCGGGTCTCCTCCCGGTCGAGTGCAAGGCGCACATATTGTTGTCGCCGCATGTCTTGGCCGGACCGGACCCGGGCCAGTTCGCGCTGGGTCGACGCCAATAGGGCAGAACGGGACTCGACTCGATCAGCTAGATCCAGAAGATTAGCGTCGGCCAAGGCTCCCGACGCCTTCAGCCGTAGGCCGTCTTGGTGCTGGCGCTGTGAGATGCCTAGGCGCGCTTCAAGAGATGCGATCTCGGCTTCAAGATGCAGAATCTGCTGCGTGCCCGCAGCGTGCTCCTTTTCGTGGAGTTCCCGATCATTCTCGAACTGCGCATCGATCGCCGTCAACCGTGCGGTCAGCGCTTTTTGGCGGCCTTCGATGTCTTGCAATAGCTTGCGTTCGACCGACATTCCATGACGCAAGCCATCGCCGGAAGCCAACTCATAGAGCACATCGCCCGTTTTCACTTGGTCGCCTGGCTCGACGTGCCGACGGCGCACTATCGCGAAGGACTGGGCGCTGACCCGCGACCATCCAGCGACCGGCGCCAAATGGCCGGTGGCCTGCTCTTTGTGCGCAAAGGTGAACGAGACCGCGAATGCGATAAGCCCGCTCGCCGTCAGCACGGCAAGGGAAGAAAGTAGCAGACCGGAGACAGGCTTGGAGAGTAGCGGGGGCTGCCAAAGTGACGCTTGGAAGCGAGAGAAGACCTCCTCTCGGAAAAGGCTTGGCGAGTCTCCTTCCATACCTTGACCGGTTATGCTCCCGATGCCCGCAATGGTGCGGGAACATCAACGCTTCGTGGACGCGTGAATCCGGGAGGTTTGGTATGGCACCGCTATCGCCTCGGCCCGGTATTTCGTGGGTGGCCATCGGCTATCTCCTCTGCGCGCGAGATATACACAATCAAATGGTCCGACCCCGGCGGTAAGCTCGCCGTCCGTGTTGCGGATGGCTGTGGTACGGGCGGTAGTCTTCTTCCGATCCGTGGCTCCAGTTCCGTTACCCGCTGATCGGGTACGGGTTTGGCCCACGGAACGTTGACGGAACAAAGACTGCGGCCCACCGGGAGATCGTCTACGCTGTCTGCTATGGGCAGCAACTTGTTCTGCTTTGATCGGCTTCATTTTGATCTCACGTCAGGTCGATTCTGCATTTGTAGGCGTTTTGACTGGCTCCGACGCGCGCGAATCGCCCCCGGCATTTTTCGGAACGAAATACATCCTGAACGGATTTAATTCCCAGCCAACTGCTTGAAAGTTCCACAACGTGTCCATCCCGATAACCGCGTCCACCCAATCTGCGAGGTGCAGTGAGGGGCTGGCCTCTCCGCAACGAGCCACGAGGTCGGGATGTGGGCCGAACCGGAAAGCACCGGTACCCATGCGCTGCATGAATTCATTTTGACAGTCGGTCTTCGGTGCCCCGGTATCTATCAGCGCGCGCAACGGCTGTCCGTCTCCCATGTCGACATCGACAAACGGCTGCCCCTTGGGTGACAGAGCAGCAGCGAAGGGCGCCTCCCCAAGAGCGCAAGGGCCTAAGCTTCCCAAGTGTAGGGTTGCGTCGGGCCAGGAGAAGCAGACTTGCGGATAGCGAAGCAGCACGCTCATTCCTATCGTGACCGCATCCCCCGTCGGATCCCCCCTCTTGGAGGGAACGTGATCCTCCGCAACTAGGCCCAGCCTGAAGTCATGCAACACCGCGTCTTGGCGCTCGCGGATAATCCCATCTGCTTCCTTCACCGCCTGCGGCTCGCCGTATGTCTGGTAATCCGCGTGCGTCAAAATGGATGAACCGGCGGGGAACAGCGTGAACACTCCGCCTGTATCCATCATTCCCCACATAGGCTTGCCGCCCACGTGGATGATCGTCCAAGGGCGCAGGTCGTCCAGATCTGCGTGGATGAACTCCATTTCGACATGGTTAGGAGGATGCATGGCGATCTCGGGTTTTTCATCCAGAAATGCCTTGAGCAGGCGTACGCGCTCAAGCCAACGCGCGCATGCGTGATCAGTCACATCATGGCATCGTCCATCCAGAAACGAGAGTTCGTGCTTCGCCTTGCCAAGTATCCACGCCACTACCCCGATGTCGGGACATCCCTCGGAACGGTTACAATAGTTCTGGTGAGTCGTGATAGACCTCTTTGAGGTGCGCAAGAGCTTATGGAGGCGGTGATAGCCAGCCCACACCGCTTCGAAGTCGCCTTGACTGGCGGCGTGTACCGTTTCGTCCAACAGTTCCTCGGTATAACTTTGCCGCACTCCTTCTTGGGCACCACTGCTTGGGGACGCGGTCTGCGACCCGTAGCGAGTTTCCTTCGGGACGAAGTACATCCGGAATGGATCGAGTTCCCACCCGAACGCACTAAATTTCATCAAAGTATCCATGCCGATTTCAGCGTCCCAAGGCCCGTCCGACTGCGGTGAAACCGATTCCCGCGAGCATCGAGCCTCAAGACCAGGATGGTTTCCGAAGCGAAAAGTCCCGCCGCCTGCAAGCCGATCTCGACAGTAGGTTTTGGTAGCCCCGGTATGCACTAACGCCCGTAACGGACCGACATCGCCTCCGAGGATTTCTAGCACTGGTTGCCCCTCCTTGGCAGTCAGCGTAGCTGCGAATGGTTGCTCGCCGCCGTCGCAAGGCCCGAGGTTTCCCAAGTGCAGAGTGGCATTGAACTGGGAGACGCACACTTGCGAATAACGCAGTAGTGCGCTCATGCCCAGACTGACGTATCCCATGGCTTCGTCGCGGGCGGCAGCGGGGATGCGATCCTCGGTCGCCGCTCCTAGAGTGAATGTGCGGAGCACAGCCCGTCGGTACACAATCCCTGTATTGGCGAAGTTCGCGCCTCGGGTTATGGGATCTCCGTATGTTTCGTAATCCGCTTTAGTGATCACCGGGGACCGCATAGAGAACTCGACCATGTGGTCCCCACTGTTAATCAGCGCCCATCGCGCCTTTTGGCCAATATCGACTAGCGTCCAAGCCCGCACATCTCCTTTGTCCGTATGGACGAAACGAATCTCGGCGTCGTGAGGGAAAGGTGGGGACGCCGCCGTGTCGTTCAGATACGCCTTGGCCAACCCTGCGTCTGCGAGTAGCCGTGCGCATGCATCAGTTGCGTCGCGGCAAACCTCGTCGAGGAAAGTCAGGTCGGACTTCCGCTTGCCGAGTATCCACGCTATGTTGCCAATGAATGGGCATCCCGCGTGGCGGCAATACCTAGAAACCTTCTCGATTATGGCGGGTGAATCACGCATCAGCGCGTAGGCATGTTGATAGCCGGTCCACGCGGACTGGAAATCGCCATTGCTCGCGGCCCGCATAACCGCATTCATCAGATGTTTTGGATCATCGTTGCTAACGACGTCCCCGGCACCGCGGGCGGTGCCGGGGATACACAAACCCAAAAAAAGCAGCGCGGCTACAGAGCGGCTCACGCCGCAACCATAGATCCGCGCCGCTCGCAGGCGGGATTGAATCATCTCACCTGCACTGAATCACTAGTCGCCGCCGATGGTCGCCGAAAGGTCCGGTGGCTCGATGATGGGCCCGGGAATCGGAGGGTAGGGATCCGGCGG
>CAZFGB010000114.1:0-9358 GCA_964518405.1 uncultured Pseudomonadales bacterium | reverse complement strand
ATCGAGTACCTGATCACGATCAACGAAAAAATGTTGTTGTCGGACTCGTAGAACTCAGTTAACCGTCTAACTGATGTAAGGTTTGGCATGTTGAAGTCGGTGCCTTCTCTATGCGTCTTGATGTCTATGGCCGAATAGAATCCTTCCACATCCGTAAATGCTATGTCCTCCATGGCGCGCGGCCCGAATTCACTGAAGTACTTGCTACACCAACACCCGAGGAACGTTTCGAATCTATCCGCCACCAAGCTCTCTAGCGCGTCTCCGACCGCTCTAGGGCTACTGGTTTGTGGAGTAAGGAAAACCTCCTGGGAGTTTATGTGCTCCTTTATATTCTGGGCCACCTGCCTATGGTGGCCCCGATCATAGAAGTTGGCCGTCATCGAAAGAGAGTCCCTTGGGGGGAGCGGTCATCTTTCTCCCTTCCGGCACTCTTCTGTTGTGGAGGCAGAGAATTTCGTTCCCAGAACACTCCGTCTCTATACCCTTGTATAGTCGGTTTCTTCTTTGCTGCCGCAATTCGTTTGCGTGCCCAGCAAAGGTACTCTGTGTTGATGTCAACGCCGCACCAACGCCGTCCTAATTTCTCTGCGACGACGGCAGTTGTGCCGCTACCGAGGAAGGGGTCGAAAACAAAATCGTTTTCCCGGGAGCTGGCGAGCAAAAGTTTGGCAAACAACTTTTCCGGCTTTTGCGCGGGATGGGGAGTGTTTTCGGGCATTGACCAGAATGGCACCGTCAAGTCCGTCCAAATGTTCGATGGGTGCGTCATCCGGTAGTTGCCTTCGCTCTCTTGCCTCCAGTCCTTTGGTTCGCCATTCACGCGGTAAGGGGCCAAGACCTTCCGCTTTAACTTGACGGAGTCCAAGTCAAAATAGTAGTTCTCGGAGTTGGTACAAAACCATATATCTTCTGTGTTGTTCTTCCAGTTCCGTTTTGCTCCCCGACCCTTTTCTCGTTCCCAGGTGATTCTGTTTTGTATGCGAAATCTCTGCTCCAGTACAGGGAATACAAGCGTTGAAGTCCTCCAGTCAGAGCAAACATATAGCGTTGCGTCTGGTTTCATCATTGGAACGAGCAAATCGATGGTCGTATCAAACCACGAGGTATAGCTCTTGTTGGTGAGTTTCCTAAATCGATTTCCATTGAAGTTCTTGTCTAGGTTGTATGGAGGGTCGAGTATAATTAAATCGATGAATCGATCTGGAAGGTATGCCGCTATGTCGAAAAAGTCCCCGCCGATTAGCTGATGATCGATGTCTCGACAGTTTATCCTTGAGTCAACTATCAGAATCTCTTTCGAAAGCTCAAGTATCTCCTGTTGCGTACACGTCAACGTTCGATTTCGCGGAGCACGAGCAGACATTTGATTCCCTCCAAGTTGTGGCGGTCTCAGTGATCGCCCGTCAGGGGCACGAACCGCACAGGCAATATGTCGCGCCTCGAAGTCGTGCCGTCCGCCGCCTTCTCGACCACCACGAGGTACTGGTCCCAGTCGGTGCCGAGCGGCAGGACGATGCGTCCGCCGGGTTTCAGTTGGCGCACCAGTTCGGCTGGCACGTCCTCGCCGACGGCGGTGACCATGATCGCGTCGAAGGGCGCCGCTTCCGGCCAGCCGTACCAACCGTCGCCGGTCTTGACGTGGACGTTGTCGAAGCCGAGGCCGGCCAGGCGTTCCGAGGCGGACTCCGCGAGTTCGGGGATGATCTCGATGGTGTAGACCTCCTCGACCAGTTCGGCGAGAACTGCCGCTTGGTATCCAGAACCGGTGCCGACCTCCAGCACGCGGTCGCCTTCGCGCGGTTCCATCAGGTGCGTCATGAGCGCGACGATGAAAGGCTGGGATATGGTCTGCCCGTGGCCGATGGGAAGCGGCCGATTGACATACGCGGCGATCTTGGCGGCCCAGGGGACGAACCTGTCGCGCTGCACGTCCGACATGGCGGCGATCACGCGAAGGTCCAGTTCCGCTACGCCGGTGTAGTCCGCGGTGCGGCGCGTATCGTCCTTTATGGCTTCGATCATTCCCGCCATCGTGGCCTGCGCGAGGCAAGGCCTTCCAAGCAGCGTCGCCAGCGCGACCAGTGCGAGCAGAGCGGCCCGAAGCATCGCTTGCCTTAAGTGGATACTCCCATCCGGACGGCGACCATTGTACGCCGTCAGGCGAGCGCCCGGCGAACGGCGCGTCGCAATCCGACGAGCCGTTCCTCTCTTTGCGCGGATGAGACCTTGGAGAAACCGGACCACAATATATTGTGTCCCCCGGATCGCAACCGCTTGCCCACAGGCGGTCCACAGAACGATCCCCACCAAGCGAAAAGGATTCGGCTAATTTGTGCAGCGTTTGCGGCGCATCCACTAAATGTGGGGGTCGATCCAACCCGGATTTGATTGAACAAGCCCGCGGATTTGAGTATTGTTCCGGCGGAACGAGAACTACATGTTGTATGCCGCTTGAATTGGCGGCGCGCCGCAAACGGTGGCGAGACTCGATCAACTTGCCGCGCGAAGCGTAGTCGATTCAACGGGTGCATGGGCTTGCGCCGCGGTTTGCGAAGCGTCGCAAGACTCAAGACCTTGAAGGAGAATCGTATGCAATCCGATGTCGTCACCGACCCATCATCCCCGGCGGGCAAATTCAACGGCGGCGGGGATACGACGACACCGGCCATCACTCCTTCCATAGCCGCCACGGCGCCCGGCCAACTCCGGGTAATCAAGCGCAACGGCACCGTCGTTTCGTATACGGACGACAAGATCGCGGTCGCGATGACCAAGGCGTTTCTCGCCGCCGAAGGCGGCACCGCGGCGGCATCGTCGCGCATCCGCGAACGCGTATCGGACCTCACGCAGGCGGTCACAGGCGTATTCGAGCGGCGTTTCCCGTCCGGCGGCACCATTCATATCGAGGACATCCAGGACCAGGTCGAACTCGCGCTCATGCGCGGCGGCGAGCACCAGGTCGCGCGCAGCTACGTGCTCTATCGCGAAGAGCACGCGCGGATGCGCGCCGAGCAGGAGGCCGAACGGGGCGCCCCCGAGCCGATGCCCGAGATTCAGGTGGTCGGCGAGGATGGCGAGCGGCATTTGCTGGACACCGGCCGGATGCGGACGCTCATCGACGAAGCCTGTGCGGGCCTGGAGGATGTCGACGCGGCACGCGTCATGGAGGAGTCCCGGCGCAACATGTACGACGGCATCACCGAAGGCGATGTCGCCACCACCTTCGTCATGACGGCTCGGACGCTGATCGAGGAGGAACCCGACTACACCTACGTCACCGCGCGCCTGCTGCTCGATCAACTGCGCGCGGAAGCCCTCACGTTCCTGGATGTGCGCGTTCCGGGAGCGGCGGACTACCGGGCCACGCAGTCGGAAATGGCCACGCTGTACGGGGAAGCGCTGGCCGCTTTCGTGGCGCGCGGCGTCAAGTTGGAGTTGCTGGCGCCCGAACTGCAGCGCTTCGATCTCGAAAGACTCGGCGCGGCGCTCAAGCCCGAGCGCGACCTGCAGTTCACCTACCTCGGGCTGCAGACCCTTTACGACCGGTACTTCATCCACTCGAACGACACCAGGTTCGAGTTGCCGCAGGTCTTTTTCATGCGCGTCGCGATGGGCCTCTCGGCGCAGGAGGACGAGCCGGAGAAGCGCGCCATAGAGTTCTATGACCTCCTGTCCTCGTTCGACTACATGAGTTCGACGCCGACCCTGTTCAACGCCGGCACGCGGCGTCCGCAGTTGTCGTCCTGTTTCCTGACGACGGTATCGGACGACCTCGACGGCATCTACAGCGCCATTCGCGACAACGCCCTGCTGTCCAAGTGGGCCGGCGGACTCGGCAACGACTGGACCCCGGTGCGCGCGCTCGGGTCGTACATCAAAGGCACCAACGGCAAGTCCCAGGGGGTCGTGCCGTTCCTCAAGGTCGTGAACGACACCGCGGTAGCGGTCAACCAGTGTTTCGAGCCCGACACCCGCGTCCATACGGCCGACGGCGTCAAGGCGTTGCGCGACGTCGCTCCCGGCGACCTGGTTCTCGGCCAGAGAGGGGCGTATCGCGAGGTCGCCAGGAAGTTCTCCTACAACCAGACCGATCCGATGGTCGAAGTGGGCGTCAAGCACTCGATCACGCCGCTCAAGGTCACCGCGGGCCATCCGCTGTGGGCCATCCGCGGCATCCCTGCGGGCCAGGCCGCGAGCCGGAGCTACGACTGGCTTGCAAAAGGCAAGACCAGGCCCGAATGGGTAGACGCAGGTGAGTTGCAGACCGGCGACTACGTGGCGCAGGTGATACCGCGGGAGACCGTGCCGGTCGCGGGCTTCGACGAAGACGACGCGCGGATGTACGGAATCCTGCTGGGCGATGGCCGCTGCGCGAAAAGCGGAACGGAGTGGGGCGTGTCGGGCAACCCGACGCGAGACGCCCACCTGGACTTCGTAGCCGAATATCTCAATGCGCGGGGCATTCACTTCCGGGTGACCGGCCGCGGCGAGCGCTATCAGCAGATCCACTGGTCCGCAGGCATCGGCCTCGAGCGCCTCGAGCGCAACGGCACGACCGGGCAGTACCGGGGCGCGGGGCTGCGCAGCCTGGAATTCGCCCGCGAGGACCTGTACGGGCCGAACGGAAAGAAACGGATCGCCCGGCGTTTCAGTCACCTGCCCAGGTCCCAGACGCTGGCCCTGCTGCAGGGGCTCCTTGAAACCGACGGCGGCGTCAGCCGGGGCAAGGAGATCTACTTCACGAGCACGTCCGAAGCCCTCGCCGAGGATGTTCGCTACCAGATGCTGCGCCTCGGCGTACCGACAGCCGGACAGTATCGCGAGCGCCGGCAGAACCACGAAGCCACCCGCGACGACGGCGCCGGGATGGAATTCAGCGGCATGGTCAAGAGCTATGACATCCGCATTCCCGCCGTGCCGGAATTGGCCGGGCGGCTGAACTGCAAGCCCCTGACCAAGCGGAACTGGCTGACCGTGAAGAACTGGGTGTTCAGCCGCGTTCGCAACGTCCGACCTTTGTCCCCGACGCCGTTCGTGATGGACCTAAAGGTGGAAGGCGACGAGTCCTACATGACCACCAGCGGTCTTGCCCACAACGGCGGCAAGCGCAAGGGCGCCGTATGCGCCTACATCGAGACCTGGCACCTCGACGTCGAGGAGTTCCTGGAGCTGCGCAAGAACACCGGCGACGATCGCCGCCGCACCCACGACATGAACACCGCCAACTGGGTGCCGGACCTGTTCATGCAGCGCGTATTCGACGACGCCGAGTGGACGCTGTTCTCGCCGAACGAGGTTCCCGACCTGCACGATCTGTATGGCGTGGCGTTCCAGCAGCGCTACGAGGAATACGAGGCCATGATCGCCGAGGAACCGGGCCGGCTTCTGCACAAGCGGATTCGGGCGGTGGACCTCTGGCGCAAGATGCTGTCCATGCTGTTCGAGACCGGCCATCCGTGGATCACGTTCAAGGACAGCTGCAATGTCCGCTCGCCCCAGCAGCACACCGGGGTGGTGCATTCCTCGAATCTGTGCACGGAGATCACGCTGAATACGTCAGCCGACGAGATCGCCGTGTGCAATCTGGGTTCCGTGAACCTGACGCGTCACCTGGACGCGAAAAACCGTGCGCTCGACATCAAGAAGATCAAGAAGACCGTGCGCACGGCGGTGCGGATGCTCGATAACGTCATCGACATCAACTACTACTCCGTGCCCCAGGCGCGCAGCTCCAACATGCGGCACCGCCCGGTGGGACTCGGCGTCATGGGGTTTCAGGACGCGCTGTACGAACTGCGCATCCCTTACGGATCCGAGGCCGCTGTCGAATTCGCCGACCGTTCGATGGAAGTGATTTCCTACTACGCCATCGACGCGTCGTCGAAGCTCGCCAAGGAACGCGGCAGCTATGCCAGCTTCGAGGGATCGCTATGGAGCCGCGGCATCCTGCCCCTCGACTCGCTCAAGCGCCTCGGCGACGATCGCCCGTCGGGCTGCCTGGAAGCCGACTTTTCCACCACGCTGAACTGGGATGGCCTGCGCGACAAGGTGCGCAAGCGCGGCATGCGCAACTCCAATGTCATGGCGATCGCGCCCACGGCGACCATCGCGAACGTCGTCGGCGTGTCGCAGTCGATCGAGCCGACCTACGAGAACCTGTTCGTGAAATCGAACCTGTCCGGCGAATTCACGGTCGTCAATCCCTATCTCGTCCACGATCTCAAGCAGCGCGGCCTGTGGGACTCGGTCATGGTGAACGACCTCAAGTACTACGACGGCAGCGTGAAGCGGATCGACCGCGTGCCGGAGGAACTGAAGGAGCTATATGCGACGGCTTTCGAGGTCGAGCCCCGCTGGATCGTCGATGCGGCGAGCCGGCGCCAGAAGTGGATCGACCAGTCGCAGTCCCTCAACCTGTACATCGCCAATGCCGACGGCAGGAAACTCGACATCACCTACCGGATGGCGTGGCTCAGGGGCCTGAAGACCACCTATTACCTCCGGTCGCTGGGAGCGACGGCGACGGAGAAGTCGACGCTGGACACCACCGGCGCGTTGAACGCGGTGGATGCGGGCGGCTCGGCGATGGCGAACGCTGGACCCCGGATATGCGCCATCGACGATCCGGACTGCGAGGCATGCCAGTAGACCGAGGCGAACGCGAGCCAGACAGACGAACACGACGAGACAAGAGAGACGAGAACAGACCCTGCCGGGCACTAAAACTGGTGCGAACCAGATCACGTAATACAAGTGGAGAGAGCCTCATAGAGGGCCGAGTGAAAAGAGAGAGGAAAACACATGCAACTGTCCTGGGATGATTACCAAGACGGCAAAGACAGCGTAGCTGTTGTGGGTGGCCTTGCGGCGGAGAAGACCAACGACACCAATGGCGCCGACCGCGCGAACGGGCTCGAGGAGCGAGAAGGGGGGGGCGAAGCGGCCGAACAGCCGCAACCCCGCGTCGAGCCGCCGGTAGAGCCGGTTGAGATGGCGCCCGTTTCGGCGACCGTGGTCGAGGAGACTGCGGCGGCGGTCGAAAGCGGGATCGCCGCCGTCGAGGCCGAAAGCCGCGAACGCGTCACGGTGGATCAGAAGGCCATGATCAACTGCCGGGCCGATCTCAATCAGCTCGTGCCGTTCAAGTACGCCTGGGCATGGCAGAAGTATCTCGACGCGTGCGCGAACCACTGGATGCCGCAAGAGATCAACATGACCGCGGACATCATGCTGTGGAAGTCCGAAAACGGCCTGACCGACGACGAGCGCCTGATCGTCAAGCGCAGTCTCGGTTTCTTCTCCACCGCGGACTCGCTCGTGGCGAACAACCTGGTGCTCGCCATCTACCGCCTGATCACCAATCCCGAGTGCCGCCAGTACATCCTGCGCCAGGCATTCGAGGAGGCCATCCACACGCACGCCTACCAGTACTGCATCGAGTCTCTCGGCATGGACGAGGGCGAGATATTCAACATGTACCGCGAGGTTGACTCGGTCGCCGACAAGGCGTCCTGGGCGCTCAAGTACACCCAGGAACTCAGCGACCCGACCTTCCGCACGGGCACTCCCGAAGACGACAAGACGCTGCTGAAGAACCTCATCGCCTACTACTGCGTGCTCGAAGGCATCTTCTTCTACTGCGGTTTCACGCAGATCCTGTCCATGGTACGGCGCAACAAGATGACCGGCACTTCCGAGCAGTTCCAGTACATCCTGCGGGACGAGTCCATGCACGTGAACTTCGGAATCGACGTGGTGAACCAGATCAAGCTCGAGAACCCGCATTTGTGGGACGAGAGCATGCAGACGCTGGCGAGGGAAATGATCCTCGAAGGGACGGACCTCGAGATTCGCTACGCCCGCGACACCATGCCCCGCGGCGTGCTCGGCATGAACGCCAACATGATGGCCGACTACCTGCGATTCATCGCCAATCGCCGGCTCGTCCAGATCGGGCTCGAAGAACACTTCCCGGGGGTGAAAAACCCGTTCCCCTGGATGTCCGAAATCATGGACCTCAAGAAGGAGAAGAACTTCTTCGAAACCCGCGTCACGGAGTACCAGACGGGCGGAACGCTAAGCTGGGGTTGAGCGGGAAGCGCACTCACAGTTCCTGAACTGAGGAGCCTTCAGCCGGGGGATGTTCCCCGACCGCTAACGCGTAAGGAAGTGCTGGCATTTGCCCCGTCGCCGGATGCGTACTTCCATGCAAGGGCTGCCGTCTTTGGCGGCTTGCGTTCGTGTGGGCGCATATTGAAGTAGCGGTCTCGAACGATCATCGCCCCACATAGATAGTGTACTTCTTCTACATCGATGAGTCCGGTAGCCGTGATCCTTCGGTTGGCACGAGACAAACCCCCAAGGATCATCTCTACGTCCTTTTGGCGGTTGGTTTATATGAACGCCAATGGCGACCTCTTGAATCGACAATATCTCGACTCAAGCTAGAGTTCGCTCACTTCCTCCAACGCCACGGCAAAGGCCGCTACGATCTTTCCGATTGTGAGGTTAAGTCCTCGTGGCTTCGTCACGCGCCTTCGCGCTCAAAACACAGCCCATTCTTGGCGGCCCTTCATCCCGACGACATGAAACGCCTTGTCGACACCTATTACGATCAACTTGACGCCCGCAACGCGGTCATCTTGGCTTCTGTCATAGACAAGCGCTACTTGCACACAGGAACAACGCATGACGCCATGCATAGATGGGCCTATGAGTTTCTCTTGGAACGCATTGAGCACTACATGCGGGAGTACCATCGCAAGCATCAGGCTCTCATCGTCATGGACGATACAAGCATTCAACTCAACCGATTTATTGCGATGCAACACGCCGCACTGTTACGGCGTGGAAACCCGAACATGCAGTTTCCGCATATCGTTGAGTTCCCGTTTTTCGCTCGAAGCGAACTGTCCAATGGTGTCCAACTCGCAGACCTCCTTGCTTACAACGTGTACCGTGCATTCCGAGACGAAGACATTGAGTACCCCTACTTTCGGGTGATGCTTCCCAAGTTCTACCGGCGACGTGGTGTGGCATCGTTGGCCGGACTCAAAGTTTGGCCGGACAAATCTCCACTCGTCGAATTGGCGAGTCGGGTCGTAGAGAGTGGCGTCGCAGAGAGTGGTTGACACTGCGGAAAGCTGCGAGCGAGAATCGGATTCCAGTCGGGTGCCTCAAGGGGCTCGATATGGCTAGCCCAGCCCGACTTCACCGGCTAGTGTTCCGTCAAGTCTAAAGATGCGAGTGTAGCTGCGAGGGATTTTTGGTTCCTGGCGAGGCGCGACGACGCCGTGTGGCAGGCACCACACAAGGAGGAGCAACAAAGTCCAGGGGGCAAAAAGACCCGCAGATG
>CAZFGB010000113.1:0-15772 GCA_964518405.1 uncultured Pseudomonadales bacterium | reverse complement strand
GACTTCCGCCACGCGGAACTTCAGCTTCTTGTCGGGCGCGGCCGTCGGGAACGGGTTGATCCCGAGCCGGTAGTCGGCGGGCACGATCTCCAGCCTGACGTGGTGGGCTATCATCAGCAGGTTCACGACCATCTGAAGCTCCAGCCACCGATGCCCCAGGCAAATGTGCGTGCCGAGTCCATACGGCGCATAGGCGCCGGGCGCCATGTGCTCTTCCCGGTCGGGCAGGTAGCGATCGATATCGAACTTGAGCGGATCCTTGAACAGCTTCGCCGAGTAGTGCGGCGCCGTGTGGCAGATAAGCAGCCGCGTTTGCGGGGGTATTTGGAAGCCGTCCACCACGCACTGGTTCATGGCTGTTCTCAACTGCCAGGGAATCACGGGATACAGGCGTTCGGACTCGAGAAAGACCCGATGCGTCACGTCCACGCTTTCGCGGTTGAATTCCGAAGCCTGCGGTTCGCGCCCGTTTCCGAATAGCGCGTCCGCCTCCCGCCGGACCGCCTCGTGCAGATCCGGTCGGCGAACCATCGCGTAGGCGGCGAAGCCAAGCGAACTGCCGAGATACAGGCTGGCGACCATCGCCGCGACGAACGGAAACACGATATCCGTTTCCGGCAGGAACTGCGGATCGGTCCGATGCAATTCGAGAATATAGTCGGCGATATCCGGCGGCTTGCCGTCCCGTTGCGCTGGCGTGTGCGACTCGTGGATCGCCCGATGAAGCCTCGCCACGTGCTTTCGTCCCCGCCTCATCTTCGGCGTCGACATCAGGAACTTCGGCAGAACGCCCTGAACATAAGTGATGAGGGCGCGATGCTGGTAGGCCAGCAGTTCGTCGGCATAGTGGCTGCAATCCACGCCCATGGTCAGGCGGGAAACCTGGCTGCTGACGGAGCTCTGGAAGGTCTTGGTCGCTCCGAACACGTCGCCTTGCTTCCATTGGCCGATGCTGTCCTTGCCGAGGCTGAGGAGTTCCGGCAGTCTTTGCGCGAGCAGAGCGCGGGAATATCCGCCCCGCAGGGACTTGCGCATCTTGTGGTGTTCGGCGCCGTCCATGCCGGGCATGGTGCGGGAAGCTCCGAAGGCCCCTGCGAAATTGTCGATGTAGTCCTTCGACCGCAAGTAGAACCGCCCGTGCTTGTTGACCCATTGGTTGGCCTCGGCACCCATCAGGGCGACGAGGCGCTGTCCGCCCATCCGAAAGGGGACTTCGACCACGGAGCCGTACTTCTCGTAGATTCCCCACATCGCCTTGGGGATGTTGCCCGTGCGGAAGTCGCGATGTCGCAGAATGTCGATGATGCGGAGTTTGGGGATGGGCTTTGTCGGAAGGGTCCGGCGCGTCAGGGGCCTGTAGGCGCTTTCCCTGACCGCTTCGGATACGGTGCGCCCCACCAGATCCAGTTTCGAGAGCGTCTCGATGCGCTCGACGTTCTCCTGATAGTCCTCCTCCGACAGGAGGAGCTTGAAGCCGTCGCATGTATGCATGAGCCCGATCAGGATCGCGTCGCGAGGATCCGGAATCTCGTCGTTCAGTATCGTGTTCAGGATCCTCGCCTTGGCCTCCAACCGCGCAGTGCCATTGGTGGACGGATAAGTGCCCGACCGGGACACCTGGCGGGATAGCGTCCAGAATCCGCCGGTCTCGTGGTTGAGTATCCCCTTCTCCACCAGTCGATCAAGCGCCACGGTGACGATGTCGTCGGAGCGGGCGGCACTGCGCTCTATCCAGTATTGCGGGGACGAGGTCTCTTTCGCCTCGCTGATCTCGGCCAGCGTCGGGTCAAGCAACTCGTCGCCGGTCGGAGTGGCATCGACGAGATACAACGCTTGCAGGTCGGTGTCGATTCGATGCTCGAGCGCGAGGTCGGCGACGACTGTGCCCGCCATTACGCAGGCGAAATCCCACCCGGGGACCATTTCCAGGTACCCGCTCTCCTCGTTGAGCATCAGCAGGATCAACTCTTCGGTGAGGCGCATGGATGAGGATTCGTTCACGGCGCAGTCCGGGAGACAAGGATATCGAATCGAGAACTCGAGCAGGCTCGACGTCCCGATTCGATTGTACGTTCTTGAATCACAAGGCGAAGATGGGGGAACGGCATGGGGAGGTCAAGCGATTTCGGAACTTCTGGCGGAGGGACAGATAGGCCCGGCGGGTTTGCGACAACAAACTGTTTGGCTGCCCAGGGAGCGGCGGTCCGGCAACCGGTTCACCCGGCGAAATCCGCCGAATCTCCAGTGTTCCCGGCGGCAGGGCGCTCCGACGTCCAGGCGCCTCCCACGGCGCGGTGCAGGGCGAGGCGCGCGTATCCGAGCTCGCGTTCCCCGGCTGCCCGAGCGGACTTTGCGCTCAGCAGCATCTGTGATGCGGCCAGGAAAATCCCGTAGTCGTCGAGCCCGGACGCATACCTGTCCCGCCTCAGGTCGGTTTCGGCCTGGGCGGCTTGTTCCAGCGCGGTCAGGATATCGAGACGGCGGCGGCTGGCCGCGAGGCCGGTGACTGCGCTCTCCACTTCATGGACGGCGGTAAGCACGGAGCGACCGAACGCCGCCACCGCCGCATCCAGCCTGGCTTCGGCAAGCTGGACATTACCGCGCAGCCGTCCACGCTGAAGGACCGGCGCGAGCAGGTTCGCACTCAGATTGCGGAACCACTGGTCCGGATCGAACCAATCGGCGGACTCCGAGCTCTGCAGACCGATCGAACCGGTCAGCGACAGCGAAGGCAGCAGTTCCGCGCGACGCGCACCCACCGCGTATCGGGCCGCCTCCACCCTTTGCCGCGCCGCCCTGACATCCGGCCTCTGCACCAGGAGATCGGCCGGAATCCCCGTGGGGCCCCGCGCAAGCGAAACGGCGGTCGTCAGCACGTCGGGGAGCATGCCGGCCAGTTCCTTCCGGTAGCCTCCCGCCAGCACCCAGAGTCGCGCCTCGGCGTTGGCCAGCAAGGCTTCGATCTGAGGCAGTTCGGCCTCGGCGTCGCCCCGTTGGCGCCGCGCGGCGTAGAGGTCCCGGGCATCGGCCAGCCCGCCGTCGTAACGGGTCTCCATGAGCCATTCCCACTCTTTCAGAAGCTCGACGATCTCGCCCGCGAGCGATTGCTGCCGCCGTAGATCGATCACCTCGAAATATGTCCCGATCATGTCCGCGAGGACGTTGATGCGGGCTGTATGCAAATCCGACTCCGCCGCCAGGGTCTCCGCGCCCGCCGCGCGGGCCGAGTTGCGGTCGCGAAGCCAGAAATCCGCCTCGTAGGCGAATTCCGCTCCGGCGGAATAGGTGGTCAGGTCGAGCCGGTCCGGCAGTACGAAGCCGAAGGCTTCAAACACGTCGGCGCCGAGACCAAGCTGCTCCAGTTGCGCCCCAAGACCCGCGCTCGTGGGCATGCGGATTTCGCTCGGGCCGATCGCGGCCTGCATGGCCGGCAATCGCGCGGCGCTGGCCATGCGCGCCCCGGCCCTCGCCTGGGCAACCCGGGCGACCGCTTCGTCAAGATCGAAGTTCGAACCCAGGGCGGCTTCCACGAGGCGGTCCAGCGCGGGGTCGTCGAAGGCTTTCCACCACTCGACCTGTCGAGGGATGGATTGGAGGTCGCTGGCCAACTCTTCGTCGAGGTCCGCGACCTGTTCGGGAACCGTTGTATCCGGCGCCAGGGAACAGGCCGCGAGCAGCGCGGGCAGCAGCATCGCCGGTATTGGGCGCCGGGCGCCGGACAGTCGATACGGCAATCTTCAATACGACCGGGGCAACCCCAGCACGTGCTCCGTGACGTAGTTCAGCACCATTTCCTGGGAAATCGGGGCGAGGCGCTGCAGGCGCGCCTCCCGCCAATACCGCTCGACGTGGAATTCCTTGGCGTAGCCGAATCCGCCATGGGTCTGCACGGCCTGATCGGCGGCCTGGAAGCAGGCGTCGGCGGCGAGCCACTTCGCCATGTTGGCTTCCGCGCCGCACGGCTCGCCCCGGTCCATGAGCCAGGACGCCTTGCGGGTCATCAGTTCGGCCGCATCGAGGCGCATTCTGGCCTCGCCCAAGGGGAAGGAAACGCCCTGGTTCATGCCGATCGGCCGATTGAAGACGACGCGCTCGTTGGCGTAATCGACTGCGCGCCGCATCGCGGCCCGGCCTATCCCCAAGGATTCGGCGGCAACCAGAATGCGCTCGGCGTTCAGGCCGTCGAGCAGGTATCGAAACCCCATGCCTTCCTCGCCTACGCGGTCGGTGACGGGCACAGGGAGGTCGTCGTATACGACTTCGCAGGTCGCGATGGCGTTTCGTCCGACCTTTTCGATCGGCGATATGCTGACTTCCGGGCGCTGCAGCTCGGCGAGCAGCAGAGTCATGCCCTGCGTTCGTTTTTCGACCGCGTCGCGCGGTTGTGTGCGCACCAGCAACAACACGCGTTCGGCATCGAGCGCCTTGGTCGTCCACACCTTGCGTCCCCGGACGACGTAGTGGTCGCCGTCGCGGCTCGCGGTGGTGGCAATGGACGTCGTATCGGTGCCCGCATCGGGTTCGGTCACGCCGAACGAGATGTGAAGATCGCCTTTCGCGACCTTCGGCAGGTACTTCTGCTTCATTTCCTCCGACCCGTGGCGGACCACCGGGTGCATGCCGAAGATCGAAAGATGGACAGCGCTCGCGCCGTTCATCGCGGCCCCGGAGGCGCACACTTCCTCCAGCACTATGGATGCTTCGGTGATGCCGCGGCCGCTGCCGCCGTACTTCTCCGGAATAGCGACGCCGATCCAGCCATCGGCCGCCATCGCGTTGTAGAAGTCCCAGGGAAAGCGGTGTTCGCGGTCGCGCGCAGCCCAGTATTCGTCCGGGAAGTTGGCGCACAGTTTGCCGATCGCATCCCGGATGAGCTGGTGCTCGGCGTTCGTTTCAAAGTCCATCTGCGAGAGGTTAGCATGGCCCCGAAGGGGATCATTCGATGGCCGGGGAGTATTTCGAAGAGCTTGAGGCGGGGTGCGCGTTCGAGCACGAGCCGGGCCGCACGGTCACGGAAACCGACAACCTGGCGGGGGCTTACATGCCTTGTACGGCATTGTCCGTCGGGGCGTCGGAAGCGTCCCGCAGAAAGTCCCGGAGCTGCCGGTCGTGGCGTCGCGTCGCGCCCTTGTCGTGCATGTACGGCGCCCAGCGTGCGGGACTCGCCGCTTCCGGCACGTCGCCGACCACCGTCACGCGCTGGATGATGCGCTCGCCGTCGAAGTCGTCGAGCACGAAATGCTGCGTGCACCGGTTGTCCCAGATGGCGACCGTCCCTTCGGACCATTGATAGCGCACCGTGAACCGCGGACTCGACACCCACCGCGTGAGGTAGTTCAGGAGCAATTCGCTCTCCTCGTGGCTCATCTCGACGATGCGGCGCGTGAAGTGCTCGTTGACGAAGAGCGATTTCCTGCGGGTCACGGGGTGGACCCGCACCACCGGGTGCAGCGCCATCACATCGGCCCGGTTGTGGGGATGGGCGTCGTGCAGCGCCGTCAGGCCCTCGCACAGATCGCGTAGCGGCGCCGAAAGCTCGTCGTACGCCTTGTACATGTTGGCCCACATCGTGTCGCCGCCCACGTCGGGGCACGTCACCACCCGCAGGATCGACAGGATGGAAGGTTCCGACTGGAACGTCAGGTCGCTGTGCCACTCGTCGGCCACGCCTCCCCGGCTTCCCACGAGTTCCAGGATTTCGGGGTACGGCGTGCGGTTCCTGACATTGGGATGCCCCTCGATTCGACCGAAGTGGTTGCCGAACTCGATGTGCTCCTCCGTCGTCATGTGCTGCCCGGGGAAGAACAGGACGAGATGCTCGTGGAGCAGATCCAGGATCTCCTCCGCCTCGGCGGCGCCGGCCTGCGCCAGCGATATTCCGTGCACTTCTGCGCCAAGGCTCGGCGAGACTTTCAATACTTCGTATTGGTTCCTCTGAAGTCTGGTTGCCATCCGGACCGCCCTCCTGGATGCCTGATGAGTGGTTACAAGGCTACTAGGGCGCTTGCGATTAGACCAGTGACCCGGCCGCGTCCCGTTGGGGATGGCCAAACTTCTGAAAGCGAATATTGACCGATATATCGGTCTTGAGTATTTTAATGACTGTTAAAAAAGTCATTCATGACCTGATGTCCATTACGCCGCGCACTTACTCGCGCCTAACCGAAGAAGCGCTTACGCTTCTGGGAAAGCAGATCAGGCTGGCCCGGAAGCGTCGGCGAATGTCCGAATACGATCTCTCGGCCCGTATCGGCGTCGCCAGGAGCACGTTGCAACTCATCGAGAAGGGGAGTCCCTCGGTGGCGATCGGTCTCGTGCTGGAGGCGGCAACCCTGACGGGTGTCGATCTGTTTGTTCCAGAGGCGACGACACTGGCGCCGCAGATTGAGCGGACCGATGACAGGCTCGCCTTGATGCCTGGTTCGATCCGCAAGTCCCGAAGGGAAGTCGACGATGATTTCTGATGCCTCTCGGCCCCGAGAGGCGTTTGTCTGGATATGGCTACCCGGCAAGACCGCGCCGGTCGTCGCGGGCCGCATTCACGCGGAGGACGATCATTTCGTGTTCACGTACGGACGCTCTTACTTGGCCAGGGAAGACGCGATTCCCGTCTATGCGCCCGAACTGCCACTGCGCGTCGGCGCCATCTTGCCCGCGCCCCCGCTCGATATTGCCAATGTCCTGCGCGATTCGTCGCCGGACGCTTGGGGTCGCCGCGTGATCGCCCATCGGTTTGCCGGCGGTCGCAACGGGGCGGGCGAGATGGTCGACCTCGACGAACTTACGTTCATGCTCCAGTCCGGCTCCGATCGTATCGGGGCGCTCGACTTCCAGGCGTCCCCGACGAATTACGTTCCGCGCGAGTCCGACAACGAAACGCTCGACCGATTGCTGGACTCCGCAGACCGCGTTGACCGTGGCCTGCCGTTGGCGCCTGATCCGGCCGAGGCATTGCAGCACGGCACGGCCATCGGAGGGGCGAGGCCGAAAGCGCTCATCCGGGATGGCGACATCAAGTATGTCGCGAAGTTCTCGTCGTCGATCGATACCTATAACGTCATCAAGGCCGAATTCATCGCCATGCGTCTTGCAAAGGCGGCCGGATTGGATGTTGCGTCTGTCAAGCTCGTTCGGGCGATGAACAAGGATGTCCTCCTGATCCGACGCTTCGACCGAACGCTGTCGGAGACCGGCTGGACACGGATGGCCATGGTGTCGGCCCTGACGCTGCTCGGCCTTGACGAGCGCATGGCGGCTCACGCGTCCTATGAAGCGCTCGCCGACATCATTCGAGCTCGATTCATCGCACCGGTGGAAACCCTGAAGGAACTCTTCGCGCGCATGACCTTCAACATTCTCGTCGGCAACACGGACGACCATGCCCGGAATCATGCCGCCTTCTGGGACGGCGATAGTCTTGCACTTGCGCCAGCCTACGACGTTTGCCCGCAATCCAGGATCGGGCGCGAGGCATCGCAGGCCATGCAAATCCACGGTCCCGGCCGTCGTAGCCAGCTTTCGCTGTGCCTCGCAGCAGCCAACAAGTTTCTTCTTTCGGATGAGCGCGCTCTGACCGTCATGAGGAACCAGATCTCCGTTATCGGAAGAAACTGGGAAGAGGTCTGCGATATGGCGCAACTGAACCAACCCGATCGGGAGCTGCTTTGGCGCCGGCAATTCCTGAACGATCTGGCGTTCGAGGGGCTTGGGGGCCAGCTCGCCGGAGCTTTGGAAAGCCTGCCCCAAGGCCGACCCTGGTGATCGCCAGCTTCGATTGGGCGCACCGTTTGGATGGTTGGTTGACGGAATGCAGTACCTCAGCGGTTGTGCCGCATCATCGCGGCGTTCGCCCCGGGTAGGGCAACTGCGGTGTACACTTCGCCGCCGCTTCCGGAGGTAAACATGGCTGAACCGGCGACCTACGAACTCATCGACCACGTGGCGGTGGTCACGATGGACGACGGCAAGGCCAACGTCTTCGGCCCGGACATGATCGCCGCGTTGGACGGCCATCTCGACCGGGCGGCGAACGAGGCCAAGGTCGTCATGCTGACGGGACGCCGGGGGCTTTTCTCCGGCGGTTTCGACCTTCGGGTGATCCGCGGCGATGACGAGGACGTTGCAAGGAAAATGACCCGCGGGGGCGCGCGCCTGCTCATGCGCCTCTACGGTCTGCCGCAGCCGCTGGCGATCGCATCCACCGGACACGCGGTAGCCCTGGGCGCACTGTGCCTGTTGACGGCTGACTACCGTGTCGGTGCGGAGGGCGACTTTCGCATCGGGTTGAACGAGACGGCGATCGGCCTGGCCCTGCCGCCGTTCGCGGTGATGCTCGCAGATGAGCGACTGTCCAGGCGCCACCTTGCCCGGGCAGCCCTGGGCGCAACGATGTTCTCGCCCGAGGGCGCCAAGGACGCCGGTTTCCTGGACGACGTGGTTGCGCCGGAGAAGCTTCGGGAGTCAGCCCTCGACGTGGCCCGCCAGATGGTTGACCTGGACGGTTCCGCTTACGCGGGAACTAAGCAGGGATTACGGGGCGCTTCCATCGCCAGGATTCTTGAAGGATTGCGTTAGAGTTAGACCGAAGCGGTCCGTTCGAGACTGAACCCATGTCCCTCGCAAGCGGGATTGCTTGCGCAATTGACGATGTCGCAGGATCTCGTCGTTGATCGCGCCAGCGTCGATTTCAACGGCGGGGTCGCCGAGGACTTCCGCGACGCGGCCGTAGTTCAGGAAATACACCGAACCGTCCATCCGGCGCATGAGGAAACCGTAGTCCACCATGCGCCGCCGCAGCGTCACGTGATCAAATCCCAGGACCCACCCGCTGGGGCGTGCCGTCGTGAAACCGGGAGAAACGGAATCGCGTCAGGTCGTGTCCGGGTGACTCGCCGAGCACGAGCGACGCCATGACCCTGCCCGCGCCAGGTCCGATTCCGAAACCGTGGCCGCTGAACCCGGTGGCTATGAAGAGTCCGGGACGGTCGTCTGCCTCGTCCAGCACCGGTACCACGTCCGGCGTCATGTCGATCATGCCGGCCCAGGATTCCACGAGGGGGATCCCTTCGAGGGCCGGCACGCGCTTTCGGATGGCCTCGCCGAGCCTGCGCAACGCGCGCTCGGAAGGCGGAGGGTTCAGCACCCGGTCGCGTTCGAAGGGACTTTCCTCGTCGTCGCGCCAGTTCCGGGGCTTCATGCGGCCGAGTACTCCATCGAACCGCAACTGAAGATTGCCCGTGTTGGCCTTCGCGATGTGGAGGAACCTCGAGAAATAGCGGAATGAGTCGAGCCCGACGAAGTGATCGTTGGTTCCCGCTGCGGAGACGGTGTATCCACCGTCCTGGCGGCGGCGGAATCCGAACCCCGGCGCTGAAGCGTTGCCGTCGTAGAAGTCGGGCGCGGGCGCGGTCCGCGCCACGGTGGCCCGAAACGTGAGTTGCGGCAGGTCGAGACCCACGTGGCGCAGCAGTAGTGAACTCCACGCGCCGCACGCGCAGACCGCGGCCTGGGTCCGAACCGGGCCGAGTTCGGTGACGACGCCGGCTACCGCGCCCGCCTCGAACTCGATGCCGCGCACCGCGCAGTTCTCGATGATCCGTCCGCCCTCACGTCGCACCGCCCGCGCCAGCGCCGGGACGGCCAGAAAAGGCTCGGCGCGGGCATCGCTTGGCGTGTGCAGGCCGCCGGCGTAACGTCCCGGGAGCCCGGGAATCAGCGCTTCGACTTCGCTGCTCGTGAGAAGCCGGGTATCCAGTTGATGCTGCTCGGCGACCTTGAGCCACTCCTCGTGCTTCGCCATCTGGCTTTCCGTGTCGGCGAGGTATGCGACGCCGCGGCTCGCGAAGCCGATGTCTTCGCCGATCTCCTTCGACAAACCCGCCCATATTTCCTGGCTCTCGATGACGATGGGCAGTTCGTCCGCATCCCGCGCCTGCTTGCGAATCCAGCCCCAGTTGCGGCTTGACTGCTCTCCGGCGACGCGTCCTTTTTCCAGCACCACAACGTCTACGCCGCGCTTCGCGAGGAACCAGGCGGTGGAGATGCCCGCCACGCCGCCGCCGATGACGACGACATCGACGCTTCCAGGCAGTTCGTCCTGAAACGAAAGCGGGCTTTGGTCGCTCAGGACCATCGTGATGGTTCCTATGCCGGGCGAAGGGAACGCGTATCGATCAGAAAAACGCGAACAGGCGCATCTCCACGCTGTGCCTCGGCGCTGCCTTCGGGCCAGCATCCGGCAACTCGAACGCGGTGTGCAACGTATATCGGGCCCGTCCGTCGGGCGCCGAGTCGTATACCTTGAAGAACACCGCCTCTTCCGGGATCAAGTAGGGGTAGTAGAAGAACCGGTGGTTCGGGTTGTAGCGGGCTCGCCAGATCTCTCCCACGCGGCCCGGCGCGGGCCTCGGCGCAGGAATGAAGTCCGATTCGTCCACCGTGCGCGCATCGGCGACGGCGATGGGGTCGGATTCGATCCGATGACCGATCGGCCGCCATGCCTGGACGATGGCGAACCGTCGCCTGAGCAGCGCATCGGCCTCGTCGGGCAACAGATCCTGCACACGCTTCCTGGCCGACCAGTGCGTATAGTCGTTGTGCACGCCTCTCGCCGGCCCCTTGAGACCTTTCGTCCGCCGAACTTCCCCGTCGCCGTGCCGCACCGTGTGATCGAAGATGTGGATGCGAGAGGCGCCGGTGCATCGCTTGGCGATCTGCTCCATGGCCGGGTAGTAGATTCGCCTGACGCATTCGGCGTCCAGGAAGTCGATCGGCGGCAGCGCATCGCGCTGGAGTTCGAATCCGTGCACCTCGAGCGTGATCGGTTCCGGCCACTCGCGCGCGTTGAAGATCGACACGTCGTGTCGGGCGGTGCCGCTGCCAAGATTCCGTCCCTCGGAATCCGGCGCCGCGATTTCGTAGTAGTACTGGTCGCCCTCGTCGGTGGCGTAGCCGAGAGAAGTACGCACGGCGTGCTGTTCAAGTGTGGAAGCGGGTTCGGCCATTAGCTATACCTTTGCGACCTTTGCGTGCTGTTTGTCTGACGTGTCGAGGGTGACACTCTGGGTGTCGGCTTTGTCGTTAGAGTGAGCCGCCGATTCTTTCTGAATTGGTTCCTTCTGCGCGACGATGCGCGGCGCACTTGCCTGCCATGGCTTGAGCCTCTGGCCAACCTCCGCGTAGAAGCGTAGAACTGACGTTTCCAGTTCATCGACGAATGTTTTTGTTCCGGAAAACCGTGCTCCTGCGTCTCTCACTAACATCACTTCGAACGCTCGTGGCGAAAGCGCTGGGTTCTCAGGACGAATTGCATCTGGGTCTGCACGAACAACTTCCAGCGCGTTCATCGTTGCCGTTCTCCTGCCGGGCCAGACTGCCCGAACGTGCAGATCCTTGGCATCGCTCCCGACAAGCTGGCGCAATAGCCAATTTGTCCGTGCTCTCGAGGATTTCCGGTCGCCGGGCGCCCGAAGATTCATCGACACCTGAATTGATCTTGTTCGAAGATCTGCCTGGACCGTTATAGGCGATGCGGCCGCAGGGACATTGAACTCAACTGATAACGTAGCTGTGTTGCAGAACGTGGCGGCTTCATCAGCGACCCGCCGCCGCGGATCAGTCCGATGGGCCATTGGGAGCCGAATCACTACATTTGCGTTTACTAGCTCCGTTAGTTTGAGCGCCAAGTCGCGGCACTCTTGGTGCCAACTGGCTACGGTATCGACCACGGCGTCGGACGTTTTCGCCAGTTTGGCACCAGCGACTACTGATGTGACGACGTTCCTCCAATCGCCTCCCATCCGGTCGAAGCGCAGGACGCCGGTGCTCGGATGGTCCAGGAATCTAACGAGTTCGGCCAACAGGAACAGTTGTTCCGGATCCTCGACTTCTTTGGCCGCGAGTAGCACCTTTGCGTACGTCAAGATGCTTGTCCAGGACCAATGAAACAGACCAACACCCTTCGGGAGTCGAGAGACTCGGATGGGATGGTGATGTGGCACGGCCGTGAACTCATTGGAGATGGTTATGACTGCATCGACGCCGTTCGCCCTGGCGAGCCTCAGGTAGGCTTGTACTTGATCTGAATCAAGCCGAGATCGACGAACCTTTGCCTCTATCAGGGCGCTCCAGGACCTCCGGCCAACTTCAACGATGATCATTCCATCAGGTCGTCCGGAAACTCCTTCCGGAGCATTTTCGAGAACGACTTCTGTGAATGTCTTGACGCGAGCCCGCACGCCGACGCGCTGTCCCACCGTAGACAATAGCGTCCGTCCGAAATCATCTACATTCGCGACACAGGCAAGCAAGACGGAGAGGGCACGCCCTTCTTTGGACGTCTCGGCCAAGACGGGGAATAGCCTTGCTGGTTCACCGGACTTTAGCTTCTCAGGAAGGTCGTCAGCCACATTGGACTCCTTCGAATGTCGAGGTGGTCGGCGGTAGAGCTAACATGCGAGGTCGGCTAATTCAAATTTCAGCTCGGCGTTGGACGATGCTTCAGCTTCGACTCGCCAGCGTTTCAGTTGATTTGCAGGTAACACGGCAGTGCTCGATCTTGGGCTGAAATCATGGCGATACGGTCGCTGGTTCCTGCGGCAGGTGGCGCGCCAGTTTCGCGACGACGGCTGCACCGTGGCCGCCGCCGCGCTGACGTTCACGACGATGATCGCGGTGGTGCCGTTCTTCGCGGTCGTCTACCGGATCCTGTCGCTGCTGCCGGAATTCGCCGGCGTGGGCGACACCATCACGAGCTTCGTGTTCGAGACCTTCCTGCCCGGTTCCAGCGAGGCCGTGCTCGACAAGGTGCGGGAGTTCTCCGCCAAGGCAAACGAACTGACGCTGGTCGGAGTCGGCGTCGTGTTCATCACCACCATGCTCATGCTGATGCGCATGGAAGAGTCGTTCAACCGCATCTGGCACGTCGCGAACACCCGCACCGGCATGGCGCGATTTTTTTCCTACTGGGGAATCGTGTCGTTCGGGGTTCCGATGATCGGGGTCGCCGTCACGGCTGCGAGCTACGACTTCGGTCTCAACTACTTGGCGGATCTGCGGGGCTCCCCGGTGATGGAGGGCGTCCGCGAGGCGGTTCCGCCGTTGGCGACGGCGCTGACGTTCACCTTGCTCTATTACGCGGTACCGAGTTGCCGCGTCCGGTTCGACCACGCCCTCGTCGGTGGCGTCGTGACCACGGTACTCCTGACTTTCGCGAAGGAGGTCTTCGCCCGGGCGGTTCCGTGGTTCGAGAACGAACTCGTTTACGGCGCCTTCGCCGCGCTGCCGCTCTTCGTCATGGGGTTGTACCTCGTCTGGGTGCTGATCCTCATTGGAGCCATCTGCGTGCGCACCCTTTCCCTGATCCCCTGGGAGGACGAGCCGGATGGCGTGCCGGCGGCGGTCAAGTGCGCGAAAGTGCTGGAATTGCTGCATCGGGCGCATCTCGACGGGCACTCCGTCACGGATGCCGACATCCTGCAGGCCGTGCCGATGACGCGGAACGAGCGGGCCCGAGTCTTCGACGTGCTGCACGAGGGGCGCTGGCTGCGACCCACGGAGAACAAGGCGTGGGCACTCGGACGCGGTCTTGAGAGCATGACGTTGTGGGAGCTCTTTCTGAAACTTCCCGACGGAATCGCAGAGGAGAACCTCAACGGCGACAGCATGGTCGAGGCGCGTTTTCGTTCATTCCTTCATGAGGGGGCCATCCATCTGAATGTCAGTCTCGCCGACATCGCAGTCGATGAACCATCTGGCAATGCTGGTGCGAGCTGACTTTCTGGTTTACATGGTATCGCTTTTCGGTACTATGGCGTCGTGAACGATCGACACAGGAGAACCCTCGCCGCCATATTCCGTCATCCAGTCAGAAGCAATGTCCAATGGAGGGATTTTGAAGCGCTATTCGTTGAACTTGGTGCGGAGATAAGCGAGAGAGAGGGTTCTCGTGTTGGGGTGCGACTGTTTGGTGAACGGCGTGTGTTCCATCGACCTCACCCTGGACCGGACACGGACAAGGGCGCGGTACAGAGCGTTCGCGAATGGCTGAGACAACACGGAGTTGAGCCATGAGAAACACGATGGAGATCGATGGCTACCGGGCCGTCATTGAGTTCGATCCTGACATTGACATGTTCCGGGGCGAGTTCCTGGATCTGAATGGCGGGGCGGATTTCTACGCGAAGGACGTCACCGGATTGAGGCGGGAGGGCGCCATCTCGCTCAAGGTATTTCTCGACATGTGCCAAGAAGATGACGTAGAGCCGCGCAGGAGGTTCTCCGGCAAGTTCAATTTGCGCATACCACCGACACTTCACGAAACCATTGCAGTCGCGGCCGCCGCTGAGGGCAAGAGCCTCAACCAATGGGTGATGGACGAGCTTCGCGCCGGAGTCTCAAGCTCGGCGTAGACGGTCGGCTTGGTTCGTCGGCCCGGGGGCGTCTCGAAGCCGGCCTGGGCGCTGGCGGCCGGACGTCGCGCAGGAAGTCGGCGTACGGATCGATCAGCCGCGGCTGCCAAGCACAATCAAGCTGGATGGCGATTCCAGGCGAACGCCTGAGGCTATTGACAGGTGGCCGGCCGACTGCCTTGCCACACTTTCAGAATGCCATCGCAAGTTGTCAGTTGTTCCACCGAATCCGGCCCACCACGAAACCAGCTGTACGCATCGTCCTGGCCACCAGGTACCACCCTGCAGTCTGTCTCTATATAGCAGGTGTTCAGGAAGGTCGATCCCGAGTCCGCTTCGGCCTCAATTTTCCTGATGTCACAACCCGGCGCCGCGCCGCACAGACTCCATGCATCCTTGCAGTCCTGCGTTGTGATGGCGGTACTGCTTGCCGGCGCAGTTTCCTGAGCAAGGACGGGCACCAACAGCAGCAGCGATATGCATACAATCACCCGAAGGTGAACGGATTGTGAGTACATGACGAAACCCCTCCAAATTTATAGTACGCAGCATAACACCAAGTTAGCCCTTTGCTTCCCGCATCCGTTCAAGCCGATGACTTCTTACACAAGGATATCGCCGCGGCCATGCGGTCGCTGCTGTCAATCCTGCCCGCATCACACAGGATAGATCCATGGACCAACTGAACTCCTTCATCGACCAGGTCAACGCCTTTGTCTGGGGGCCGCCGATGCTCGGGATGCTGGGTGTCACCGGCCTGCTGTTGACCCTCGGGCTGGTGTTCATGCCGTGGCGCAAGATCATCTATGGATTCCGGTTGCTGTTCGATCGATCCGATCCGTCCGGCTCGGGGGAGATCAAACCGTTCAACGCGCTGATGACGGCGCTTTCGGCCACCGTCGGCACGGGGAATATCGCCGGCGTCGCGACCGCGATCGCGCTTGGCGGCCCGGGCGCGATCTTCTACATGTGGCTGATCGCGCTCTTCGGAATGGCTACGAAGTACGCGGAAGCGGTGTGCGCGGTGACCTATCGCGAAGTGGACCAGGACGGCAAGCATGTCGGCGGACCGATGTACTACTTGCGCAACGGCGTCGGGGAATTCGCGCCGGAACTCGGCAAGTGGCTCGGCCTGGCATTCGCGGTCTTTGGTGCGGTCGCGGCATTCGGCATCGGCAACGCCGTGCAGGTCAACTCGATGGCGGCGGCGCTGACGAACAGCTTCTCCGTTCCCGCGTGGGCGACGGGCATCGTTGTCGCCGCCCTTGTGGGCGTCGTCGTCATCGGCGGCATCCGGCGGATCGGCGAAGTCGCGGGCAAGCTGGTGCCGGCGATGGTCGTGCTCTACTTCGGGGCGGCGCTCG
>CAZFGB010000112.1:0-35005 GCA_964518405.1 uncultured Pseudomonadales bacterium | reverse complement strand
CGAAGAGAGGGGCCGGGGCCGGGGAGCGCGAGGGGGTACCCCTCGCAGGAAAAGAGCAGCGCGAGGGGGCGCCCCTCGCAGGAAAACGGGCGAGGCCGGAGGCAACGGCTGCGGGGCCCTTTCAACGCGCCGTTTCCCAGTCGTCCAACTCGTGGTGGTGCAACGGATAGCCGCGCCGGCGATACTGGCCGTAGCGCGCCCTTCCGGCGGCCCGTTCCGGCCCCGGCACCACCTCGCACACGCGTTGAAACCGGTCAAAATACGCGGGAATGTCTTGACCTAGGTTGATCAGCAGTTCATCCGGACCAGGCGGCGGTTCCTCGTGCCCGATGCGAACAAGGGCCTTCGGCCCGGGAGCGCGAGGGTGTCCCTCGCTAGAAGTAGAAGCGCGAGGGTGTCCCTCGCTAGAAAGAGCCTTATCGTCAGGAGCCGTCGTATGCGGCAGGAAGCGGCCTTCGGGATAGATCCACATCAGGGCGTCGAGGGCGGCGGTTTCCTCGGCCGACGCCGTTCGCACATGCGCCTGTCCGCCGTCGGCGATGGCGCGATGGGCGAGCCGGCAGGCGAAGCGGAATTTCGATTCGCTGTCTACGTCCGGCAGGATGTAGAAGTCGATCCGGGTCACGCGGAAGCTTGATCGAGGAGGTACTGGAACAACAGCGGGGCCGGGCGCCCCGTGGCGCCTTTCGCCGCCCCGGTGCGCCACGCCGTGCCGGCGACGTCGAGGTGCGCCCACTTGAACTTGACCGCGAAGCGGGCGAGGAAACAGGCGGCCGTGACGGCGCCCGCCGAGCGGCTGCCGACGTTCGCGAAATCCGCGAAGTTGCTCCTCAGTTGTCTCTGGTATTCGCGCCACACCGGCATCGGCCAGGCCCGGTCGCCGCTCGTCTGTCCGGCTGCCACCAGCGCATCGCTCAATTCGTCATCGTTGGAGAAGAGACCGCTCGCGTGGCTTCCGAGCGCGACCACCATGGCGCCGGTCAGGGTCGCCACATCCACCACGGCCTTCGGCTCGAAACGCTCGGCGTAGGTCAGGGCATCGCACAGCAGCAGGCGGCCTTCGGCATCCGTATTCAGGATTTCCACCGTCTGCCCGGACATGGTCGTCACGATGTCTCCGGGACGGGAGGCCGCGCCGTCCGGCATGTTCTCGGCGGCGGCGGCGATGGAGACGAGATTGATGGGCAACTCCGCGGCCGCCGCGGCGACCAGAGCGGCGGTCACGGTCGCCGCGCCGCACATGTCGAACTTCATCTCGTCCATCGACCCGGACGGCTTGATGCTGATTCCGCCGGTGTCGAAGGTGACGCCCTTGCCGATCAGGACGATGGGCGCATCGTCCGGCGCGCCGCCCCGGTACTGCGCGACGATCAGCTTGCCCGGCGTCCTGCTGCCCCGGGTTACCGACATGAAGGCGCCCATGCCGAGTTCCTCGATCCGTTCTTCCTCCAGGACCTCGACGGTGACTGCGTCCCCGTCGGCAAGCTTGCCGATTTCGTCCGCGAGGTAGGACGGGTTGCACACGTTCGGCGGCGTGTTGGCGAGATTGCGGGCCAGAGCCATGCCGTCGTCGAGCGCCTGGCCGTGCTTGACCGCCAGCGCCGTGCTGGTGCGGGTGCCGGCCTCCGCGAGCACGCCGACGCGGGAGATACGCGCGTCCTTCGATGACTTGGACTGGAAATCGTCGTACCAGTAGAGGGCGTCGGACAAAGCGCTCAATGCCACGCGCGTCTTCCAGTAGATGTCGCGCCCGTCGACGTCGAGATCGTTCAGGCACCATACCGCGTTGCGCGCGGCGAGGTTCTTGAGTGCGCTGGCGGCCCGGCCCGCCAGTCTGCGGAAGGCCGCATCTTCGATCTCGAGGTCGCCGGGGACCACCATCAGGTTCTTGATCGGGGTCGGGATCGGAATCACGGCGATGCCTTTCGGCTTCTGCGCCAGCGCGTGGTCGACGAATTCCTGGACGTCGAGCGCGCTCGCGATGTCCCGCGCGCGCCCCCGGCTGACCACCAGGCAATCGGTTCGCACGTTCGCCGGATTCCCGGTTCGCGTCGTGTACTTCATAATTTGCGTTCTGGATCGGGGTGCTGGCTCAAGGGAATGGGCTTCCCCCGAGACCAAGTAACGGCAGTGTAGCCTATGTGTTCCATGGAACAAACGCACCCTGCGCAGGAAACCGCTGAAGCCACTGGCCGGGGGACATCCGCATGGCTGTAGCGTTCCGGCACGTCAACCGGGAACTGGCCGGGGTATTCGGGGTGGTGTTCCTCACGTTGCTCGTCATTGCGCTGGGCGGACGTTTCATCGGATATCTGCAGGAGGCCGCGCTCGGACGGTATTCGGCCGACGCGCTGTGGCTGCTGGCGGGGTTGCGGCTGCCGGAATTCGCCCAGCTCACGGCGCCGTTCGCGCTCATGCTCGCGGTGCTGATGTCCTGCGGACGCCTGCACGCGGAAGGTGAATTCGCCGCCCTGACGAACGCCGGCGCCAGCCCGCTGCGCATCCTGTCCTGGCTCGCCGCGGGGATACTGGCCGTGGCGGGCGGCGTCGCCTCTCTGGCGCTCGCCGTCACGCCGGCCGCCACGCGTGCGGCCTCGGAACTCCTGTCGGAACAGCAATCGTCGCTGCTGCTTCCCTCCATTCCTCCGGGCGTGTTCCACGGTTCCGACAAGGGCAAGCGCGTGACCTATGCGGAGGATGTCGACCCGGAAGGCGGCCGTCTCCTCCGCGTCTTCATGAGCGAACACCAAGGGTTGGATTTCTCGACGATGTGGGCGGAAGCGGGCAGCCAGTACGTGGATGCCGACACGGGTAGCCGGTTCCTGCTGCTCGAACGGGGCGCGCGATACGAAGGCAGGGCGGGCGATGCGGCTTTCGATGTGGTCGAGTTCGAACGTCTCGGCCATCGCATCGAACCGAACACTGAAGACGCGGCGTTCGGCAAGGCGGCGGCGCTGCCCACGGGGAGGCTCGACTCCGGGAACGTTGCGCACGTGGCCGAACTCCAGTGGCGCGCGAGCCTCCCGCTCCTGACGGTGGTGGGAGCGTTGGCCGCGTTCGGGATGGCGCGGGTCCGGCAGCGGGCCGGGCGTTTCGCGCGGATCGTCCCCGGCACGGTGCTGTTCGCCGCATATTTCCTTGCCTGTGCCGCTGCCCGCAGCGCGGTGGCGGACGGGTCGCTGCCCGCCGCTGTCGGGATCTGGCCGGTGCATGCGGTGATGATCGCGCTCGCCTTCTACGCCATACGACGGAGCGCGCGGCCCATATGACCGTCGATCGCCGGAAAGTGAACTTGTTCGTATGTCCGCGCTGAACGTCATGGACCGCCATGTCGGGCGGGCGGCGCTGTCCGCCATGCTGGTCGTGCTGGTCTGTTTCTTTGCCCTGACGACATTGTTCGCGTTGGTCGAGGAACTCAGCCGTGAACAGGAGGCCTATGGCGGGGGCGAGGCGCTGCGTTTCGTCCTCCTTACGTCGCCCCGGCGCATCTACGAACTGGCGCCCTACGTGATCTTTCTCGGCGCGCTGATCGGGCTCGGCACGCTGGCGGGAAACTCGGAGATCACGGTCCTGCGGGCCGCCGGTGCGTCCCTGTGGCGCATCTTCGGCGCGCTGGCGATACCGGTGGCGGGCGCTTCGCTGGTGGCCGCCGCGATCGGGGAGTATGCGGCACCGCGCCTGGACGCCGCGGGCGAGGCTGTGCGGTCGCGGGCGCTTCAGGATTCGGCGACGATCCGCCTGGAGGCATACTGGCACCGGCAGGGCAGCGTCTATACCCGGGTCGATGCACTGGGCGCAGACGGCGAACTGATCGGCGTGAGCCAGTTCGACTTGGAGCGTCAACGGCTGCGCACCGCAAGCCGTGCGGCGTCTGCGGTATTCGACGAGAGCGACGGGTTGTGGCGGCTCACCGACGTGCGCTCGACGCGCATCGGCGAGGATGGCACCGCGGTCGAAGCCGACGACCGGGCCGCGTGGGAGAGCGATGTCGATCCGAAACTGCTTGCGGCGCGCGCGCTGGTCGATCCGCGCAAGCTCTCCGTTGCCGACCTCCGGGTCCAGATCGGGCGGCTGGACCGCGAACGGCTGAGCGCGGATACGTATCGGATCGCGCTATGGGGCAAGCTGCTGCAGCCGCTGGCGGCCTTGGGACTTGCGCTGCTGGCGGTGGGCCTGGTGGTCGGACCGCTGCGCGAGGTCGGCATGGGCGCCCGCCTTACGGTGGGCGTGACCGCCGGATTGGCATTCAAGTACCTGCAGGATCTCCTTGCGCCGGCAAGCGTGGTATTCGATATTCCACCCTGGCTCGCGGTCCTGGCGTCCATCGCGGTGTGCTGGGCCGCGGGGTGGATACTGGTCAAACGGGCAGGATGATTCCACGATCCGGAGCAACTTTCTCAGGTTATTGTCTCCCCGCGCATCCAACCCGCTCTGGCTGCGTGAAACGGATGGTCGGGATTCAAGCGAGAGGCGCGTCGTTATTGCCGACGGGCTGTCCTTCACCAGCCAATGCGAGCACACGACGTCTAGTTTGGTCCGATATCCACATCCCGGTATTTTCCAGCGCACTCAGATAGGTAGCGATGCGTTCGATCAGACTGTGACTCTTCGCTTCAATGAGTACGCGTAGCGTTCCCCACACGTTGAGGCCAGCCACCTGGGCGATGCGCCTCGCCTGTCGGTCATCCAGCAGGACGACACATTCAGGCTGTTCCAGCGCCAGAGCCAGCGTAGCCAGCTCTCCCGCTCCCAGATCCAGACTCAGCCAGTCGGGCGGAATGACGCGAGGTTCAACTATCTCAAGCCAGTTGTAGTGTTGCGGGTCCGGAACGTCATACCCTCTCTGTTGCACTGCCGATAGTTCCTGCGTCACGGCGCGAGGAACTAAGATTTCTCCACAAAGAGTGGGGAGCCACTTCAGAGCGTCGATTCGATAGAGGTATAGTAGCGGCGACGTATCACTGATCGCCTTGGACATGTTCGTGTTCCAAATCGTTCAGTTCCGCCTCTAGCGGAAAGACCTTGTAGCGATCAAGCGCCATCAGGAACTCCACACGCGTCATCCCGGCCAACTCGGCGGCTTTCCCCGATGAAAGGCGACCAAGCTCGTACAGCTTGACAGCGGCCAGCATCCCAAGTTCACGAGCGAAAGCACGCTCGTCGGTTTTCTCGGAAAGAAGTACGCTCTCCGGTACATCGATTGCGACTCTTCGCGTACTCACTTCCTTATCCTCGTCATTTGTCGATTATCCGAATACGAGTTGAGACTTTTTCTCGTTTGTTTCCCCGGTCCGCACTGCGGAAGGTAGCAGTCTAGCAGCATCCACCTTGCAAAGCGGATAGGTCGAGAGGCGTGGATGTCGGTCGGTGGTCAGGCGTAGCCGCCGGATAGACCAATCTGTAAATTGGGCATGTTCGCTGATCACTAGCGCACCATTGGCGTAGCCATGCTCGGTCGCGCGGCGGCGGCGCCGATTCGCTGGGGGAGCACCCCGTTGCACGAAACACCGCGCTTTTCCACAGGATCTGCATGAAGACGTCCACCGAAACGCCCCCCCACAGTCGTCTCGTTTTCCAAGCGAGCGCGCCTCCGCCGTCCGTCGGTGCCGGTTTTCGCAGAGTCTCTCGTGAAACGCTTGCTACACTGGATCAAGATTCGCTAGCTGTTATCTTTCAGCGGGCTGTTGGCATTGCGCCGGGCCGGGGCAAGGAACCTTTGCGGCCTCGCATGGTCTATGTGCTGAGCTTCAAGCGACTGAAAGTGGGGAATTAGCGGGAGGTACGATGGCGGCGGCGGATGTCACCGGGGGTGTTTCCGAGGTCCGGGAGCGATTCGATCTCGTGCGGGCCGAAGTGGGCAAGGTGCTCGTCGGTCAGGACCAGCTCGTGACGCGCCTGTTGCTGGCGCTGCTCGCGGACGGTCATGCGCTGCTCGAAGGCGTCCCCGGCCTCGCCAAGACCCTCGCCGTCGGCACCTTGGCCGATGCGGTCGATTGCGACTTCTCCCGCATACAGTTCACGCCGGACATGCTTCCCGGCGACGTCACCGGCACGCAGATATTCAATCCGAGGGAGGGCACTTACTCGGTCAAGAAAGGTCCCGTGTTCGGCAACCTGATCCTGGCGGATGAGATCAACCGCGCGCCGGCCAAGGTGCAGGCGGCGCTGCTCGAGGCGATGCAGGAGCGGCAGGTGACGCTCGGCGAGCAGACCTTTCCGCTCGACGCCCCGTTCATGGTCCTGGCGACGCAAAACCCCATCGAGCAGGAGGGCACGTACCCGTTGCCGGAGGCGCAACTCGACCGGTTCATGATGAAACTCGTCATCGGGTATCCGAGCGGCGACGAGGAGATGCGCATCATCGACCGCATGGCGGGGACGGGTCGGGCGCCGAAGGCGTCGCGCGTCATGACCGGCGCGGACATCCTGGCTGCGCGGGAGGTGGCGCAACAGATATTCGTCGACGACAAGGTCAAGCGCTATGCGGTGGACCTGGTCGCCGCCACCCGCGACCCGGCGGCCGCCGGCATCTCCGAGTTGACGGGACTGATCGAGTACGGCGCTTCCGTGCGCGGTTCGCTCAACCTGGTTCGGCTGGCCAAGGCGAACGCGTTGCTGGCCGGACGCAGCTACACCAGTCCCCATGACGTCAAGAGCGTCGCGCCGGATGTACTGCGCCATCGCGTCGTGGTGACCTACGAGGCGGAAGCCGAAGGGCGCGGCGCGGACGACGTCGTCGACGTGATTCTCGCCAATGTTGAAGTTCCCTAACCCTAAGCCGCGGACTTCAACATGCTCCCGGCGGAGATCGTCAGTCAGGTCAGGCGGATCCAGTTGCGAACGGGCCGTCAGGTCGCAGATGTCCTGGCGGGCGCGTATGTCTCCGTATTCAAGGGCCGCGGCGTCGAATTCGACGAGGTGCGGCCTTACGTTCCCGGCGACGACGTAAGGACCATCGACTGGAACGTCACGGCGCGCATGGGCGCGCCCTACGTGAAGCGCTATGTCGAGGAGCGCCAGCTCACCGTTCTCCTGATCGTCGACATGAGCGCATCTCTCGACTTCGGCTCGGCCGAGCGGTCCAAGCGCGAGGCGGCGGTGGAGCTTTCGGCGCTGCTCGCGTTCTCGGCCAGTCACAACGACGACAAGGTGGGCCTGCTCCTGTTCCACGGCGATGTCGACCAGTTCATACCGCCGCGCAAGGGGCAGAAGCACGCATTAAGGGTGGTCCGCGAGGTGCTCGCGCGGGGGCGGGAGACCTCGGCGGCCGGTCCACGCGAGGGTGCGCTCTCCCGGTTGCCGCGCGCGCTGGCGCGTCGCTTCGCCGAGTTGCGCCGGCGGACGCGGGGGGTGCGACGGCGGTCGACCAATATCGCCCATGCGATGGAGTTCTGTCGGCGCGTTCTGCCGCGGCGGGCGGTGCTATTCCTGGTATCGGACTTCCTCGACGAAGGCTATCTCGACGCGCTGCGGGGCGCGAATCGCAAACACGACGTGGTGGCGGTGCGCGTCACCGATCGGCGCGAGTCGGAGTTCAACGGCGCGGGCCTCGTGATGCTGGAGGATGCGGAGACCGGCGCGCGGCGCTTGGTCGACACCGGCTCCGCCGCGTTTCGTTCGGCGCTTGCCCAGGACGCAGGGGAGCGCGCCGAAGCGCTGCATCGACGCCTGAGGGGTTCCGGCATCGATGTCGTCAGTATCGACGCGACGGGTTCCGTGGTGGAGCCGTTGCTGGCTTTCTTCCGCATGCGCGAACGGCGGTTTCGACATTGACGCCGCGCGCCGCCGCACTCTTGGTGCTCGCCTCCCTCGCCGCGTGCCAGCCCGCGACAACCGTCGAGGCGCCGGAGCAACCGGAGGCGGCGCCGGAACTGTCGCGCATCACCCGCGAAGGCCCCGTCACGGCGTCGGTCTCCCTGGCACCGGCCGCGCCCCGGCTCGGCGATCCGTTGAAGTTGACATTGACGGTCGAGGCCAAACCGGGCGTTCGCATCGAGATGCCGGACTTCGGGGAAGCGCTCGGCCGTTTTTCCATACTCGACTTCACGCCGCGCATCTCGACCGGCGCCGATGGCGGTGTGCTGGCGCGACAGGACTATACGCTGCGCGGTCCGGCGAGCGGCCGGCAACGCATCCCGGGACTGCGTATCGAATATGTCGATGAACGCGCCGGCGACGACGCGCCGCGCGAACTGATCACCGACGAGCTTCCTTTCGAGATCGAGTCGGTGTTGCCCGAAGGCGCGGTCGTCGAGACGCTGCGTCCGGCGCGCGGGCCTCTGCCGACACTCCCGGGGGGTTGGTGGTCGCGCTGGTGGCCGTGGTTGACCCTTGCCGCCGCGGCGGTGGCCGGGGCCGTCCCGGGCGCGATGGCTTGGCGCCGGCGGGCGACCGAACGCGCCAGGGCGACGGCCTTCGAGCGGGCGCTGCGGCGCCTCGGGGCGCTCGAGGGACGTGGACTGCCGGCCGCGGAGACTGTCGACGCATGGTATGTCGAGCTGTCCGACATCGTGCGCCGCTACATCGAGGATCGCCACGCCGTTCGAGCGCCGGAACTCACCACCGAGGAGTTCCTGCTCGAAGCGCGCCGGTCGGTGGCATTCTCCGCGGCGCACCGGGATCTCCTGTCGGCCTTTCTCGCGAATTGCGATCGGGTCAAGTTCGCGCGCTACAGTCCCCCGGAGGACGAATCGCGCGGCGCGCTCACGGTTGCGCGGCGTTTCCTGTCGGAAGCGGAGTCGGACTTCGCCGACGCCGCGGGGCAATGAGCATGGATACGATCACCGCCATCGAGTTTCGCGAGCCTCTGCTGTTGCTGCTGGCGCTGTTGTCGGTGCCGGTGTTCCTGCTCGCGCGCCGCGCGCCCGGACGCCTCGTGTTCTCTTCGCTCCGCATTCTTCCCGACGAGGCCGGCGGCTGGCGCAGACGGCTGGTCTGGCTGCCGGACGTGGTGTTGTGCCTGTCGCTGATCGCCTTGGTCGTCGCGCTCGCCGGCCCGCGCATAGGCGAGCGTTTCAGCCGCATACATCGCGAAGGGATCGCGGTCATGATGGTCGTCGACATTTCCAGTTCCATGCGGGCGCTGGATCTGTCCACGGCCGCCCGGGAACGCACGCGTCTGGAAGCGGTTCAGGATGTGTTCGAGGCCTTTGTGCTGGGAAACGGCGATTTGCCCGGCCGGCCCGACGACGCGATCGGCTTGGTCTCCTTTGCGGGTTTCGCGGATACCGCCGTGCCGTTGACGCTGGATCACAACAATCTCACCGCCGTGGCGCGGGACCTCGCGACCGTGCGTGACCGCCGGGAGGACGGCACTGCCATCGGCGACGCCCTGGCGCTCGCCGTAGAGCGTCTGCGGGAATCGACGGCGCAATCGCGCATCGCCGTCGTGTTGACCGACGGCGTCAACAATGCGGGAGTCGAATCGCCGGCCGCCGCGGCGGAACTGGCGCGGTCCCTGGGCGTCAAGGTATACACGATCGGGGCCGGTACCGCGGGTCTCGCGCCGGTGCGCGTCGAGGACAGGTTCGGCCGCACGGTGTTGCGCTCGATGCGCGTCGAGGTGGACGAGGCGGTGCTCCGGCGCATCGCCGAAGTCGCGGGCGGGCGGTTTTTCCGCGCCGAGGACGCCGAAGGGCTGGTACGCGTCTACGCGGAGATCGACCGTCTCGAACGTACCCGCATCACCGAGGATCGGTTCCGCCAGTACGACGAGCTCTTCGCGCTGCCGCTGGCGCTTGCCCTGGCGCTGCTGGCGCTTGCCTGGCTCGGTCGCGGCGCGCTGTTCGCGAGGCTGCCCTGATGGATTTTGCCGCGCCGCACTGGGTGCACCTCGCTTGGCCGGTGCTGGCGGTGGTCATGGCCGCCGCGTATTTCGAACTGCGCACCGGCGAATCCCTCGCGCGGTTCATGTCCTTGCCCATGCAGGCGCGCCTGGCGTGGCGCCAGACGCGCGCGCGGCGGATTGCCAAGCTCTCGTTGTTCGCGCTGACCTTGGCGCTTGGCGTCGTGGCGCTCATGCGGCCGCAGTCGCCGATGGGTACGGAGGTGCTGTCGCAGAACATCACGGCGGACATCATGATCGTCCTGGACGTCTCGAAGAGCATGCTGGCGGAGGATGCGGCGCCCGATCGTCTTGCCAGGGCGAAGGCGGAGATCAACGAACTGCTGGAACGCGTGGATGGCCAGCGCGTCGGCTTGGTGGTGTTCGCCGGCCGCGCCGCGGTCAAGTCGCCGCTGACGTCGGACTACGGTTTTTTCCGGCTGGTATTGAGCGATGTCGACGTCGGGTCCGTGTCGAGGGGCGGGACGCGGATCGGCGATGCCGTGCGCCGGGCGGTCGCAGTGTTCGGGCCGGATCGGGGCACGCCCCGCATCATGCTCCTGATCACCGACGGCGAGGATCACGACTCCTACCCGCTGGAGGCGGCGGAGGAGGCCGCGGCCGCCGGCATTCGCATCGTCGCCATCGGCTTCGGCAGCGAGACCGGCAGCGAGGTGCTCCTTACGGATCCCGACACGGGTGCCCGGAACGTGTTGCTCGACGCAGACGGCAATGTCGTGCGGTCAAGACTGGATGGGGACCTCCTGCGGGAGATCGCCCTGGCGGCCGAAGGCGCATACGTCCCGGCGGGAACTTCCGCGGTGGATCTCGATTCCATCGTGGAAGCCCACATCCGGCCGATGGTCGCGGACGTCTCCGCGCGCGTCGTGGCCAACAACCCGACGGAACACTATCGGTGGTTCGTGCTGGGCGCCTTGCTGTCGCTGGTGGCGGCCGTGTGGGTCGGATCGACCGGCGGCGGACGCGGAGTATCGGGGGCAACGTGAGCGTGACGCGGATGCGGTGGTTCGATGCAGTGCTGGTTTTCGGAGTGGTCGTTGGCGCCGTCGCCGCGCTAGGGGCGTCGGACCCGGTTGTCGACCCTGCCGGGAACCCTGCGGACGAACCCCAAATCGAGACCTCTCCATCGGTGGATGGCCAGCCGGGATCGGAAACCGTTGGGCCGGAGGAAACCCCGAGTGCCCGCGAACGCTACAACGCGGGCATTCAATACCTGGAACAAGGTGACTTCGCCGCTGCTGCGGAAGACTTTCTCGCGGCCCGCGACGACGCGCGCGGAGATCCGCTGCTGCGGTACCGGGCGGCCTTCAACCTGGGATTCGCGTTGGCCGGACAGGCGCGCATCCCGGGCGGTGCTCCGATCGGCGCGGACGAAACAGATCCGGAGGAGGCCATCGAGACGTTGCGCTCCAGCGCGGCGTGGTTCAGCGATGCGGCGCGACTGGCACCGGAAGGAGACGAGGATGCGCGGGTCAATCTCGAAATCGTCCTGCGCCGGATTCAGCAACTGGCGGACCAGGTGAATCGGGACGGCCATCTCGAAGCTCGCCTCGACCGGATCATCGACGATCAACGCGGCCTGCGCGACGGGTTGCGGCAACTGTTGGCGGACGTCGAGTCCGAAGAAGGCGGCGACTTCCGTCACCGCTTCGAGTCGCTGGCGGCGTCGGAGCGCGCGTTGCTGGCGGAAACAGCCGATGTCGCCGATCTGGCTGCAGAGGAACGCGCGCATCTCGAGGCTCAGGACCAGCAGGCACTGGCATCCGAGCAAGGCGCCCGGGCGCATCAACTTGGCCACATGGACCACTACCTGCAGCGGGCCAGGCAGTCGATGAGCGATACGCGCAGGCGATTGCGCCGCCTCGAGGGCGAACGCGCGCATCGCCGGGCCGACACCGCCCTCGCGGAACTGAAGCGCGCCCGCGAGCAGTTGTCGGATCCGGTCGCAGTCCTCAAGGCGGTGGCCCGGGACGAGGAGTCGCTGGTCGCGCACGCCGGCGCGCTGGCCTCGATAGCGGGCATTGACGAAGCCGGCCCGCCGCCGTGGCTCACCATCCCTCATCTCGTCAACCGCCAGGAGGACGCGGCGGCGCGCACCGGAGAGATGTTGCGCCGTCTCGAAGCGGCCGTTGCGGCGGCCGAAGACGCGCCAACCGAAGAGACCTCCGGCGACCCGCAGGCCGACCGCGCGCGTCGGTCCATCGGCGAGGCTATTCCGCACTTGCGGGAAGCCCTCGACGCCATGCGTTCGGCACTCTCCGCATTCGGTGGAGCCGCGGTGTCGGACGCGGCGCAGGAAGGCGCGCGCGCGGTCGCCGCACTCGCTCGGGCGATCGAACGCTTCGCGGGATTGCGCGAACTCATTGAGATCGCCTACGCGGACCAGGCGCGGGCGGTAGCGATCCTCGGTGCCGAGGCCGAGGACGTGCCGGCGGAGCTTCGGCAGCGCCTGGCGGGCTTTGCGATAGACGAGAATCGCGAACGTCTGAGACGAATGGAGGAGATGCTGTTGGAGATGGTCGAGCAACCGCCGCCTGAAGGAGAAGAAGGAGCTGCCGGGGAACGCTACGAAACTGCCGAAAAGCTGCGTGGGGAAGCCTTGGAAGCGCTGGAAGCGGCGACTCGCGCGCTCGCGACCGGCGGCGGCGCGGACATTCCGGCGGGGTTGGCGCTGGATCGCCTCGAGGCGCTGCGACGCCTCTTCTTCAGTGTCGTGGAGCATCTCCAGGAGTTGTTGGCCGAGCAGACGGACACCCACGACCAGACCGCGACGGTTCAGGTCGAACCGGAAACAGCGCCGCCGCTCGGTTTCATCGCCGAGCGCCAGGAGACCCACGCCCGGACCGGTGCGGCGCTTGGCGAAGCATTGGCGGCCCAGACGGATGCCGTGCGCGGCGAGGACGCGCAAGCCGGGGAGAACATCGCGGAAGCGACCCGCGAGTTGCGCACGGGTACCGCGCGCATGCGCGGCGCTGCCGGAACGGTTTCCGCCGCGGCAGACGCTGCCGAGCGCATGTCGCCGCACCTCGAACCGGCGCTGGCCGACCAGGTCGCAGCTATCGGTCACATCGAGAATGCGATTCGGTTGTTGCGCCCTCCGGATGACCAGGATGACGGCGGGGAGCAACAGCAGCAGCAACAACAGACCGCGGCGGCGCCGCCCGAGCCCGCGGAACAGATGTCGCGGCGGCAGGCATTGCAGCGGCTGCAGGCCGTGCGGGACCGCGAGGCTGAGCGCCAGCGGCGGCGACAACGGGATCCGGCGCCGCCGGAACCGGTGGAGAAAGACTGGTGAGGTCACGCGATGTTACCGGGCTGGCGCTGCTTGCGGTCCTCGCCATGCCCATAGGGGGACAGACCCTTGAAGTGAGCGTGGAATCCCGCGAAATCTACTCGGGCATGCCGTTTACCCTCCTGGTGTCGGCCCGGGGATTCGACGAACAGCCGCCGCCGACAGAGCCCGATCTCCTGATCGACGGGTGCGAAGTGACCTACATCGGCATGACGCCGAGCGTTTCGCAGCGGATCCAGATCGTGAACGGTCGCCGTTCGGAGTGGCGGGACGTGACCTTCGTCTACCGCTGGCGGGTGACGGCCCCCTCAGCTGGCCGCTACACGGTGCCGGCGTTGACGCTGCACCAGGGGCCGAAGTCAGCCGCAAGCGCCGCCGCGACGTTCGATGCCGGTGATCTGGAGCAGACCACGGACATGATTGTGCGCATGCGCTTGCCGGATCGGCCGGTGTGGGTGGGGGAAACCTTCGACGGCGCCATCGAGTGGTTGCTCTCGCGGGATGTCGAAAGCTACGAGTTCGTCGTGCCCCTGTTCGAGCTGGATGCGGTACGCGTCGAAGGTGAGGCTGTCGATGGACGCAAGCGATCGTTTCGGATCGGTGCCCGTGTCATCGATCTGCCCATGCAGCAGGATCGCCTGCGGGAGAACGGGATCGACTATGTGCGCATCCGTTTTCCATTCCGCGCGACGGTGACGCGCGCGCAGTCCTTCGACCTGGATCCGGTAAGCGTCGTAGCCAGGCTGGAATCGGCCGGGGATCGTGGCTTTTTCGGTTTTCCGGCCTTTGACCGTGCGCGCGGCGCGCTGTTCCGGGCATCTGGAAATCGGCAACACCTCGTCGTTCGAGCGTTGCCGGAAAGCGGACGCCCGGACAACTTCGTGAATGCGGTCGGCGGCGGTTTTTCCATCGAAGTGCAGGCGAGCCGCACCGTCGTCAGCGTGGGAGATCCCATCGAACTGACGTTCGGTATTCGGGGCGACGGCCAACTCGAAGGACTGAGCTTGCCGCCTTTGCTCGGGGAGGGCGGTTTGCCGCCAGCGCTGTTCTCGGTTCCGGCGGACGCGGCCGTGGGCAGCGTGGACCTTGAGACCCGCACCAAGACCTTTGCCGTCACGGCGAGGATCCTGAGTGCCGAGGTGCGGGAGATTCCGCCGATCGAGTTCTCCTATTTCGATCCTGACCGGGGCGAGTACTTCACCGTCTCAAGCCGACCGGTCGCGCTTTCTGTCGCCGGCGGCAACGTGGTGGATGCGGGCGATGTGACGGCGGCGGTCGCCCCGTCGCCGGTCAGCCCCATCGCGACCGAGTCGCCGCGGGCGGTTCCCTCCGGGATTCTCATCGGTGCCGACATGTCCTTGAGCGCTGCGAACCGGACGCTGGCGCTGCCATGGGGCTCGACCAATGCGCCGTTGCCGATGGCGCTGCTGTACCTGCTCCCGCTCGCGTTCGCGGCGTTGCGCGTCTGGCAGATGCGGACCGCGGCGCGGCGCGGACATCGGCGTGAACTCTCTCGCGCTCGGCGCGCGGTGGAGCGCGTTCTCCAGTCCGGCGGACCCGCCCGCGAGCTGGCGCCGCAGGCACTCAACGCGATGCGGGCGCTGGCGCGCCTTGCCGGCCATGAAGGCGCATTGGGCGCTCCCGCGCTCGAGCGGCTCGAAACCTCGGCATTCGATCCGGCGGCGGCCGGCGAGCCGCTGGACGGAGAGACCGTCGCGGCGGTGGTTGCCCTCGCGCGGGAATGGGAAGCTCGCGGATACTCGGTTTCGTCCTCGATCGCGGCACTGTGCATGGTTTTCGGCGTGGCCGCCGCCCTGACCGTTGATGCAGGTGTGCCGACCTCCACCGAGGTATCGCCTCTCATCGTTTCCGCGGATCCCGGATCGACCGGCGCGGGCGTTATCGAACGCGGGCGGCAGGCCTACGGCCAGGCGCTGGAGGAGCAGGATCCCGTACGTCGCGCGCGGCACTTCGCCGCCGCCGAAATTGCCCTGCGCGCGGCGGCGGCGGAGCGGCCGGCACCGGAACTCCTGGCGGACTGGGGCAACGCCGCGCTCGGCGCCGGCGATACCGGCCGCGCGACCCTGGCATTCCGGCGCGCGCTGGCGGTACAGCCCAACCACGAGCGGGCGGGGAAGAACCTCGCGTGGCTACGGGATCGCGCGCCGCCCTGGCTGCCGCGTCCCGCGGGCGGGGGCGCGCTTGACTCCCTGCTCTTCTGGCAGAACCTCTTTTCCGTCTCGCAGCGCTATTGGATCGCCGCGTCCGCATTCGCGCTCGCCGTGTTGTTGCTGACGCCGTGGCCGACGCGGCGCGCGCGGCTTTTGCGACGCTTGTCCGCCGTGCCGATCGCCGTATGGGCTGTGGCTGCCGCGTCGGCGCTGTTGTCCGGGAACTCGCTGCCCGAAGGTGTCGTAGTGCTCGACGGCGCGCCGCTGCGCTCTGCCGACAGCGCCGGCGCCCGGCCGGCTTTTGCCCATCCGTTGCCGGCGGGTGCCGAAGTCGCCGTCCTGGAGATCCGCGACGGCTGGTTGCGCATTGCGCTGGCTGATGGCACGCCCGGATGGGTCAGGGAGAACAGCATCGCCCCCGTGCAACCATCGGGGTGGTAGCGACCCCCGGCGTCAGCGGTCTTCGTTGGATTCGATCATCGACAGCGCCAGCGCCGCGCGCTCCCGCCAGCGTTCGTCGCGGTGCCAATGCATCGCCTTGGTCAGGTGCGCGCGGGCGCTCTCCGCGTCTCCGATGAGCCGGTAGGCATCGCCGAGATAGAGGTTGACGGGGGGTGCCCAGGGCGCGCGTTGATAGGCGACGCGCAGGTATCCCAAGGCGTCGCCGGCTTGCCCCACGTAAAGGTAAACGACGCCCAAGCCGAACACGGCATCGACGCCCTCCGGGTCGCTCCGCACGGCGCGGCGGTAGAACTCGGCGCTCTCGCGCCACCTGTTGCGGCACTGTTCCCTGGTTGCCTGTAGACACTCGCCGACGCTGAGTCTCGCCATGCGGATGTTCGCGCCGGGATGGCTCTCGTCGAGTGCCAGTGCCCGCTGCGCGGTCTCCAGGGAGCGCGCGGGATCTTCCGTGGTGGCGGACAGGCCGACCAGCGCGTCGACATCGTCGGGATTCTCCCCGAGCACCCGTTGGTACAGCCGTGCCGCGAAGTGACTGTTGCCCGTTGCCGCGGCGGCGCTCGCGAGCGCGTGCCAGACCTGGGCGGGAGCGAGGGGTTGGACGACCATGGGCGTTTCGTGTCGGACCTCGACGTCGAGGATGCGCGTCGGCAGGGACTTGCGCCTGCCGTATGCCCGTAGCATGCGCTCAAGCTTCGGGAGGTCGACACCGAGGGATTTCTCCACGGCATCCCTGGCCGGCACCCCGGCATTGATCATCTCGAGCATCTCGGGGACGCGGGCGTGAAAGGGCGGAATGCGCGCCGGATGGCCCTCGGGCAGGCCGGTCAGGTGGCCGTGCTGCAGCATGTGCACCAGGAGCCAGGCCTTGAGGTAGACCTCTTCGAGGTCGCGGCGATTCCAGTCGAACACGAAACGTTCGTCGAGCAGTTCCGCCAGCGTCAGTCTCGACCGGGCCATCTGCCATCGCTTGATCGGGGGGATATGCCCGACCACGGCGCCGTCCTCCGACATGTAGATGGTGGACAGGAAGTTCGCGAAACCCTCCTCGTACCACGCCGGATAGTTCATCTGCTGACGGTTGTGCAGCAGGTAGTGCGTGTACTCGTGAAATGCGGTCAGCGCGCCGGCGGCATAACCGCGCCTGACGTCGGGACCGAAGGCGAGGGTGTACCGGTCGAGCGAGGACAGGGTGAACCCGCCGACCTTGCGCAGGGAGAACACGCGACGGAAGTCCCGGGCGTGTCGGAAGGCGATGATTTTCGGCGGTGGATCGGACGACTGTCGCGGCACCAGGAGTCCCTGCACGGCGAGCCTGAAACGCGTCAGCCGGTCGGCGAGTGCGCGGGCATCCTCCGGCGCAAGGTCGCTCAGCATCTCGAATTCCGGCGTCGCGACGCGGTGCCAGCGGCGGTCCTCGACATTGGCATGCGCCGCATTGACCCACGCCAGCGTTAGACTAAGCGCCGTTATGAGGTTACGCATGATCCTGCTCACCCTGTGCGCGTTGCCCGTGGCGGCGGCCGACTGGCTGCCGGCGACGTGCAATGCGGAGCAGACGGTGGGGATCCATCAGCGTACGGGAGATGCCGGCGAGACCCACCTGCCGACGGTGTTTTCCGAGCAGACGTTCGACCTGCGGGAAAATGTCGTGTTCATGCGCCACCTGCTCGGTGAGCGGGTAGAAACCGAGGCTGCCGAAGGGAACGAAGCGGCACGTCCCCCGGGTTCCGTTCAACTCTACGTCACGATGATTCTCGACGGCGGCGCCGAGGCGGAATTCGAGTGCCGGACGGTGCGCGGCGCCGCTGGCAACCAAGGTTACAGTTGCGTCAACAATCCGCCCTCGGAAATGCTCTTGATAAATCCCGCACGCGGCCGGTATACCCGCAGCTCCATCGGCGGCTGGGTGTTCTACGCGCCTGAAGCCTCTCTTTTCGTCGAGTTCGGTACCTGCGCGAGGGTGTCCCGTCGCGGATAATCGCGCGGTCGGCCTATTCCTCTTCCGCCGGAGTTTCGGTTTCCTCGCGGTCCGCTTCCTCGAGAATTGCGGAAACCTCCGGGTCGAGCGCCTCCTCGGACTTTCCATCGATCTCTTTCTCGGCCGTCACGTCGATCACCTCGATGGCTTCAAGGAGTTCCTTGACTTCCAGGGTCTGAGTCTCGATGACGGCGTCTGCCGCGATGCTGGAAGCGAACAGCGTCAATGCGGCCATGGGCAAGAATCTTGAAAGCGCTGGCATTGAGTTCCTCCTGCCTTTTCCTTGTTTCGACCATCGCAGCCGATGTGCATTGACGTTATAGAGCACGCGATCGGGAAATGCTACCCCCGCGCGCCTTTCAGCGTGTCGGCGCCAGGCTGAACCGGTGGGTCTGTCCCTGGATGAACACGTGTTTCGCGAGCACTTCGTATACGTGCCCGCACGCGTCGCAATAGATCACGAAATACCAGGGGTCGCCCGAGCGGCTTTGCTGGATGCTCCGTTTCGATGCGAAGTGCTCTATGCCGACCGCGTGGCACTTCGGGCAGGTAGGCTCCGCCATGGCTACTCTATTCGCTGATCCATGCCGAGGGCCGGCGATTCCTCCTGCGGCTTGCCGACGATGACGGCGGGAACGCCCGCTACCGTGACATGCGGCGGCACATCGTGCAGGACGACGCTGCCGGCACCCACCTTGGCGCCGTCGCCGACCTCGATGTTGCCGATAATCTTGCAGCCGGCGGCGAGCAGCACGCCGCGTCGAATCTTCGGGTGCCGATCGCCGGTTTCCTTTCCGGTACCTCCGAGTGTGACCGAGTGCAGTATGGACACGTCGTCTTCGACCACGGCTGTTTCGCCGACGACGATACCGGTGGCGTGATCGAGCATCAGTCCGCTGCCGATGCGCGCCGCGGGGTGAATGTCCACGCCCAGTCCGACGCTGATCTGGCTCTGAAAGAACTGCGCCAACGTTTTTCGGTTATGGCGCCAGAGCCAATGCGCGATGCGGTACGCCTGCAGCGCGTGGAAGCCCTTGTGGAACAGGAACGGCGTCGACAGGTCATCGCAGGCGGGGTCCCGAGTGAAGCTCGCGAGCACGTCCGCCTCGGCGGCTTCAAGAATGGTCGGGTCGTCGCGGAGCGCTTCATCGATGACATCGCGGATCAACATCGTCGGCAACATGGGATTGTCGAGCTTGCTCGCCAGCCGGAAGCTGAGCGCGGCCCCGAAGGAGGAGTGATTGAGGATCGTCGCATGGAAGTAGCTGCCGAGGATGGGTTCTTCCGCGACTTTCCGTTCGGCTTCGTTGCGGGCGGTCTGCCAGAGATCCGGGAGCGCGCGCAGTTTGCCGGTCGCCCCCCTCGAGCCGACGCGGGTCGGGCCGGGAGGGGTCTCGGCTTGGTCGCTGCGTTGGTCCATAGTCAGCCTGCCTAGTTTGTCCGGTTGCGGGGGCGCTCGCGCCCTGCCCCCGGATCGCGTATCTGCTCGGGCGTAGCGTGAACGCACCGATTCGCGATTTCAAGGCGCGGTTTCGCCGGACCCTTCGATGCTGCCGGCGGGGAAGCGGCGCATTCGCGAACGCGACCGGATTCGCCATGCCGAAGTGACATAAACTTGCGCGACACGACGCCACAACGCTCGCAAAGATGTCCACGTCCCGAAGATTCAACACGGTCGGCCTCGTCGGGAGAGTCGGCAATCCGAATGTTGTCGACTCCGTTGTCGCGGTCGCGCGTTTTCTCGCCGGCACCGGTGTCGAACTGGTGCTGGAGACCGATACCGTGCCGATGTTGCCGGCCGGCGACCACGAGCACGTGGACCGCCGGGAACTGGGCGCCCGGTGCGACCTGATCGTGGTCGTGGGTGGCGACGGCAGCATGCTCGGGGTCGCCCGGGACCTCGCCGACAGCCCGGCGCTGGTCGTTGGCGTCAACCGCGGGGGGCTGGGATTCCTCGCCGACGTTTCGCCGGATCAGATCGAACAGAAAATCGGCGCCGTGCTTGCCGGGGAGTACACGGCGGACGAGCGCACGCTGCTCGAGGCCCAAATCATTCGCAGCGGCGAGTTCACCGACTCCTGTGCGGCGTTGAACGATGTCGTGGTGAACGCGGGCGCCGCTTCCCGAATGATGGACTTCAAGCTGTTCGTGAACGGCGACTTCGTCTACGACCAGCGCTCGGACGGATTGATCGTGTCCACGCCGACCGGATCGACGGCCTATGCCCTGTCTGCGGGCGGACCGATCATGCACCCGAGCCTGGACGCCAACGTCGTCGTGCCGATGTTTCCTCATACGCTCACCTCGCGTCCCCTCGTGGTCCCGGGCGACGCCGAAATCAGGGTCGTGATGGGAACCGCCGCGGCCGCGCCGCACGTGTACTGCGACTCGCAGGTGGACTATGCGCTGCAACCCGGTGACGAAGTCGTGATCGTCAAACATCCGCGGACGCTCCACCTGGCCTATCCCGTGGACCACAGCTTCTATCAGTCCTGCCGCAGCAAGCTCGATTGGGCGAGCCGGCTGGGTAACGGCTAGGACGCTGCGCCGCAGAGCGGCACGCAAGTGCCGATCAAGGGGCAGAATCCTAGGTGGGCTTGGGCGGGGGTGAAAGATGGCGTGCCCGAAGGGCCGACAGATTTCATGGCACTAGCGGTAGCGAGTGCCGCAGGTTGTGTGGCCCTAAGAGGGCCGGTCCACGTCCCGCACGACGCCGGCGTCGTCCGTCCAGAGCTGGACGAGAGACCGGGAGTGGTGGCGGATGACTTCGCGCGCGCCCTGGTCGCCTTGCAGTTGTTTGAGCGCTTCGAAGTATTCCTCGGCGAAACCGACCGGGTGCCCCGGGATGCCCTTGCGGAGGGGCCGCACGATGCACCCGGGCGCCGCCAGTTCCAGGAGTTCCCTCAGGGTCGCCGCCTGCGCGAACGGCATGTCGGCGAGCGCGATGAAGACGAACGGATGGTCGGCGGCTGCCGCGATGCCGGCGGCGAGACTGCGTCCCATGCCCTGCGCGGCGTCATGGGCGATGACGATGGTCGGGTCCAGCGGCTCGACCAGCCTGGCGACGGCCTCGTCGTCCTCCTTCACGACGACGAACAGCTTGCTGAACGTCTCTGCGTATAGCTCCGCGGTACGCACGACCATGGGCGTGCCCTCGAGGCGATGGAGGCGTTTGTCCGTGCCGAAACGGCGCGATTCGCCGGCCGCCAGCAGAACGGCGGCGGCGCGGGCTGGGATATCCGCGATCAAGCGGCCCGGGTCACGGCTTCAAGCTGGGCGTGGGTAGCGGATGCGACGCCATAACGTACGGCGGTGACCTCCGCAAGGATCGCGACGGCGATTTCCGGGGGCGTCTTGCTGCCGATGGGCAGGCCGATCGGCGCGTGCAGCCGCTCGATCTCCCGGTCGGTGAGATCGAGCGCCTTCAGGCGTTCTCGCCGGCTGGCCGAAGTGCGGGTCGAGCCCATGGCGCCGATGTAGAACGCGTCGGTCTTCAGCGCCACCATCATGCCCATGTCGTCGATGCGCGGATCGTGCGTCAGTGCGACGATCGCCGTCAGCGGATCGTGGGCATGTTCCTGGACGGCATCGTCCGGCATGTCGTTGATCTTTGTGACGCCCGCGACGGGGAACGCATCGAGCAGGTGCGGACGCGGGTCGCACACGGTCACCTGGTAGTCGAGGGCCTGCGCCATTTCCGCCACGTACGCCGAAACCATGCCGGAACCGATGATGAACAGCTGGAATTGCGGGCCGTAGGTGTGCGTGAGAATTTCCGCGTCGCCGTCGTAGTCCAGTGGCGCGTGCGCGTCCACATCCTCGATGGCGGTCGAGCCGTTTCGCAGATTGACGGTTCGCCGGACGGAACGGCGGCCGGAAACACGTTCCCGGAGATGGCCGAAGTGACCGCGAAACGCGTCGTTCGCGGGCAAGGGCTCGACGACGATGTTCAGGTGACCGCCGCAGGGAAGCCCCAGCCGCTCCGTCTCTTCCGGAGTGATGCCGTACTGGAAAAACTGCGCCCGCTCGCGGGCGAGTTCGCCGGACGTGAGTTTCTCCAGCAGGTCGTCCTCCACGCACCCGCCGGACAACGATCCCCGCACCTGGCCCGTGCGGTTGCACGTCAACAGCGAGCCCACGGGGCGGGGCGAAGAACCCCAGGTTTCCACCACGGTGGCGAGCCAGCACGACTCGTCGGCTTCGAGCCATCGGCAGACCTGGTCGAGCACTTGCTGGTCAACGGCTTGCATGCGGCTAGTGTATCACCGCCGACGCTGACGGGAGGGATGCGCGAGGCTATCCTTGCTTTCCGAGTCGAGTGGAAGGGCCGGACGTTGGGCTCCCAACCGCCGGTAGCGTCCAGGGAGGGCGCGTTGTCTTATGAGAATTGAAGTTGATGGCGCAACGCTTTATGTCGAGGTCGATGGACTCGAGTCCAATCCCGCGCTCCTCCTCTGGCCACCTGGCCGCTGTACCCTGCGCGTGTGGGACGACCAGGTGCCGAAGCTCATCGAGCGCTTCCGCGCCGTGCGCATCGACGTCCGGGGTCTGGGCCGGAGTTCGCCGTCTGCGGATCCCGAGACGCAGTGCACCTTCGAACAGTATGGGAAAGACGCCTGCGACGTGCTCGATCACCTCGGTATCGAACGTTGCCACGTCTGGTCGCAGTCCTGGGGGACCCGGCCCGCCATAGCCTTTTGCGCCCTGCATCCGGACCGGGTCATCTCCGCCGCGCTGTACGCGGCGAACACGGACGAAGCCGACGTGCCGGCGCAGCGGGAGGGCACGAGAGTCGCCGCCGCCATACGCCGCGATGCCGGCATCGAGTCAAGCCCGCCGCCGAAGGGATTCTTCGATCATGACTATCCGGACGCCGTCGACGCAACCATGGCCGCGACGCGAAAATTCGACCTGGCGGCGGTTGTGGAAAAACTGACCATGCCGGTGCTCATCGGCACGGGGAGCCACGATCCGAACCTGGTTTCGAGCCGCGTCATCGCGGCCGCGGCCCCCAACGCGAGGTTGGCGGTGCTTGAAAACGTCGGGCACAACAGCATGCTCGAACACCCGGAACTGGCCCTCGGGAAGTTCCTCGAGTTCCACGACGGGCTGGGTACCTGAAGGCGACCCCCACGGCCGCCAGCGTTTCGCCGACCTCGGCGTTTAATTCTTCGGCACGGGGCCGAATCGTTCAGACCGTCGCCGCGTTTCTCGATTCCCTCACGCCAGGCGCCTGAGCCGCGGGACGGGAACTTCGGCGGATCCGACGTTCGCAGGCGGCGGACCGGTGTCATCGGAAATGCGCCGGCATCAGCAGACGTGCCTGTGGGGTAGACTCGACGCCGTGTTCTCGGTCATTCGCCGCCTGCTGTTCATGCTGCCTCCGGAGGCGGCCCATCGGCTGGCATTGGCGGTCCTGCGGGCTTGGGGCGAGGTGGCGCAGGCGCCGGCCGGCACTCGGCCGGTGCGCGTCATGGGGCTCGATTTCCCGAATCGCGTCGGACTGGCGGCGGGACTCGACAAGGATGCGGTCGCAGTGCGCGGCTTCGCCGGGCTGGGGTTCGGTTTCGTCGAGGTGGGCACGGTGACGCCGCGGCCGCAGCCGGGCAATCCGAAGCCCCGGCTGTTCCGTTCGGTGCCGGATCGGGCCCTGATCAACCGCATGGGTTTCAACAGCGATGGAATGAACGCCGTCCGGCAACGGCTCGTTCATTTGCGAGAGCGCCCCTTGAGGACGCTGGTCGGGGTCAACATCGGCAAGAACCGCGACACACCGTTGGCCGGTGCGCTGGATGATTATCGAGCGGTCCTCGACGCCGTGCATGATCTGGCCGACTACGTGACGGTCAACATCTCTTCCCCTAACACCCCGGGGTTGCGTGACCTGCAGGCGAGTGACGCCGCGGCGCGTCTCCTGGCCGCCTTGAGCCGAGAGCGCGACATCCTGGGAGAAGCGTCCGGCTGGCGAGTTCCGCTCGCCGTGAAGATCGCACCGGATCTCGATGCCGGCTGCCTGCGCGACATGGCGGCGGTCGTCAGGGAAACCGGTATCGACGCGGTGATCGCGGGCAACACCACCCTCTCGCGTCCGGCGGGTATCGATTCAATGTTTGCGAAACGGCAGGGCGGACTCAGCGGCGCCCCCTTGGCGCCGCTGGCGCTCGAGACCGTCGCTGGCCTGCGCGGGGCGCTCGGCGCGGAGGTGCCCATCATCGGCGTCGGCGGGATCATGGATCCCGAAGCGGGGCGCGCCATGCGGCGCGCTGGCGCGAACCTGATACAGGTGTATACCGGACTGATCTTTGGTGGTCCGGCGTTGATCCGGGCATTGGCGACGGTGCTTGACGGAGACACTCGACAGCGCCGACCAGGCGGGCAAGAATCGGGTCATGGAAGCTGACGGTCTTTCCCGGGAACCAGCGGTCGTTCGGCTGGACGACGTTGGCCTGCTCCGATTCCAGGGTCCGGACGTGATCGGATTCTTGCAGGGCTATCTCACTTCCGACGCGTTGGAACTCGGGGACGATCCGAAGTTCACGGCGATCTGCAACATCCGGGGCCGCGCGGTCTGCACGGGATACGCGTGGCTCGACGGACAGGCGGTGTTCCTCGCGCTGCATTGTTCTCTGTGCGGCATCCTGCAGGACTTCCTGCGGCCCTATCTCGTGTTCTCGAAAACGGTGCTGTCGGACGCATCGTCCTCCGCTCACGTCCTGGGCGCCTTGGGCGATTTGGGCAAGTCGGTTCCCGGCTTTCTGTCGGCGCACCGACTCGATGAAGCACGGCGACTGTTGCTGATGTCGCCGGACGGCGCTGCAGCGGACTTGGCGCTGGACGTGCGGATGTATTGGGACCTCGCCTTGATCGAGCGGCGGGAAGTCTGGCTCACGGCGGAGACTTCGGGGCGGTTCCTGCCGCAGATGGTCGGGTTGGACAGGATCGGCGCCGTCAGTTTCTCGAAGGGCTGCTATCTGGGCCAGGAAGTTGTGGCCCGGGCGCAGCACCTGGGCGAAGTGAAGCGCAAGCTTGCGGCTCTTCGCTGGTCGGGCGTTCCGCCGTCGCCGGGTACCGTGGTCGAGGCGAACGGCCGGAACGCCGGTACCGTGGTCGCGGCGGCGGGTACGGAGGAGGGTGGGAGCGCGCTGGCGGTGCTCCGCGAGGGCTTACAGGGCCCGTTCTCGGCGCCGGAGTCCGGCACGGCGTTCGTGCTGCGCTCGTAGCCGTTTCATGGCCGGGCCGGCTTGGTCGATGCGTCTCGTCGCCGTGTGCCGTGCCGGGTAAAGCTCGGGTAAAGCCGTCGTCGGCTGCAAGTTGCGTGTCAAGTTGTATCATGGGGCCGTGTCGGCGCGAAAATGCCGACCGAGAGCGGGGCAAGACATGGGGGATTATTGGATGCATCAGCCATTGACAAGACTTTTGGCCGCGGCGGTCGCGGTACTGGCGGCGGCGCCGATCGCCGCAGATGGGCTCGACACCGGAGATACCGCTTGGGTCATGACCTCCACGGCCCTGGTATTGTTCATGACGCTGCCGGGACTTTCGCTTTTCTATGCGGGACTGGTGCGCTCCCGCAACGTCCTGAGCGTCCTGATGCAATGCTTCACCATCGCGTGCCTGGTTTCGATCCTGTGGCTCGTGGTCGGCTACAGTCTCGCCTTTGGCGATGGCAACTTTTTTGTCGGCGGCTTGAGCAAGGCGCTGTTCTCCGGCGTCGTCGAGGATGCCATGTCGGGCACCGTTCCCGAGTCGGCATTCGCCATCTTCCAGTTGACGTTCGCCATCATCACCCCGGCGCTGATCGTCGGCGGTTTTGCGGAACGCATGCGTTTCTCGGCGGTGCTTCTGTTCACGACGCTGTGGCTGCTGGTGGTTTATGCGCCGGTTTGCCATTGGGTGTGGGGCGGCGGATGGCTTTCCGACCTGGGCTTCATGGATTTCGCCGGCGGCGCCGTGGTGCACATCACCTGCGGCACCGCCGCGATCGTCGCCGCCGTGACGATGGGTTCGCGGCGCGGCTTCCCGGATAGGATGACGCCGCCGCACAACATGACCCTGACCGTCATGGGTGCCGGCATGCTGTGGGTCGGCTGGTTCGGTTTCAACGGCGGCAGCGCGCTGGCAGCCAACGGTGATGCCGCCATGGCTATCGCGGTGACGCACATCTCCGCGGCCGCCGGCGCGTTCGTCTGGATGGTTGCGGAGTGGATTCGCTTCGGCAAGCCGAGCATGCTGGGCGCGGTCACCGGAATGGTCGCGGGGCTGGCTACCATCACGCCCGCTTCCGGTTACGTCGGACCAGCGGGCGCGCTGATCATCGGTATCGCCGCCGGCGTGGTCTGTTTCGCGGCGACGAACTTCCTCAAGCGCACGTTGAAGATCGACGACTCGCTCGACGTATTTCCGGTGCACGGCGTGGGCGGCATTATCGGAATCATTCTCACCGGCGTGTTCGCGAGCAACGTCCTCGGCGTCTTCAGCGGTCAGCACGATATCGATATGGGCAGCCAACTCGGCGTACAGGCGGTTGGCGCGGTGGCGACCCTCGCCTATACGGCCGCGCTCACCTGGGTCATCCTGAAGATCGTCGATATGGTCACCGGCATCCGTGTTTCCGAAGACGAGGAGACCGAAGGACTCGACCTGACGCAGCACGAGGAGCGGGGTTACGACCTGTAGCTTTCCGTGTGAAGTGCGCAGGCGGCGACGGGAAGCGCTTATTCGCCGCGTCGGAAGGCACTGCGGACAAGCGCGTCGACCAGGCTCTCGAAGTCGTAGCCGGCGGCGCGCGCGCCGTCGGGATAGAGGCTTGTCGGCGTCATGCCCGGTATGGTGTTGATCTCCAGAAGCCATATCTCCTCATCGTCGGTGACGATGAAGTCGGCGCGGGACAGGTCCCGGAGGCCTAGCGCGCGGTGGCCCGCGAGGGCGATTCGCCGCAGGTCCCCGTGCGTCTCGTCGGTCATCGGCGCGGGCACGACGTGTTCGCTCTGGCCGGGCGTGTAGCGGTTCTCGTAGTCGTACCACTCGCCCGCCGCCGTCAGGATCTCGATTGCCGGCCAGGTCGCCGGCGGTTCGCCTTCGAGATCGAGCACTCCGACCGTGATTTCGCGACCCGCCGCGAACGGTTCGATCATCACCGGTCCGCCGAATCGCATCGCGTCGGCGATGGCTCGGGGGACATCGCCGCCGTTCGGCATCGGCGTCGTGCCGAGCGCCGACCCCTGCCCGCCGGGCTTTACGACGACGCCATCCCCGAACCGCGCCCCGATGGCCGCCGTCGCCTCTCGCACATCATCGTCCGGCCTGACCAGGAGGTCGTCCAGCACGGGCAGTCCGGCGGCGCGGAACAGCGCCTTCGACGCGTATTTGTCCATGCCGAGGGCGCTGCCGTGCACGTCGCTCCCGACATAGGGGTATCCCAGCGTTTCGAGGAATCCCTGCAGCGTCCCGTCTTCCCCCGGCGGTCCGTGGAGCACGGGGAAAACGACTTCCGGTTCGGCGTCGGCGAGCCCGCCGGCGAGCCCGTCGTCGAATTCCAGCAGCGTCACGGTGGTGTGCCGCTGGCGCAGCGCCTCGACCACCTCGGCCGCTGAAGATCGCGACACTGCCGCCTCGGCGGAAACGCCGCCGGCGATCACCGCCACGTTTATGTCCATGGGGCGTTCTCCACCGGAATGTCGCCGAGATCTTCGGCGGGCTCGAAACCGAAAATCCTGGCGAAAAACAGGTATTCGGCCTCGATGGCGCGCACGGCGTTTTCCGGCCGGCGGAAGCCGTGACCCTCTCCGTCGAACAGGAGATACGCCACGGGGATGCCGTTCGCTTTCAATGCCGCGAACATGGACTCGGCCTGGTTGGGCGGCACGATCCGGTCGTCGGACCCCTGAAAGAAGATCGTCGGACACCGTGCCCGCGCCGCGTGGCGAAGGGGGGAGCGCGCATCGAAGTCGGCCTCGTCCACAAGCCGGTGGACGTAGCGCGACTCGAACTTGTGGGTGTCCCGCGCAAGCGCCGCCAGATCGCCGATTCCGTAGTGGCTCGCACCGGCGCCGAAGACATCGGCGAACGTGACTGCCGCCAGCGTCGTAAATCCCCCGGCGCTGCCGCCGCGGATAGCGATGCGGTTGATGTCGGCTTTCCCCTCGGACGCGAGATGTCTCGCGCCCGCAACGCAATCCTCGACATCGACCACGCCCCACCGGCCGTTCAGCCGCTCCCGGTACGCGCGGCCGAAGCCGGTGCTGCCGCCGTAGTTCACGTCGAGCACCCCCCAGCCGCGAGACGTGTAGTACTGGATTCTGAGACTCAGGTCGCGCCCGGCGCCGCTTGTGGGTCCGCCGTGGGTCGTCACGAGCAGCGGGGGCAGTTCGCCCCGCGGCCCGACGCACGCGGGATGCCGCGGCGGATAGAAATTCGCGTAGGCGCGCGCGCCCTCCGTGGACGCGAAGCTGATCGTCCGCGGCGCGGATAGGGTCCCCTCGGGGAAGCCGAGCTCGCCGGCGGATGCGAGCGTAGCGGCTTCTCCGGTGGCGACATCGAGTTCCGTTACGCGAGCCATGTCGTTACCGCTGCCGCCGATGAACGCGATGCCGGTCGCGGTTCGCGTGAGGCTCCGATAGCTCGTGAACGCAGTCGGCAGCGGGGTCGTCACGCTTCGCTCGATGTCGGCGATGACCAGCGTGGCTTCGCCGTCCGCGATCCGTTGGGCGACGACGTGGCTGGGTCCCGCCACGACGTAGTTCGTGGATCCGAGCGACCACATGGGCAGACCATACTCGGCATCGTCGGCGACCGCGGTGCGCACGCCGGAAGCGTCGTAGACATGCAGGTTCCAGTAGCCGCTCCGGTCGGAGACATAGACCAGGCTGTCGTCGCCCGTCCACGCCGGCTGGTAGATCGACTCGTCGATGCCGCCGGCCACCAGCGTGTCCGAATCCAATCCTCCGGCATCGTCGATGTCCGCCATGACGAGTTGCGTGCCGTCCCAGGGCATGTTGGGGTGATCCCAGACGACGAAAGCGATGCGGCCGCCGCCGGTCGAAATACACGGCCAGGCGTAGAAATCGTGGCCCTCGTGCAGAACGGAGACCTTCCCGGTCGCCGTGTCGATGCGCACGAGGTCGTTCACCGCGGCTTCGCCCGCAGCATCATCCCCGCCGCCGTGACGCTCGCGTATGGCGACCAGGCACCGCCTGTGCGGGTCCCACTCCAATCCGCCGAATCGTTCGGTCGCATCGCCTTCCGTAACCTGCTGCGGCGGACCACCATCGAGGGAAACCGCGTAGATGCACTGGTCGGCGAAATTGACGAAATAGGCGGTGTCATCGGAGAGTGCGTAAGCGCCGCCGCCGTACTCGTATACCCGGCTGCGCACGTTCATCGGTGCCGGCGTGAGATCGCGCCGGCTCCGCCCGTTTGCCGTGACCAGCGCCGACCGGCCACCTTCGCCGGGACGCTGCTCGAGCCAATAGTGGCGGCCGCCGCTGAACTTCAGGTCGGAAAAGGAGACGAAACGCGCGGCTGCGAGATCCGCCGTGATCGGCGACGGCCAGGCGCCGTAGGGAGCCGTCGTCATCGAAACGCCTGCATTGTGGTCATCGTCGTCCGGGAATCGATGGCCGCCCAGCGCTCGTGGTCGCGCCAGGCGCCCTCGATGTGCAGAAATGCCCGTGAATAACCTTCGCGCACGAACCCGCATCGCTTGACGAGGTTGATGGAGCGCCGATTGGTGGGTTGGATGTTCGCTTCGATGCGGTGCAGTCCAAGCTGGCGAAACGCATAGTCCTTGACCAGCTCCAGACCTTCCTGCATGTAGCCCTGCCCGGCGTGTCGCGCCATTGCGTAGTAGCCGAGAGATGCGGAGAGGAATGATCCGCGGATGATGTTGTTGAGATTGATCACGCCCGCAATGGCGTCCGAGTCGAGGCGGCAGACAAGCAGCCCCTCGTGGTCGTCCAGTTGCGTGCGCCTCAGATAGTGCCTGAAGGCGCGCGGCGTCGTCGGCGCCGAGATCCATGGGCTCAGCAGGGACTGTCCTTCGACCACGCGTTCAACGAATTCGCGCCTGTCGCTGCTGCGGACCTTGCGCAGGTAAACGCGCATGGCGGGGGATGTCTCAAGCATCGTCGTCGCGCTGCGTTGCCGCGTGTTTGGGCCGGGCCCCGGGAGCGCGAGGGTGTCCCTCGCCGAGAACGCCCGAAGCCGAAGGCACCGGCTGTGGGGCATTCGCATCGAGGAGAAATATCTCCCAGATGGTCGTGGGAATCATCGCGAGACCGAGCGCCAGGATGTGTACGGGGTGCGGGCGATAGTTGTTGTCCACGAGCCAGAATCCCTCCATGGTGAAGCCCGTGTGCTGCCAGTACGCCAATCCGAAGGAAGTCATGGCGGCGGCCACGCAGAGCAGCGCGAACCGGATCAGGTACCTCATGATGGGACCGCAAACAGGTAGCAGACTCCGCGCGCGGCAAGCCATGCTTCGCGGAATTCGTCGGCGTCGTAGTGCCGCGGCACATCGGCGGCGTCGTTTGCGGCGGGATCGTTTACCACCACCCGATTATTCTGTATGCCGCGAACGATGACCAGATGCCCGACGCTCGCCGGTATGGCGCTGCCTCGCAGGGCGCCCTGCTCGAAAGCAATGCTGGCCGCGAGGGGATGACCGTCGGCGACGGCAAGTTCGACGACTCCCCAATCCGCGGCTGTTTCGATCGCGCCGATCGCGCCCCAGCGGCTGGCCGCCCAGATGTTCTGCGGCCATACGCCGTAGAGGTCCGTCGCCCGGTGATAGGAGGCGATGACGAGTTCATCGAACGCGTGATCGACGCCCAGGTGGTTCATGGCCATGGAAACGCACGTCGGCGAACAGATACGAGGACGGATCTCATCCTGCGTTGCGGCCGTCTGGCTCCTGGCCGGTATATCCAGCACGGGCGTGTCCACAGGTGGCGCGACATCCGTTGCCATGCGGACGGGGCGCACGCCGACTGCGACCAAGTAGTCGAGGGGCGGCTCGGCCGCGTCGACCAGCAGGCGCAGCCGGGCATTCGATACCGGCTCCGAAGTCTCGAAGTAGTCGACTCTCGCGTTGAGTCCGGATGCGCTGTCCGCGTGGGGATGCTGGCCGACCGGGCGGCCGAAACTGGCGGTGAGACACGATGCGTCCTCGCGGACCAGCGCCCAGCGGTGGTCCGGGCTGTCGGGGCTCGCGAAACTGGGGACGACGATATGTCCTGAAGGCAGCGCGGGCAGCGCGATCTCGGCCGTCGTGACGCCATTGACCCGCCACTCGAGCTTCCCGGAAAAAGCGAGCGGATAACGCCAGCCTCGCGCATCCGGCGCGAAGGCCATACGCCATGTCACATCGGCGGCCATACCGTCGGAACTCCAGTCGGTGCCGTCGTCCATGGTACCGAAGGGTCGACGGATTTCATGGCGCTTGGAGTCCGCGCCGTAGAAGGCACGAAGTGCCGATCGAGGCGCGGGGTCGTAGGTGGGCTTGGGCGGGGAGAAATACGGCGCACGCCTTCGGCTTCGACGGATTTCATGGCTCTATCCCGGTAGCCGGAACACGCGCCGCGCGTTGTCGGCGGTCGTTTCGGCGATTTCCGCCGCGGTGGTGCCGCGCAGTCCGGCGAGCGCGTCCACGACTTCGACCAGGAAAGCGGGTTCGTTGCGCCGGGAGCGGGGCATTTCGCGCATGGTCCGGGGCACCAGGTAGGGCGCGTCGGTCTCGATCAGCAGCTTGTCGCGAGGAATGCGCGGCGCCAGCGTCCTCAGTTCGCCGCCGCGCCGCGGGTCGCAGATCCAGCCGGTGACGCCGACGTAGTAACCGGCGTCCAGCCAGGTGTCCAGATCCTTGGCGGAACCGGTAAAGCAGTGAATCACGACACGATCCGGTTTCGGCAGATGTTCGGCCAGCAGTCTCGCCGTCTCGCCCCCGGAATCGCGGTCGTGGACGAACAGCGGCATATCGAGCCGCCCTGCGAGTTCAATTTGCGCGGCGAACACGTCGCGCTGGGTGGCCCGGGGGGAATAGTTGCGGTTGAAGTCGAGCCCCGTCTCGCCGATGGCGACAACGTCCGGCTCGCCGGCGAGGGCGGCGATGTCGTCGATCCAGCTTGCGGAGACGGATTTCGCATCGTGCGGATGTACGCCGGCGGTGCTCCATAGACCGGCATTGCTCGCCGCCAGCCGCACCGCAGCGCGGGACTCGGCGATACTGGTCCCGGTAACGACGATGCCCCCGACGCCGGCGGACCGTGCCCGCGCCAGCACGTCGTCCAGGTCGTCCTCGAACGAGCGGTGCGTCAGGTTCGCGCCGATGTCGATCACGGTATGCGCTCCTCGTGGGGCCTCAGCAGCGTTGAAACCGGTTCTCCCAGGAGTTGGGCGTACACGAGATCGAAGGCGAGAACCGCCTGGACATAGTCGCGGGTTTCGCTGATCGGAATCGCTTCGATCCAAGCGTCGGCAGGCATGTCGCGGCGCTCCCTGCGCCACCCGGCCACCCGGCTCGGGCCGGCGTTGTAGGCCCCGGCGACGAGCACGCGGTGGCCGTCGTAGCGACCCATGAGTTCGGCGAGGTAGTGGGCGCCAAGTTCTATGTTGGCGACCGGGTCGAACAGGTCTCGCTGGGACGGTTGGTCGAGCCGCGCCCTGGACGCCGTGTGACGGGCTGTCGGGGGCATGAGCTGCATCAGTCCGACAGCGCCGGAGGGCGAGACCGCGCGCGGGTTGAACGCGCTCTCCTTGCGCGTCACCGCGAGCAGCAGCGGCAGTCGAATATCCGCCTGGAAGGCAAGGCGCCGGTAGAGATGCAGGTACGGCGTCGGAAAGCGCAGCGAGACGAGATCGACAAGCTCCGGGCGGTTTGCGCCGTAGATCGCCTGGTCGATCCAGCCGATGTCGGCCGCCAGTTCGATCAACGCGCTCTGATCGGGCGGATTGAACTTCTCGAACATCCAGTTCCACTCGCGGCGGGCGTTCACAAGATCGCCGACGGCATAGAGTTCGAGCATGCGCTCTATCGCGGGGTGGTCGGGACGGCTTGCGGGCGCGGCGGGGCGCGCGTTCAGGGACGGTTCGACCCCCAGTTTCTGGGCCGCGAGAAAGCCATAGTAGGAACGGAACTTCGCCAGTTCGGAGAACGAGGTCTTGCCCCGCGGCGAGTCGGGATCGAGGCTCAGGAGCGCTCTGCCGAGCCAGTAACGCCACTGGCGCGAGTCGCGTTCGGCTTCGCCCATCGACTCGATCCAGCGCGCCGCCTCCGACCAGCTCTGGCGGACGACGCTCGCCAGCGCCATGTCATGGACGAATGCCGCCGAACCCGAGGTGCGGGCGGGTTCGCCCATGTGCTCGCCGACGGACTCGCCCGCCCGCGCCAGCGCGGCTGTCAGCCGTTCCTCGATGAATGCGCGGGTGTCATCCGGCATGCTGCGGCGGGCAAGCGTTCGCCACTGCCTGGCGGCGTCCACCGCGTTTCCCCTGGCGTATCGGGCGAGCGCGTGGCCGAGCGCCTCCGCGCCGTGGGGCGTATCTGGGAATCGGGAATGGCGACGCACGTGTTCCGGCCGCACGTGGCCGTCGTACAGGGCCCGCGCGGCACTCGCGCGGGCAGAGGTGAAGCGTCCGAGCAGGTAGCGCGCGAGGGTGCGCTCGTTTCCCGAGAGCGCGAGACGCAGACGTTCCCACACCATATCGTCGGTCAACAAGCCCCGGGCTATCCACACCGCGAACAGTGGATCGCATTCCTTGGGTTGCGAGACGCCGACGATCCATAGTTCCGGCACCAATCCGAGCGCCGCTTCCCTGTCCCCAGTGCGGTAGAGCGATCGAGCGTAGAAGCACCGGCCGTCCGCCCGATCCATGGGCTCGTAATGGTCCCGGTAGGTCTGCCAGCGCCCGCGCCGCGCCTGCGTGATCAACCAAGCCTCGAACAGCCGCTCGCCCAGATGGGTGTCGTTCAAGCGTTCCTTGAACGCCGCGGCTTCGCCCGCGGACATGCGACCGAGTCTTCGTCGCGCGTCGAAATACACGAGGTAGGGATGCAGGGGATAGTCGGTGAGGGCCGACAGCGCGCTGCGGAACTCGCCGCTGTGGCCCGTCTCGATCGCGTTGACCGCACGTTTGTATTCGGTCCTGAGTTGGTAGACGTCCGCGTCGGCCAGGCCGGGCGCCGCGCCGAGAATCGCCATCACCGACAGGAGGGGGAGAGCCCTCAGCCGGGGAGCGCGAGGGGGAACCCCTCGCAAGAAAATAGCCTTCAGCCCCGGGAGTGCGAGTGCGTCCCTCGCGAGAGAAGGGGCGCGAGGGGACACCCCTCGCAAGAAAACAGATGTCCGCCGACGCAGGGTATTCGAGAATTGCCGCGCCGGCGCGAACGCGGATAGCTGGTAAAGCAAGGTATTCAGTCGGCGCTGCGATGCGCCCCCGGTCCAACGCGAACGGCCAGCACATCGCAGGAGGCGCCGTGCAGGACGCCGTTCGCCGTCGACCCCAGCAGCAGGGCGAGCCCGTGCCGCCCGTGGCTTCCAACGACGATGGCGTCGACATCCGCGGCCACCGCGATGCGATGGATTTCCGTTTCCGGCCGGCCGAATATCAGGTATCGGTGGTTTTCCGGCACGCCGGCATCGTCGCAGAACTCGTCCAGGCTCGACTTCGCCTGTTCCTGGATCTGTTCCTGCACGGAAGACAGGTCCATGGGAACGTCGCCGCCGTACACGAGACTGAGCGGTTCGACCGCATGGACGACGTGCAGTTCCGCATCGAAAAGACGCGCCAACTGGATCGCGCGCTCGCCCACGATGCTCGACTCCTCGGCGAGGTCCACGGCAAGCAGAATACGCTTGTATCCACTCATTCGATTGCCTTGCGACGCGGTTGCGGCGACGATACATCACAATGATCTGGCTTGCATCGAATATGCGTCGCGGCGTGCCAGGTTCCTTATCTCTGTCGGCGGGGGACGGCGCATGACGTGGTTGATCGTCGGCGGGCTCCTGATCCTGGCCTTCGCGCCGATACTTTGGTTGATGCCGACGAAGCGCGACCGGCAGCTGGTCAAGCTGCGGGAACAGGCGCGCCGGGCAGGACTGATGGTCGAGGTCACGGCCTTGCCGAAACGCGGCGCCGGCCCCGAGGAACGCGTCGGCGCGGATGGCGTCGCGCGCGATGCCACGCGGCCCTGCTGTGCCTATCGCCTGCCGGCGTCCAAGCCCTGGCGGGGCGCGCCCTGCTGGTTCCTGTTGCGGGAC
>CAZFGB010000111.1:0-15815 GCA_964518405.1 uncultured Pseudomonadales bacterium | reverse complement strand
GGCGGGCCCCGACAGCTTCACGATACCGCCGAACGCGACCTCCGGCACGGCGCAGATCGATGTGTACCGGGACTTCGAGGAGGAAGGAGACGAAACCATCGAGGTCGCCATCGGCGCGTTCACGGGCCGCGCCCGGGTGGGGCGGCCGCCGCGGGGGGGCGGCACCGCCGGGGCACGGCCCTCCGCTTGCACCATTGGGAGGGCGTTCGCCGGAAATGGCCGATCCGCGGGTTCCTGTGCCTGGACCGGCAACGCCGCCGCGAGCGCCATGAACACCGTCAGCGGGAAGGCATGGCGCGCGGCCGGTTCGGCGGACGCCGCGGTGAATTTCATATCAGCCACTATGAGTGCATCGCGGAGGTTATCTCTTGGCCGGCAGTTGTATTCCCGAGTCCTTCTCGAACGCGGAGACGAACTTCTGCGCGCGCCTGACCTTGGCCAGTTCGTCATCCTTGTCTATGTAAGGCGGCACGACACCTTGCTGAGTCAGGATCCCGAACCTTGGCGGGTTTCGATCAAGCGCTTCCTGGGCGATCCTGCCGACAAAGTCCTCCGTCGCGCGAAGGAGCGACCGCACCATCAGAAGGTGCACGCTGACTCGCAGCCCCGGCGCCACGCGGTTGTACGCGCCGTGCCAGGTATTGCCGTGGAAGACGAGCATCGAGCCCGCCGGGGCTTCGACAGCGACAGCCTGGTCGTTGCCGCCTTCGCCGATTGAGGTCTCGCTGGCTACCGGGTTGCGGCACCACTTGTGACTACCGGGTACGAACACGGTGCTTCCGTTGTCCCGGTTGAAGTCGGTCAGCAGGTAGATGCCTTTGCACAGCAGCGCCAGCGTCGGCAACGGCGATGGCAACCGGGTGTCCGTATGCAGCCGGAACGGGGCGTTGCCGGGCTCCTTCATGGAAGCGCCCAGCGAGGACAGCACCACGTCATAGCCGCATAGGTACGTCGCCAGGGCAAGCAGCGCCGGGTTCATCAGCGACTCCTCGAACACTGGATCTTCGAGCAGCAACGCCTTCATCGCGTAGCCGAAGGACGAATCGCTGCCGCCTTTCGGTCCGCCCCGCTCGAGATCGGGCCGTTCGCCGCTACGCCGCTCGGCGATATCGAGACATGCTTCGAGCATCCGTTCGGCGAGGCCGTTCGGGCTCGCGATCTCCGGCGGGACGACCGTGTATCCGTCGGCATCCAGATCTTGGATGTGGCGTTGCAGTCCGAGATCGCCAATCTCGTTCCAAAGGCTGTCGAGGCCAACGTCGGCTGTGTATGCCGCTTCTGCCATGATGATCTCCTGCATTCGGACCATCCAAGTTTACGAAGGACCAAAGCCGGTCACAAAGCGGGAATCGACGGATATTGCCCATAAAGCACCGGTTCGAATTGTGGGGTCGGACGCGCTAGATTCGAATCGCCGGACCGGTATGAAAGCGTGTTCCAGGGAGTGCGGACGACAACAGTGATTAAGTGCCCCAGACTTTTGGCCTTGCAGACCGCGGCCGTTGCCTGTGCGCTGATCCAATGGAGCTGCGGGGGCGGCGGAGAGCGCGCGCCGCCCCCCGTAGTCGTTCCGTCGCCCGTCGCCGCACCTCCCCCTCCGCCGGCCGCACCAAGGCCGCTCGGCGCCCAACCTGCCCGGTGCGCGGACGGCAATGCGGGCGACTTCGCGTGTTTGCGGATCTCGCTTGCCAGCAGGGTGGCGCTGGAGGAGATGGAAGGAACCGCCGGCAACGACATCTGGGGTTGGGCTGACATCGAGACGGGCGCGGAATACGCCCTCATGGGGATGAGCAACGGCACCGCCTTCGTCGATGTATCCGACCCGGAGAGTCCGGCTTTTCTCGGACGGCTTGCAACCCAGACATTCGAGTCGGCCTGGCGCGACATCAAGGTCTACCGGAATCACGCCTATGTGGTCGCCGACAACGCCGGCGCACACGGCATGCAGGTGTTCGATCTGGGGGGTCTGCGCGGGCTTTCGGGGTCCGAGGAGTTGTCCGCCGACCTCGTCTACGGCGACTTCGAGCGCGCCCACAACCTGGCGATCAACGAAGAGACCGGCTACGCCTACGCGGTGTCGACCGATACCTGCGGCGGGGGACTGCACATGGTAGACATCCGGACGCCGATCAATCCGATGTTCGCAGGCTGCCACGAGCCCGACGGCTGGACGCACGACGCGCATTGCGTCGTCTACCGCGGACCCGATGCGGAGCGCCGGGGGCGTGAGATCTGCTTCAGCTCGAACGAGGATCATGTCGAGGTGGTGGATGTCACCGACAAATCCGCGCCGCTGGCCCTTTCCACATCGACGTACCCGAACAGGGGGTATGTGCATCAGGGCTGGTTGACGGAGGACCATGCGTTTTTCCTGCTCGGGGACGAATTGGACGAGTCCCGCTTTGGGCTGACCACCCGCACCCACGTCTTCGACGTGTCCGACCTCGAGGCGCCTGAGCACCTCTACGCCCACAATCTCGGCACCGGCGCGACCGACCACAACCTGTACGTGCTGGGCGACCGCCTGTTCGAAGCGAACTACACGTCCGGCCTGCGCGTTCTGGAATTTGGTGACCTTGCTCGCCGGGAGTTCGAGGAGATCGCTTGGTTCGATACCTACCCGACGAGCGATGGAACGGGCTTCGATGGTGCCTGGAGCGTCTATCCGTATCTGCCATCGGGCACCGTCGTCGTCAGCGACATCAGCAACGGCCTGTTCGTTCTCACATTGGAGGATTGACGGCGCGGCGAGAATGCGCGCTGCCGAGGACCTGGACGCGCCGCGCCTTGAAACCCGTCGGAAGCGAAGCCGCGCGCCGTGTTTCACCCCCTCCCAAGCGCTTGTCTCGCCCCACCCGCGCACCCGTCATCCTGCGCCTTTATCGGCGCCAGCGTGCCGTTCTCGGCGTAGCCTGTTCACATAGCCGGCGGGCGAGTGCGCCGTAGTCGTCGGCCGAGAGGTCGAACGAGTCCGTTGGCCCTTCGGCACCGGGTTCCCAGAGCTTTGGCTTCACGTAAGCGGTCTTGAGGCCGGCGCGCTGTGCGGCCAGCAGATCCGGGGGATGGACGGCCACCATCATGACCTCGTCCGGCGCCGCGCCAAGCAGGCGCGCGGCTGTCAGGTAGACAGAGGGGTCCGGCTTGTAGGCCCCGAGGAACTCGCAGGACAGGTACGCATCCCAATCGATCCCCGCGTGGCGTGAGCTGTCCACGACGATGGAAAGGCTCAGGACGGTGAGTATCGACACGACGTAGTGTTCGCGGAGTTTCCTGAGGGCGTCGGGCACGTCGCCCCAGACACCCATGCGGTGCCACGCGCGGTTGAGTTCGTCGCGGTCCGCCGGGGACAGTTCGAGTTGCGGATAGCCGTCCGCCAACTCGTCCAGGATGTCTCGATGGAGTTGATCCGCGTTCTGCCACGGCAGTTCGCCGCTCCGGACCCGCGCCAATTCTTCGAACATGCGCCGCCGCCAGGTCATCGCGAACTCCGCATCGTCCACCGTGGCGCCACGCGTATCGGCCAGCGTCCGAACGGCCCGGCGGGTTGCCGTCTGCCAGTCGAAGATGCTGCCCCCGACGTCGAACGTCAGTGCCTTGATGCCGTTTCTCATGTTTTCGATCCGCTTGTGGTCGTCATGGATGGCTGGGCGCCTTCCGTTTCGGTTTGTTGAACGTCTTGCCGCCTCTGGGCGCTTCCCGGAACTTCTCCTTGAACGAGCCCACGGCGGGCTGGTCGAGCGCCTCGCGGCCGGGTTGGTTGAACGCGGCCTTGAACGGGGTTTCCGCGCCTTCGCCAAGATCGATCCTCGGCGGAATGCCCAGTTCGGGCTCGACCATCCTGGCGTATTCAAAGGCGGTCGCCGGGAAGCCATCCGCCCGGTACGCGGAGCCGCCCTCCGCGGCAAAGACCGCCGCGCCGAACAGGGCGAGGGTGACGCCGACACCGAAAGCGGCGACGTGGGTTCGGTTGAAACCTTTCACTGGGATTTCCCACCTATCGCCGAAGGCTCGGGAGAGCGTTCGGTCATGGCAGTTGAATCCGGGCATGGTGGGATCACCGGGCTGGCGTTGGCGATCGGCGCAGCGGGGGCAGTGCGGGGTCTGCTCGCCGAGGAACAGTGCCCAGGTCGTATCGGCGTTGTCCAACCAGCGCTGCCGGACACCGTTCTGCGACAGGCCGTGGCGAGGATGCGAGAGATGCGTTGCTAAGGTCAGGCAAATGGAGCCGAACCAGCCTTGGGTCGAATGGATGGCGACTAGATGATCTGATGGTTGCGTGAGCGGCGTCGGCGTGCCGGGGATTCAGAAGATAGTTCCAACTCTTGGGAACGACCGCGCTCGGCACCTTCAGCAGGGCGGATGCGCCGGAAGCCAGCCACTCGCTGCCGAAGCTCTGCGTGAGTGGACGCTTTTCCTTCCATTGTTCACCCAGTTGGTCGTCATTCAGTGACAGAACGCCAACAGCAGAACAATCGACCTCCAGCAACTGGTAATTGGCCGGAAGTTCGTCCGGTGCCAAGTCGAAATTGACCATCACCTCCAACAGCGCCAACGCGGGACTCTCGGAAAGATAGACCACCGGTACACCGGCGAAGTGCCATCGCCCGCTGCGATGGACTCCGCCAAGGCCGTTGAGGTCGGTATGGTTGCTGATTCGCCACAGAATCAAGCGAAATAGCCTTCATCCAGTTGGCCAAGGGATTCCTCCACAACTTGACCGCCCGCCTCCGTTTGCAGAAGTTCCATCGCGCTGATGCCGCCAAAAGACCGGCGAGGCTTACGCAGCCATGCGAGCGCCGTTTCAGAATTTCCCAAGACCGCTTCCGCCATCGCCCGGATTTTCACGGCGCGCAGGAAGCAGCCCGTTTCATTGGCGGTAAGCGGTCGACCGTTTTGGCGTCGATGGCTAAGCGTTCGCGGCGGCACAATCCAATCGACCTCCCGCCGGGTGAAGCCACTGTCGATGAGCACCGCCATCAGTTCGGGCGACACACCCTTGCGGGCGACTTCGGCAAGGTCCAGGACGGTCTCGATGGGCCTGTTCAACAATCGACTTACATGCGCCAAGGCTCTGGCGGAGATGCCTTCGATGCTGTCTTGTGGCGTGAATTCGTTGCCTGCATCCATCTTCCCGTCCTCGGCTTCGACCCCGATTTGGCAATATGCCGATATTACATGAGCAAATTGCCCTAGGCAATTCTATGCTTCTCCCGCCCAGGCCCCTCTGTTTCGCCCAGCACCGGTCCCGGACGTCCCGGACCCTGTGCCTTGATCTGCGCTTGCGTGCCGTTCTACCTAGGCTTCTTTTTTCGGATCACCCGGCAGTCCAGGACATGACGGGGCCACGAGACTGGCGTCAGTGACCAACTTAGGCGGGGGCAGTGCGAAGATCTACTCCCTCGCGCTTACGTTGCCGGACTTCTCTCGCTGCACTCTCAGTTGCTCGGACACGACTTCCCACGGCTTGACGCCGCAACGCTCGGCCCACGCATCGAAGACGGCGCCGAGTTCCGCGACGATCTCCGGATGCCGCTCCGCAAGGTCCTCGGTCTCCGTGCGGTTCGCGACGATGTCGTAGAGTTCCCAGTCGCCGGGATGCTTGCACACCAGTTTCCACCGTCCCCGGCGCACCGCCTTGTTGCCCTCGTGTTCCCAGATCAGCGCCTCCTTGTGGTTGGGCTGATCGTGGAAGATCGGCGCAAGGCTCGTCCCCTCCAGGGGCAGGATATCGTTGCCGTTGTATCGCGCCGGGTAGCCGGCGCCGGCCACGTCGAGGCAGGTCGCCATGATGTCGGTGAGCTGGCCCGGCTGGTGCCTCAAGGCGCCGTCGTCGTCGATGACCGCCGGCCAGTGCGCGATCAGCGGCGTGGCGATGCCGCCCTCGTGAACCCAGTGCTTGTATTCCCGGAACGGGGTATTCGACAGGTTGGCCCAAGGGACGCCGTAGCTCTGGTAGGTGTGCTCGGGCCCGGGCATGACGGTGGGATCGTTGCCCCGCAGAACGGTTCTGCCGTCGCGCGTTTTCGGGGTGCCCGCCGGGTAGGTGGCCGGGAGCGGCCGGACTTCCGCGGCGAACTCCTCGGCGCAGGCGCCGTTGTCGGCCAGGAAGAGAATCAGGGTGTTGTCGATCCGGTCCGTTTCCTCGAGTGCGGCGACGATGCGGCCGATGCCCTGGTCCATCCGGTCGACCTGCGCGGCGTACACTTCCATGCGCCGCTGTTGCCACGCCTGGTGCGGCGCCTCGTCCCATGGCGGCTGCGATGGATCCCGTTCCGTCATCGGCCACGCCGCATCGAGAATGCCCATTTCGCGCATCCGTTGAAGGCGCTCTTCGCGCAGGCGGTCCCAGCCCGCGGCGAAGCGGCCTTGGTACCGGCGTATGTCCTCTTCGTGGGCGTGCAACGGCCAGTGCGGCGCGGAGTAGGCGGTGTAGAGGAAGAACGGGGCGTCGCCTTTGGTTGCGGCGTGCTCCCGGATATAGGTGGCCGCCTCGTCGCTGATGGCGTCGGTGAGGAAGAAGTCCCGGGGCAGGCGCTTGAGGTCCACGGCGTCGTTGTCCCGGGTCAGCGTGTTCGGCTGCCAGTAGTTGGCCGCTCCGCCGAGAATGCCGAAGTAGCGGTCGAAGCCGCGCTGGCGCGGCCAACTGTACTTGGGACCGTCGGGCCCCTGATCGTGGCTGACGTGCCACTTCCCGCTCATGTAGGTGGCGTAGCCCGCCAGCTTCAATACCTCGGCGATGGTGACGCAGGTGTCGCTCAGAGAGCCGCGGTATCCGTCCTCGTCGAGCTGCGCGGTCATCCAGCCGATGCCGACCTGGTGCGGATGCAGCCCGGTGAGGATCGACGCCCGGGTGGGGCAGCAGCGGGCGGTGTTGTAGAACTGCGTGAGACGGACGCCGCGGGCGGCGAGGCGGTCGAGGTTCGGGGTCCGTATCTCGCCGCCGTAGCAGCCGATATCGGAATAGCCCATGTCGTCGTTCATGATGAGCAGGATGTTCGGTCGGTTCGTTGGCATGGGATTCCTTTGGTCTGCCTGACGAGGCACGTCTATAGAGGATTGCCGATGATCCCACAAGCCGACCGGTCAACGTCTCAGCCCGGATACGGGTTTCGGGTCGCAAGACCTCGGACCGCATGCACGCGGGGTTGCTCGCCAGCGAGCATATTCCAATAAGAAGATGAGCCTAAACTCGGGGTTGGGGAGTGTTGAAAGAGGCACCACGGTGGGTGGTGCCGAGTAGCGTTTTCCACGGCCTGTCCACGGGCGCGATCCTCCAAATCGTAAAGCGCCGGTGGTCAGGCGGTGGTAAACGCGGGCTTGGTTCACTCATGCTGCCGTACGGTCCCGGCCGATGGATTGGAACAGTCGGTTTCGGGCCGCGTTGAGGGCGCGCGCGGCGCAAAGATCGCTCACGGCGTGGGCTTCGGCGTCGAGGTATGCGAACGTGACACCGGGTTTCAGATGGGACTCGGCGTTCGGCAGGGAGCGCAGCTTGTCGTAGGGCGTCCGCACGTCGGCGGCCCGGTAGACGCGCCGGACTCGGCCGTTGGCGCCCTCGCGTTCGGAGGCGAACAGGCACGGCCGGTGGTAGTTGAGATACGGCGACAGGTGTTCCCGGGCGAAGGCGTCGACCAACGGCGCAAAGCGCCGCGGGATGTGCTCGTGGCCGAGGAACCGGCGCACGACATTGGCGTTCTTGCCCTCGACGAGGGCGTTGTCGGTGGAGCGCCTCGGCCGGGACTTGGTGAAGTCGCGCACATGCAGCTTGTCGAGCAGCGCCGCCACGGTATGGTTGATGTACTCCGAGCCGTTGTCGGCGTGGAAGCCGAGGACGGCGAACGGGAACAAGCCGAGCAGCGCCTCGAGCAGCGGCGCGAGGAATCGCTCGGAGATGGCCTCGACGGCGCCGACGAACTCGTACTGGGTGACTTGGTCGACGAGGTTGACCAGATAGACGCCCTTGGCGCCGTCCCGGTCGCCTTGGTGGACGGTGTCGACGCGCAGGAAGCCGGGCAGTCCGCCCGGCTGCGGCGCCCGCCGCTCGCCCACCGCCACCGTGCCCGCGCGCGTGCCGACAACCACGGTGCGTTGCGTGCGGTAGGTTCGCGAGGCGCGCAGGTTGTAGATGTGGCTCGCCGAGATTCCCGCCAGGCGCTCGAAGCGCGCGTCGCCGAAAACGTGGCACTCGCGGTGCAGCACGACCCGCGTCGCCAGGCCCGACATCTGGCCGAGGTCCGCGTCCACCCGGGCCAGCAGTCGAACGTCGGCCGGCGTGTAGACCCGCTCGAAGGGCCGGCCCTGGTTGCCGTCGCGGCGATCCGCCACCCGGCCCGTGTTGCGGTGTTGGCGGATCAACCGGGTGAGCTGGGCGCGCGAGTAGCCGGTCGTCTTCGCCAAAAATCGTTTCACCAGCGTCTTCGACGGCCGGTCCAGAGCAAAGTAGCCGAGCCGAACCAGCGTCCGCGCCACGAACTCGTAGGCCTCCGTCCGGTCGGAGGGTTGAAAATCCACAGGCCCGTTCGCCTCGATGAAGGCGGCGACCTGTTCCATGGTGCGAATGCGCTCGATGCGAAGTGTCACGATCATCTCCCGATGATCCCCGACACCCCAGGTTAAGGCTCACTTTGCGTTGGAATCGCATCTCAACTTTAGGCTCATCTCGCGTTGGACAAGGCTGGGACTGGTGAGGCCCCTGCGGGTGTGCTAGCTTGGCCCGCGCTGGCGCATGTGCGCCACGGATCAACTTCCCATACGGAGTCACAACAATGTCAGTAGAAGCACGCCTTTTTTCCCTCGCCCAGGACAACCTGGAACTCGGTCGCGATCCCGACTGGGACATGAAGCTGAGCGAGTCCGACATATCCTCCATGGACGCGGTGGCTTTCATCAAACTGGTCAATCACGAGTTCGGCATCGAGATTCCGGCGGAAGCGTTGGGGGAAATCGACACCATGCGCGCGCTCGCGACGTATATTGAGACCGCGACCGCCTAAAGAAGGTATGGAGGTGACCCGTCGTCCGCACGCGCGGACGCGTCGAAGCCAGTTCTGACGTGGCGTTGAGGCGCGGTGATGGCGCTCCCTCGAATCCTCACGGACGATCCCTGGTGGCATCCGCTCGGCAATGCCGGCGATGCCACTATCGTTCACGTTGACCTCAGGCCCCACGGGCCGCGGGAGCGCGGTGCGTATAGGTTTCTGGATGAGGATGAACTGGCCAGGTGGCATCGCTTTCGGCATCCGCGGCCGCGGCGGCAATTCGCCCTTTGTCGCGCGGCGCTGCGGAGCGTCCTCTGCGAACGCCTTGGCTGCGCGACCGAGGATCTCCGCTTCGTTGCCCTGGACCACGGCAAACCCGGCGCGTTTGTGGGCGGCGCGCCGATACCCGCAAGCTTCAACGTCAGCCATTCGGGAGATCACGGGCTCCTCGCGCTAGCGCCGCGCGGACGTCTTGGCGTCGATGTCGAAGAGCGCAACCTGCGTCATGATCCGGACGGCCACATAAGAAAGGTGTTCGCGCCCCATGAACAGGAGGCGTTGGCGGCGGCCAGGGGAGCGCACAAGACACGGATGTTCTTCAGGTTATGGACCTTGAAGGAGGCGGTGATCAAGGCGCTCGGCACGGGGTTCTCGCTGGACACTTCCACGTTCGAGATTCCTTCGCCGATGTACCGTCTCGGCGCGCGCCGAGCCAGCTTCCGGTTGCCCCGGCTGCCGCAGGTGCGATGGCTGTTGGAAGACCTGGGCAACGCCGACTTCGCCGCCGCGGTTGCCCTGGAACTTCCGCCGGGGCATGACATCAGCCATCCATGACGTCAGAAGTCGTGTGGGAGATTCCCGATCCGCTATCGACCTGCGAAGTCAATCTCGACGAGACCACCGTCACTACGCTTAGACGATACGGGAATCCCGAAGGCAGGAGACTCATTCTCAGCCACGGCAACGGCTTGGCGATCGACCTCTACTATCCGTTCTGGTCGTTGCTCGCGGATGACTTCGAGCTGATCGTTTACGACCTCAGAAATCACGGGCGGAATGTTCTGAGTTCGATCGAGCAACACAATGTCGCAATATTCATCAGCGATCTGTATCGCACGCTTGATGGAATCGATGAGGCGTATGGTCCGAAACCCAGAATCGGGGTATACCACTCGCTATCGGCGCTGATCGCGCTGCTTTCCCTTTCGCCGATCATGGCGGGCGCCTCGGCCACCAGGGGACCGAACTTTTCGACGCTCGTTCTGTTCGATCCGCCCCTGTACCGGGCAAGCGCCAGCGCGCAGTTCGACGAACTCGCGGAACTCTTGGCCCGCAGAACGCGACGACGCTCGAACCGATTCCCGACACTCGAGAGTTTTGCGGAACTCGTGCGCTATTCGGCGAGTTTTGCCCGTGTCGTGCCGGGCGTTCATCGACTGATGGCGAGCACGACGCTGCGCAGATCGGCCTGCGGAGAGCACTACGAGCTTCGTTGTCCGCCGGAATACGAGGCGCGGATCGTCGACTACGTGCGCGGCTATGCGGGAATGGTGGACTTCGAGAACCTGCCTTGCCACATCAAGGTGATCAGCGCCGACCCCACGCTGCCGTTCGCATACCTGCCCACTCTCGATCTGATGCGGACGGAGGTCGTGGACTACGATTTCCTGCCGGAGGCGACGCACTACCTGCAGTTGGAGAAGCCGGCCGAGTGCGCGGCCGCCGTGCGGGAATACCTCGACCCACCGGGCTAACCCGACCGCCTCGGCGCGCTGATCCAGTGCCGCCGGCGCTGGAAGGGATAGCGCGGCAGCGAGATGCGCGACCGCGCTTCGCCCGCGAACAACCCCTTGAATTCGATTGCGAGTCCCGCTTCGTAAGCGCTGGCGACCGCGGCGACAAAGCTGTCCTCGCCTGAAGCTTCGGCGTGTTGGCTTGCGATCATGGCGGGCACGGTGCCGGGCCAAAGCTCGGTCAGTTTCGGACCGAGCACCGGCTGCGGTCCAATCTCCACCAATACTTCAACGCCGAGGTTCGCAAGCGTTCCCACCGAGCGGTCGAGCGCCGGGACCGTCCGGCTCTGCCGCTGCCAATACGCCCCGTCCAGCACCTCGTGGGCGCCCACTGTCTGGCCCGTTTCGGCGCTGACCATCGCAAGTCTCGGCGACGCGGCATCCACGTTGACCGGCGGTGACTCCAGATCCCGGGACGTCACGAGCAGCAGTCCTTCGTCGATGCCGAACACGCCGGCGGCCTGTCCCGCGGCGATCTCTCCGAGACCGTCGCTGACGACGACATTCGGTCGGACGCCGACGCTCTCCCACATCGCCGCGAGCGCGCACTGCAGGGCCCATACCGACAGCCCCGACCACGCGGGATCGTCGAGGCCATCGGCAATGCCGAACATGACGTCGAGCAGGGAACTGCCCCGCTGATTCCGGACGAGGGCGTCGCAACGGTCGAGGACGGCTCTCGCCACGGGTTCCGTCCGATAGAGTTCCCGCCCCATCCCGACCCAATGTCGACCATGTCCCGTGTAGGCGAAGGCCACTCTGGCCTGGCTGCCTTCGACCAGTTGCGGTATGGGTCTGCCGTCCGCCTCGACGGCTGCGAGCCCCGATTCGAGAGCCCGCGCGTCGCGGAACACCACGCCGGCGCGGTGGGCGAAGTGGCTGCGGCCCACGCCCGCTGTCCAGGCCATGTCCGCAAGCAGGTCGGACAGGTCCGGCCCGCATGCGTCCTTCCGCTCGGCGACCCATTCGAGATATCGGCGCGCCAGGTGCTTGAGGGCGTCCTCCGACTTTGCCGACAGCGGCAGGAAACGCGCCTGGCGGTTGTCGGTTGTCGGCGCCGGCGCAATGTTCACGGCGGAGATGGACGGGAGCGGCACGGACTGGGGGGAACCTGCAATCCAGCCCGCTTCGCCGTCCTCCGGCGAACTATCGGCTGTCGGCCGATAGCCCTCCACGATGACATGGGCGTTGGTGCCGGAAAGACCGAAAGCACTCACCGCGGCTCGGGGCGGCCGATCCTCGTTGACCGGCCACGGCGTTGGCGCCGACGTCACGCGCACCGGCAGATCGCTCCAGTCCACGCGCGGATTGGGATTGTCGAAGTGCAGGTGCCTGGGTATCACCCCCCGCTGCATCGCCAGCAGGGTCTTGATGAGTCCGGCGACGCCCGCCGCCCATTCCAGATGTCCGATATTGGTTTTGGCCGTGCCCATGAGCAGGGGCCGGTCGTCGGATCGGTTTCTTCCGTACACGTTCGATGCGGCGCGGACTTCGATCGAATCGCCGAGACTCGTGCCTACGCCGTGCGCTTCAAGGTAGTCGACTTCGGCCGGATCGATTCCGGCGCGCGCCACGGCTTCCTCGATGGCCTGCTCCTGGGCGGGGCCGTTGGGTACCGTCATTCCGGCGCTGACGCCGTTGTGGCTCACGGCGGTGCCGAGAATCGTGCCCCAGATGCGATCGCCGTCGGCCTGGGCCTCCGACAACCGTTTCAGGACCACGATTCCGCAGCCTTCGCCGCGCACGAAACCGTTCGCGTCGGCATCGAACGTCCTGCACTTGCCCTCGCGCGACAACATGCCCAGTTCGATCATGAACCGGGTGATGCCGGGGGACAGCACCGCGTTGGCGCCGCCGACGAGCGCGAGATCCAGTTCGCCGCGGCGCAAACCCACGATGGCCTGGTGGACCGCGACCAGCGACGACGCGCAGGCCAGGTCTACCGGCATCGCGGGTCCCATCAGACCCAGCGCGAAAGCCACGCGGCCGGCGGCGACGCTTCCGGCGGTCCCGAGATAGCCTCCCTGTTCGCCGCTCGCTTCGATCAGGTCCCGGTACTCGCTGGCGCCGACGCCGGCGTAGACGCCGGTCCGGCTGCCGACAAGTGTCGCGGGGTCGATTCCCGCGTCTTCCAGCGCCTGCCAGGCCGTCTCCAGCAGCAGCCGCTGACGCGGATCCATCATCCGCGCCTCGATGGGCAGAATTCGGAAGAATTTCGAATCGAACTGGTCGATGCCTTCGAGGAACCCGGCCCAGCGGTAGGCGCCGTCGCCCGCGGGATCGCCGAATACGCCGGGCCAGGGACCGCTGTCCGGACGTCCGGCGACGACCGCATCGACACCCTCATCGAGCAGCCGCCAGAAGGCGTCCAGATCGGGCGCGCCGGGGAACCGGCAGGCCATGCCGACGACCGCGATGGCGTCCTCTTCCCGCTCCCCTCGAATCTGCGCCTGGCGCGTCTCTGCCGGTTCGGGAAGGGCGGTCGAACTGCTGCCGTCGTCCCTGCCCAGTTCCCGTACAAGGTGACGCGCGAGGCTTGAGATGTCCGGATAGTCGAAGACCACGGTGTTGGGCGCCGCGTAAGCGTCGGCAAGCGCCCGATTCAAGCGGTTGCGGAACTCCACCGCCATGAGCGAGTCCATGCCGAGGTCGACGAAACCCACCGTCGGCGACGGCGCCGCAGGCATCCTCAGCACGGCCTTCAACTCTTCCTGGAGGAATTCCACGAGCAGCGCCTCGCGTTCCGAAACCGTCGCGGCCGCGAACGCCGCGAGCAGATCGACCGAGGATGCCGAAGCGTCGGCGGAATCGGCGCCGACAGCGGCCAGCATTTCCTCGAGGAAAGGCGGCTGGCTCTCGTGGGCTTCGGCGAAGACCGGCCAGTCGACCGACGTCACCGTGGCCGTCGTCAGGTCTTCCCGCACGAGCCGGTCGAAGGCCATGAGCCCCTTCTGGGGCGTCATCCAACCCGTTCCCGAAGATTCGAGCTGGCGGGCGATTCGTTCGCGCTGCTCTTCCGCCTCGCCGAGGCCGGACCATGCGCCCCAGGCGATGGACTGACCCGGCAGCCCGAGCGCGCGGCGATGTCCGGCAAGCTGGTCGAGGAAGGCGTTCGCCGCGGCGTGATTCGCCTGGCCCGCATTGCCGAGCACGCCGGTGACGCTGGAGAACAGCACGAAGAGGTCGAGATCGCGATCCAGCGTCGCCCGGTGCAGGTGCCACGCGCCGATGATCTTCGGCCAGAGAACCTGCTCGAAACGGTCCCAGCTCTGGTTCGACAATGCGCCGTCGGACAACACGCCCACGCTGTGGATCACGCCGCCAAGCGGGGGCAGCGAAGCGTCCATCCCGGCAAGCATGGCATCGACCGCGGCGCCGCCGTCATCGTGTTGAATGGGCGGCGCCGCGGTCCGCAAGCCACTCCGCCACCGCGCAGCCGATTCCGCCGAGGCCGCCGGTGACAAGGTAAGTCCGGTCCGCGCGCAGCCGGCCGTCCGAAAGCGGCGGCAAGGTCAGGACGATCTTGCCGATGTGGCGGGCGGCCTGCATGCACGCCATCGCGTCGCCCGTTTCCGCCAACGGCCATCGGCAGTGGACCAGCGGTTTGATCTCGCCCGCCGCCATGCGGTCGATCAGTCTCTTGAGTATTGCGCCCGCCCGTTCGGGTTCGTCGCGCTTGAGGACATCGAGTTCGATGACGCTGTAGCCCACATCGGGCCGCGCGGCGGTCATCTCTTCGGCGGTCCAGATATCGCGCCGGGCCATCTCGACAAAGCGCCCGCCCCGGTTCAGGCAGCAAAGGCTCGCCTCGATGAATCCCTCGCCCGTCAGGCTGTTCACGATCACGTCGACGCCCGCCCCGTCGGTGGCGTCGAGCACCTGCCGGCCGAACTCCGCGGTGCGGCTGTCGAACACGTGTCGCACGCCGATACCGCGCAGGAACGGGCGTTTTGGCGCGCTTGCGGTCGCGATCACCTCCGCCCCGGTAGCGTGGGCCAACTCGATCGCCGCAAGCCCCAGCCCCCCGGCGCCGGCGTGGATCAACACGCGCTCGCCCGGCTTCAGATCGGCCGCCTCGAACGCAAGCGCCGCCGAAACGAAAACGCTTGGAACCGTCGCCAGGGCGGTTGCGGACAGGCTTGCCGGGGCGGGCGCGACCAGCGCTTCGCGCGTCACCGCCTCGGCGCCGAAGGTGCCGTCGCCGAGTCCGACCACGCGCTCGCCCACGGACACGCTGGTCACGGCCTCTCCGGTTTCGACTACCCGGCCGACCAGTTCTTCGCCGAACAGGCCTTCGGTAAAGAGACCCATGCCGCGGAAGATGTCCCAGAAGTTGAGGCCGGCAGCTTCGACGGCGACCCGGACCTCGCGCGCCGCGAGGTCGGTTTCCGGCTGCGAAGCCACCACCAGTCGGTCGAGCGCGCCTCCCTCGTCGGCGTCCAGCAGCCAACCTGGTTCTTCAGGCAGGTCTATGCGCCTCGGGCCATCCGCCGACCGAACGAAGCGGGCCACGCGACGGCGGCCGCCGCGGTAGGCGATATGCGTTTCCGGATCCGGAGAGAGAAATTCTTCGATCAGGTCGACCTTGGGCGACCTGGGCCCGGGATCCAGGTCGATCATCCTCGGTTGCCAGTGCGGCGCTTCCCGCGCCACGACCTTGCCGAATCCCCACAGGGTGGCGCCCGCCAGTTGCCCGTCGCGTTCGCGCTCCAGTACCTGCGCGCCGCGGGTGAGGAACCAGATCCCCTTCGCCGGTGTCGCATCGGCATCCGCCAGCCCCTGCGCCAGGGCGAGGGCGGTTCCGGCGATGCGGCGCGTGTCCCGGGCCATCTCGACGGTGGTCGCGCCGGGACCGTGACCGTCGAGGGCCGACAGGTGGATCACGCCGCCCAGCGGCACATCGTCCGGCATCCGCTCGATCAGCGACCGCCACGACTCGCGACGGTCCGCTTCCACCGCAACGGGAAATACGCCGGCATGGGAAGGCACGGCGGCGTCTTCGGTTCCCTCTGCCTCCGCCAGTACGACGGTCTGGTTCCTTTGA
>CAZFGB010000110.1:0-15339 GCA_964518405.1 uncultured Pseudomonadales bacterium | reverse complement strand
GCGATCCAGTTCGCCGAGTACTGCCGCAAGTACGGCAAGAACCACGACATGATGGCACCGTTCATCTCGAACTCGAGGCGCAACGGGCTAAAGTTCCCCGAGGGCTACTGGGCGCAGCACCGGCCGGAGGAGATCACTCACGAGGACTACAAGGCGGCGCGCTGGATCGCCAAGCCCGCGAACCTGTTCGACAACGACATACCGATCATGTGTTCCGCCGCGTACCTCTTCACCACCGCCGAGCGGGCCCGGCACCTGAAGCAGAAACCCGTCTACATCCTGGGTCACGCGTCGAGCCGGGGCCAGGCGCGCAGTTTCATCCCGACCCTCGACGAGGTGGAGGCGGAGTGCGCCTCCAGCGGCCGCAAGCTGCTGGAAGCGGCGGGCATCACCGTGGACGATGTCTCGTTCGAGAACCTCTACGACGGGTTCCCGCAGTTCCACCAGTTCCACATGGAAGGGATCCGATACCGGGGTATCCAGCCGGGAGAAGCGCTCGATTTCTACCAGACGGACATCAGCATCAGCGGACCCAACCCGGTGTCGCCGAGCGGCGGCAACATCGGCAGCGGGCGCAGCCGGTTCTGGATGCACACGGACTGCATCCAGCAGATCCAGCGCCGGGCCGGCGAACGCCAGGTGACGGGCGTCGAGCCGGTGATCGGCGTGTCCGGCGGCCCGATGCCCACAGGCGGAAACTTCACATGCTGGAGCGCCACTCCAGACTATTGATATAAGGAATCGACAGGATGATTTTGATCAGCTTCGACATCGACGGGACGCTGGAGGAAGGCGACCCGCCTGGAGTCCTGACCATGGACTTCGTTCGCGAGGTAAAGGGCCAGGGCTTCCTCGTCGGAAGCTGTTCCGACCGCCCCATCAGCGCCCAGCGCGCCATGTGGGAACGCCACGGCATCGAGGTCGACTTCACCGTGTCGAAGCACATGCTCGAAGACGTCAAGGCCGACTTCGACGCCGAGGTGTACTACCACATCGGCGACCGCGAAGACTTGGACAAGCGCCCTGCGGAGAAGGCCGGCTTCGAGTTTCTCTGGCCGCACGAAGCCACGGACAGGCCCTGGTCCGAGGGCACTTGACGCCCTGAAGCGATTTGGGTGCGGCGACCACCAGTCGCCCCCGCGGCGTCAGCCGATGCCGTCCATGAATCCCGCAAGATCGATGTCGAGGGAGGTGACGCCCCCGGCGTCGTGCGTGGACAGGCGCACCTCGACCCGGTTCCAGACGTTGAACCACTCCGGATGGTGATTCATCTGCTCGGCCTTGAGCGCGGCCCGGCTCATGAAACCGAAGGCCGAGTTGAAGTCGTCGAACCCGAACGTCTTCTCGATTCCGTTGCCAGCATCGTCAAGCGCCCAGCCGTCCAGTCCGGCAAGCGCGGATTGCAGCGCATCGTCAGTCAGTTTGTCCGCCATCGATGTTCCTCCACTGTCCGAGTCCGGTCATGCCGCCTCGTCAAGTCGCTTCGTCATCTGCTCCATGTACAGATCGTTGAACTGTTCCGGGACCGAATCGCGCACCCGGGGATCGCCCACCAACGCGTCTATCCATCCGGAAACCAGCGGAAAGTCCGCCATCAGCCCGCTTTCGATCATGGGCTCCACCATGCTGAAGCGCTGCAGGAACGGCGCATAGGCGGCGTCCACCAGACAGAGGTCGGGGCCGCTGAAGAACGGGCCGTCTCCGCCATTGCGCTCGACGGAGATCGCGTCTTCCAGCTTGCCCACGTGCTGCCGGGCGACTTCCATCGCCTTCTCCCGCTTCTCCGGTTCCTTCACATAAACGCCACCCAGGCCCGAGGCGAAGATGGGCACGAAATCGGTCCAGGCGCGATGACGGGCGCGCTGGAACGCGTCTTCCGGATGCAACCGCGGCGGGATCTTTTCGTCCAGGTACTCTGCGATCGCGTTCGACTCGAACAGGGGACGCCCGTCCACCTGCAGCATGGGAACCTTTCCATGCGGCGATAGCTCGAGAAACCAGTCGGGTTTGTCGCGCAGGTTGATGTAGGTGACTTCAAAGTCGACGTTCTTGGCGCGCATAACGATCACGGCGCGCTGTACCCAGGGTCAGGTATACGAACTTGCGAGATGGTATTCAGCCATGCGATGTGCCCTCCTTCCTACGAATCGACCATAGGTTTCGCCGCGGCTGCCGTCAAGCCTCTCGACAGCCGTTGGACTGCATGTGGAGTTCACAGGGCAGGTCAAGATGTGGAGCCTGGTCCAAGCCGGCCTTTGCGGACCTCATCGCTGGCGGAGCCCGTTGCCGAACAGGTGCGTCAGGCATCCGCAGCTACGATCCAGATGGCGTGGTGTCGCGACCTATGGCGAACGTAAACTCAGTGTTAGGTCCCTGCGATGGGCCCCGCTACGTATCCATAAAGTTCGAGGGTCCCTGTCGGGACCCTCGGGTCTAGTCCACGCTCCAACCGTTGTATTAGTCCGGGAGACGCTGAACGTGCGGAATCCTACGGTAGCCCGGGCGGGGCGTCAAACCTACCTGTCCGTCAAGTCTCGCAACAGCCGTAAACTAGTCGCTCCCGCCAGTCAGGAGGAACCCCGTCCATGAGCAGACAGATCGCATCCGATAGAACGATCACCGACTGGGCCGCGCTGGTAGCTGGCCTCAACCGTTTCCTGCGGCTGCGCACCACTCCCATCGGCATGAAACTGTACGAGTCGGTTGCCGAAATGGAGGCGGTGCCCCGCATCCGCCGTCCCGGCGCCGTGCACACCACCGACCAGATCGTCGGGCAGGCGTGCCGCAACGGTTGGACCGTGGGAATCACCGCCGCCGACCTGGTCGGCGCGCAGTGCTCCACCGTGATCGGCCTGCATCCCCGGAGCGACGACTGGCTTTCCGGGGAACACATGGCCGGGGTCTGGTTCGAGACCGTCGAGGACTCGAGCCGGCATCAGCGCGCCATGGACGTCGTCGACTACGGCAGGTACGAGGCCATGGCGGTAAGTCCGCTGGCGAACGGCCGTCTCGACCCGCCGGACATCGCCCTCGTCTATGCGACACCGGCACAGATGATCCTGTTCATCAACGGGCTGCAGTGGACGGGCTTCAACAAGCTGAACTGGAGCTGCGTCGGCGAGTCCGCCTGCGCGGACTCCTGGGGCCGGGCGCTCAGAACCGGCGAGCCCAGCCTCTCCATACCCTGTTTCGCCGAACGGCGCTACGGCGGCGTAATGGAGGACGAACTCCTGATGGCGATTCCGCCCGGCTACCTGCCGAAGGTCATCGACGGGCTCGACCACCTGTCCCGCAACGGACTTCGGTATCCCATCGCGCCCTACGGCGTCAACAACGACGCGCGCGCCGGCATGGGCGTGAGCTACGGGTCGTGAAGCCTGCGTCGCGACCCGCGTGCGGGCGTCGCGCTTGATTGCGCGGCGCGTGTCTGCACAATGGCCGTCGGAACACCCGCCGGAGCGACTCATGGCAATCGAAGAAGGAAAGCCTGCACCCGAATTCACCCTGCGCGACACCGACGACAACGAAGTCGCGTTGAAGGACCAGCGGGGCAAGCACGTCATCGTCTACTTCTATCCGAAAGACGACACGCCCGGCTGCACCAAGGAAGCCTGCGGTTTCCGCGACCTGTGGGGCGAGATAGAGGACGCGGGCGCGGTCGTATTCGGCGTATCGCCCGACGGCGGGGCGTCGCACCGGAAATTCGTCGACAAGTACGAATTGCCGTTCACGCTCCTGAGCGATCCCGACCGGGAAGTCATGGAAACTTATGGGGCCTACGGCGAAAAGATGATGTACGGCAGGAAGGTCATGGGCGTCATCCGCTCCACCGTATGGATCGGCCCCGACGGCAAGGTGGTGAGGCACTGGCGCCGAATCGCGAGAACGGCGGACCACCCGCAGAAGGTGCTCGAGGCGCTACAAGGGCGCTAGAAGTGCGCCTGGCCGGTCAGCAGGAACCGCATGATGGTGCCGTGGAGTTCGCTTTCCGAACCTTCGCCGGAAATCTCCAGGCGATGCGGCAATCCCAGTACGGCGCTGGATATCTCGTAGCTCAACCCCAGGCGGGCACGGCGACCGGCATCGCCCGAAAGGTCCACCTCGGCGAACGGCATGACCGTGCCCGGCCGCCGCAACATGTCGAAACCATAGCTGATGCGGGTACCGAGACCCCAACCGCGATTCTCGCGGCGCAGCGCACCTGCGAACGAATGGCCCCGGTACCTGAAGATGTCCATGGCTTCGGCGGAGCCGCCCCATCTGGGCGCCAGCATCAGCCGGAAGCCCCTTCTTCCATCCGGTCCGACGACAAGCGTCGCTTTCAGGCCCTCCTCCGAGTAACTCTCTGCGGAGTGCATTGCCAGCGTCCGTCCCTTGACTTCGAGGCCGACCGACGGGCCCCGGTAGCGGAAGCCGCCCGCCAGTTCCACGCCGCCGCCGGTCTCACCATGGCCGCCGTCGAAGCGGCCGGCCACATCCAGGAACGGCGACACCGGGACCCCGGCGAGGGCCATCGGCAGCGACACCTCCGCGCCGAGCCGCACCCGCTGAACATTCACGGTGAGCCCCTCGATCGCCCGCGGGCCTTCCTCTGTCTCCAGTTGCACATACCCGGCGTCGCCCCTGACGGCCAGATCGAACCAGGCGACTCGCCCGAAGGCGTACCGCAATCCGCCGAGACCCATATGCATCGACAGGCCGCTGGGTTCGGCCGCGAACGGCTGGTCTTCGCGTTCCGCGACCGCTTCACCGGTGCCGAAGCCCAGGATCGCCCACGCCTTTCCGCGATTGCCGAACGCCCATTGGACATACGGATGGATCGCATCCAGTTCCGTCTCCAGACGTCCCTTCCCGCCTACGGGGCCGTCAAATTCGTACGACGCGTCCGCCAACGAGCGGGAGATCGTGGCGCCCGCAACCCATCCATGTCCGCGGGCATCGACACCGAGGTATGCCGACGCGAGCGAGCCGTCATAGATGCCCCCCTCCGGCGAGCCTTGGAAAGCGTGCCAATCCCCCGCGCCCCAAACTGACCACGAGTCGATCCTGTTGCCGAACCCCCCGAACGGCATTTCGAACCAGCGGCCCCGGAGAAACTGCGCGGGCGCGTATCCCGTCGAACGCCGCAGATACGGATCGTCAACGTCCCGGTGCCCATAGCCGATCGGGCTTCCCCACGGATGGGCGGCATCGAACGCGGACCACTGAGGCCAGGCTGCGAGCGATGCCGATGAAGGCGCCATGCCCAGCCCGCCCCATATGTCGGGCGGATTCGAGTCGGCCATCTCGAGTCGCGCGCCGATCGTGCTCTCGGCGCTCGCCAGCAGGCCGCGTCCCACAGCCGCCATGGCGCCTTCCACCACCGAGGCCTCCGCGGCGCTGGTTTCCACCGTGATGCCGAAGAACAGGAAGATCGCGGCGCCGGTCGCGGATACGGTGATCCTGACCGCCCCTTCCGACACGGAAGTGATGGTCAACATGCCGCCCGAAAGCGTGGCGGTAGCGACGGTTTCGTCGTCGGACGACCACTCGAAATCCCCCGCGTAGTCCACGCCCAGACCCTGCAGCTCCCGCAGCAAGTCGACGGTGTGGGACTGTCCAACGATAAGCGTCAATGACAGTGGGAAGAGGAGCAGTTCGGCGCTGACCTTGTGCAACTCCGAAGCGGGAATCGCTTCGAAGGTGAGGTCGACCGCGTTTCCGTCGGCGTCGGTGATGCCTCCGTTCAGCGAGTTGGCGGCGATGCTGATGCCGTCCGTATCGGTGTCGCCCGCCTCCACGGTGTACTCGAACTTCAACGTGTGCGTGCCGCTGCCGTCAACGAAGATCGCCTGCCGCAACGCCGGACCGATCGACAGTTCCAGCACCGGCGGCGCTCCAGTCACGTACGCGGCCACATTGAACTCGACTTCGACCCTGATGACGTCGTCAGTCGTATACGAACCGTTCGATCCCGCGTCGGACGTGATGGCGACGCTCAGAATCACCGCTACGACCTTGTCGATGCGACCGTCCACCGTTTGCTCGCCGTCGGCCGCAAGGCCCGGGAACGCGCGCTCGACCGGATTTCCGGCAGCATCCTCGATGGTGCCCCCCTGCAGGGCATTCGGGCCAATGCTGATCCCGTCGTCGTCGTATTCGTCCTCCTGGACCACGTAACGGAACGTCAGCGCGTCCGTTCCGCTACCGCTGGCGAACCTTGCCGGGCGCGAGTATTCGCCGATGGACAGGACCAGCGTCAGGCCTTCCGCGTCGGCGACATGCACCACCTCGTCGAAGGACACTTCGACCGTGATCGCGTCGTCCGCGGTGTAGAACCCCCTCTCGCCCGGGGTCGATATGATCTCGACCCGCGTCACTCCGGCGCTGATGCCATCCACCTTGTGGTCAATGTCGGCCGCGAGCCCCTCGAACGCGCGGTCCACCGGGTTCCCCACCGCGTCCTCGATGGCGCCCCCCTGCAAGGCATTCGGGCCGATGCTGATGCCGTCGTCGTCGGCATCGTTGTTCTGAATCACGTATCGAAACGTCAGCGTGTCGGTCCCGCTGCCGTCCTCGAGCATCGCCGACCGCAGGCTTTCGCCGACGGAGATCACCAGCCCCAGGCCACCGTCTTCCGTGACGTGCACCTCCTCGTCGAATTGCACCTCGGCCCTGATCGCCTCGCTCACGCCGTAGGTACCGTCAGCGCCCGGAGTCGAGATGACAGTGACCCGAATCACGGTCGGGCTCACGCCGTCCACCTTGTGGTCGCCGTCGGCCGTGAGGGGCGCGAACGCGCGCTCCACGACGCTGCCGGCGGCGTTTGCTATGCGGCCTCCCTGCAGGGCGCCCGGGCCGATGCTTACGCCGTCGTCGTCGAGATCACCCTCCTGCACCCGATAGCGGAACGTGAGCGTATCGGTGCCGCTGCCGGCGACCAACGCGGCGTTGGGGGTGCCGCCTCCGATCTCAAGCGCCAGCAAGGGGCCTCCCGTTGCGTAGACCACCGTATCGAAGCGCACTTCGATCTCGATCGCCTCGCCGAATCCGTAGGTCGTTCCGGCGACGGGGTCCGACGTGATCGCGAGCGAGACGTTGAAAGTGCGCACGACGCTTCCGTCCACCGTCCACCGCGAGTTCGGAGGTACCGCACGGAAGCGCGTGTCCGCCACGTTGCCGGTGTCGTCGGAGATGCTCCCCTCGCTCAGCGCGTTCGCGGGGACGCTGATGCCGTCGTCGTCCCGATCCGCCGCCACCACCGTGTAGTGGAACCGCAGCGTGTCCGTCCCGCTGCCGCCGGCGAACGCCGCCGCCCGATTGTTTGCCCCGACCGAGAGAGTCAGCACCGGCTCGCCGGTGACGTGGACGACCCGGTTGAACGCCACGCGCGCGTCTATGCGGTCGCCGGCGCGGAACCCGCCTGCGCCCGGCGGCGGAAGGATGCGCACGGATGTCACCGTGGGCACACCGGCGGCCGCCACCCTGTGGCTGGGCTGCCTTGGCACCGCCGGTATCCTGCCGGGCTCTTCCAGCCAATTGTTTCCCGCGGCGTCCTCGATAGCGCCTCCCCGCAGGGCGTCCGGACCGATGCTTATGCCGTCATCGTCGCGATCACCCACCTCGACCTCGTAACGGAACCGCAGCGTCGCGCTGCCGCTGCCGTCGACGTAGTCCGCCACAACCACCTCTCGTCCGATAGCGATTTCGAGTCCGGGCGGCGCCGTCACATGCACGATCTCGTCAAAGGTGATCTCGACCTCGATCATGTCTCCGGCGGCGTAGGCACCATCCGGTCCCGGATCGGAGACGATCTCGACCCCGTCCACCGAAGGTTCGATCGCGTCCACCCGGTGATCGTCGGAGTCTTCCAGCGCTTCGAACGAACGTGGGACGGGATTGCCTACAGCGTCCGTGATTCTGCCCCCACGCAGCGCTCCCGACCCAATGGAGATGCCGTCGTCGTCGAAGTCTCCCCGCTGCACCGTGTACGCGAAGGCGAGCACCCGCGACCGCGTCCTCACGAGCGGCGCACGGCGGGTCAGCGAACCGACGGAGACCAGCACAACCGGATCGCCGGAAACCTCGATGTCTTCGCTGAAACTCATCTCTATCTCGATCCGATCGCCTTCCGCATAGGTGTCGTCGTCGCCCGCTGCCGACACGATTCGCACCGTCGGTCCCGACGCAACGCCATCCACGCCGTGATCCAGGGCGTAATCGAGGTCCGCGATCCCCGATACATTCGCCGGGTTCCCGGCAAGGTCAAGGATTTGCCCGCCCGCGATCGCCGTTACCGCGACGCTGACGCCCTGATCGCCGTCCTGCACGGTATACCGGAAGACGAGCGTGTCCGTGCCCGCGCCGCCAACGAGGACGCCGCTCCGATCATCGGTGCCGATCCGCAGCGCCAGCTGCAGGTCGGGATCGTGGCTGACGCTGACGCGCTCGTCGAACTTGACCGCGATCTCGATGGACTCACCCCTCGCGTAGGTGTCGCCGCTGCGCGGACTGGAGCGCTCCTCGAACCGAAGGAGACCGGGGGGCACACCATCCACCGCCTGGTCCGACAACCGCGACTGCGCCGCCACCGAACGGTCCACCGGCCAGCCCCGGCCGTCGATGAGGCGTCCGCTTCCCGCCATCGCGTTCGCGGCATAGCCGACGCCGTCGTCGTCGCGGTCGCCCTGCTCGACTTCGTACTCGAACCTCAGCGTATTCGAACCGCTGCCGTCCGCGTCGCCGACGACCATTTCTTTCACCTCGTCCCCTACGCGCAAACGGAACTTCACGTCTTCATCGGCGTCGTCCGCGCGGGCGTACACGGGGCCGCCGAAGCGCACCGCCAGCGCGATCGAGTCTCCGACGCCGTACGGCCCCACCGAGGTAACGTCGACGCCCGTAACGCGCACGGTCGGCAAGCTGCCATCCACGCGATGCGACTGCTGCTCCGCGAGGGCGGCGTGCTCGCCGTTCCACGCGTTTCCGGCCGAATCCCGGATGACGTTGGAGGGCGCCACCGCATCCTCCGCGACCGAAATCCCGTCCTGGTCGCCGTCGGAGTCCCGCACCTCGTACTGGAAGACCAGGGCGCGACCACCGCTGCGAGCGGGATCGTAGGCCGCGGAACGCGCCACGGCCTCGTCCTCCGTACCGACCTGCAACGTCAGCGTCGGTCGCGCGCCGCCAAAAACGCTCACGGTCTCGTCGAAACGGAGTTCGACAAGGACGGACTCACCGCGACGATAGACCCCCCGCGCGAGCGGCGTCGACACGATCCGCAGGGAGGGCCCGGCTGGCGGAACGCCATCTACCGCATGTCCCGACTGATCGGTCATACGCGGAAGAGCCAGCGCCGCATCGTTGCCGGCCACGTCGGTTATGGTGCCGGAAAGCGCGTCGGCCGCCACCGACACCCCGTTCGCATCCTCGTCCCCCGCAGCGACCGCATAGCGAAAGATCAAGGTCTGCCGCTGGCCAGTGCTCGCAAGCGACATCTCGCGGGTTTCCGACTCCGCCCCGACCGTCAGCGTCAGTGTCGCGTCGCTGGAAACCACCAACTCATCGAACGTGACGGTGACCTCCACCGTGTCACCGATGCCGTACACCCGGTCCGGACCGGGGTTGGAGGTCATTCGAACACGGACGACTTCCGGCTTTATGGCATCGACGCGGTGGTCGCGGTCCCGAGCGATCGCCGTGACGGTCCGGTCCACCGCGGCGGCGGGGTTTCCAGACTCGATCCGGCCGTCGTCGCCGAGGGCGTCCGAGCCGTAGCTGACGCCGTCGGCGTCCATGTCCCCGTCGACCACACGATAGGTGAAGCGCAGCCTGCTCGCGGCGCTGGCGTCGACGTCGTACGCCATGACGCGCGCATTGCGTCCGACCGTGAGCGAGAAGGTCGGCGACCCCGTGACCGTGACGACTTCGTCGAAGTTGACGTCGATGCGGATCATCTCGCCCGCGTTGTAGTAGTCGGCCGTGGGGGTGCTATTGAAGACGACGCTTGTGACCTCCCCCGCCACCGCCGCCGTCGCACCGAACATCAGGGCAAGGCTCGCCCCGAACGCCGCCCCCGATGTGCGGAAACGGAACGCGCGCCAGCGGAATCCCTCAGGGGAAATCGACGGCCATCGCCTCCTGGCGTCCGCGGACGCAAACGCCGAGACACTCAGGATCAACCGGTCGATTCCCGCTCGTCCGAGTCCGGGATCGCGAGCGAACCGTACGTTGCGAATCATAGTCCATCCCCCGTCCGCGCCGGAGGCCCGGAGCGAGGATCCATTCCTCAAACCGCCTTCGGACAGGGTCCAGTCGACCCGCCTTCGGCTACCTTCCCCAAGGGACCGGCGAGCCTAGCACAGAAATACTTCAATTAGCGCAAGGTCTTGCGGTAGTTATCCACAGCCTCGCGCCTTTGACGCCCCTCCGCGACGTTGTGGAAGGGGCACTCACAGGTTTCACGATCTTCCGGAGCTGCGTAGCGCCAGGATCATCGACCGCTCCATTTGGCTGGTTGTGGGGTCACTCAAGCGAGGGCAACGGTGGCAAACAAGACTCGCAGGCGGATATGAGCTTACCGGCGATGAAGTCATCGCGGCACCCGCCGGATTCAACAAGATGGCTGCGTATGGGACAAATGCGACTGGGGCACGTCAAATTTGCGAGAGGGTCGCCGGACTGCCAATATGAGGAATCTTCTAAAGGGAGGCGGACAGGTGAAGTTCGGCATCTTTTACGAACACCAGTTGCCGCGGGACTGGCGGGAAGACAGCGAGCACCGGTTGTTCAAGGACTCGCTCACGCAGATCGAACTGGCCGATCGGCTGGGGTTCGACTACGCATGGGAAGTCGAGCACCACTTTCTCGAGGAGTACTCGCACTCGTCGGCGCCGGAGGTCTTCCTCGCGGCGGCGAGCCAGCGCACCCGCAACATCCGGCTCGGCCACGGGATCGTGCAGCTCACCACCAACCATCCGGCCCGCGTCGCCGAGAGAGTGGCGACCCTCGACCTGATCTCCGACGGGCGCGTCGAACTCGGACTCGGCGAAGGCACTTCCGTCACCGAACTGCACCCGTTCAACCTGCGTTTTCGGGACAAGCGGCTGGTCTGGGAAGACGCGGTGCGGTGCACCCTGCCGATGTTCTGGAACCACGGCTGGGAATACGAGGGCGAGTTCTTTCGCTTCCCGCACCGCGCGGTCGTCCCGAAACCGCTGCAGAAGCCCCACCCGCCGCTATGGGTCGCGTGTTCCCAACTCGACACGATCCGCTACGCCGCGCACCGGGGCATGGGTTGCCTGTGCTTCAAGTTCGCCAGCCTCGACGCCGCCAAGGCCTGGGTGCACGCCTACTACAACACGTATGTGCACGATCAGGAGAAACTCTGCGAATACCAGGCCAATCCCAACATCGCGGTCGTCTCGGGCTTCATGTGCGCCGAAACCGACGAGGAGGCTTGGCAGAAGGCGGACGGCTGGACCTTCTTCCAGTTCGCACTGCAGCTGTATAACAAGGAAGGACCGTTCGAACCCGGCGGAGTCAATTTCTGGGAACGCTACCAGGAGTGGAAGAAGACACCCGCCGGGCAGAAACGGTCGGGCAGCGAACTCATCGGCTCGCCGGAGACCATCGCGGAGCGCCTGCGCGAACTGGAGAAGGCCCACGTCGACCAGGTCATCCTGCTCAACCAAGCAGGGAAGAACTCACATGAAGATATCTGTGCAAGTCTTGAACTTTTCGCGAAAAAAGTTATGCCTAGGTTCCAGGAGCGTCATTCTGAACAGGAGACCTGGAAGACCGCGGTATTGAACGGCGAGATCGAGCTTGAAGAGATCGATACCGAACCGTTCAACTTCACCGCGCTCCTCAAGCCGACCAAACCGCCGAGCCCGGAGGGTCGGAACATGGTCGGCGGCGTCGGCGGCCGTCCGGCGGCGCAGGCGATCCGGAACTAGACGCTACGGGCGCGAGACCCGTCAAGCGGCGGACGCGGATGGTCGAATTCGTCGAGTAGCCTTCTGCCCACGGTCTCCGCACCTACTAAAACTAAAGCGGCTGCCAACGCCGCAGGTTCGTTCGGGACAATACCGAGGGGTTCACAGCGCTGCGGGGCCAAAGACCCTGCAATACCATTGCCAGCTCCCTGCCGAGCCGGCGGCGCGACTCGGGCCCCATGCGGGCCGACGCCGATGCCATGTGCGGCGTACAGGCCACGTTGTCCATGTGCAGCAAAGGATTGTTGGTCGAAACCGGCTCCTGCTCGAATACGTCCAGCGCCGCGCCGGCGATCGCCTTCGATTCCAGCGCGCGGATCAATGCTTCTTCGTCCACCGTCTTGCCACGCCCGTTGTTGATGAAGAGAGCCGAAGTCTTCATGCGCGCGAAATGCTCGTCCGACAGCATGTGGTGGGTTTGGGCGTTGAGAGGGGCGTGCATGGACACGAAGTCGGACCGCTCCAGGAGTTCGAACAGGCTGGTTATCGGCTCCACATTGGCCTTCGTCATCTCCAGTTCTCCGACGAAGGGGTCGTAGGCGATGACGCGCAATCCGAATACATGGCAGCGCCGAGCGACCGCCTTGGCAACATTGCCGAACGAAATCAGACCAATCGTGCAGCCCCACAGTCTCGGAATGTCGTTGTGGTACGGCCGCCCCTCGCGCCAGCGCCCATCCTTGGTCATCTGGTGCATCAGCAGGAGGCGCCGGTGGGCTGCCAGCAACAGCATCATGGTGTGGTCGGCAACCTCGTCAATGAATACATCGGGGACGTTGGTGACCACGATGTCGTGGTCAGTGGCCGCATTGACGTCGACGGTGTCGGCGCCGACACTGCCCAAGCCGACGACGACGCACTTGTTCAGGCTGGAGATGATGTGGCGATTGAGAAAGCGGCCGCGTGCGATCAACGCGTCGGCATCGTCCCTGACGGCCTCGATGAACTCCTCGTCGCTCTCGGCCGGCACCTCGACGATCTCGGCGCCGATGGGATCCAACGCTTCTCGTTCTATTGCGTATCGTGACGCGGTCCCCTCGTCGGCGCTGCCGGCTTGCGCCTGGACCATTACCGTGTAGTTGCGATCAGTCATGGTTTCTTGCTCGTCTCGACAAAAGTGTGGGCGGGTGGCCGGAATCCGAACGCCAGTTGCGCCAAAGCGTACTGCGACCCGGTCCAATAAAGCCAGCGTGTCCGGCCTACACGGGCAACGGCCCCGACCGCTTGATCTCTGAGAGGCTGAAACTCGATTCCAGGTTCGACACGCCCGGATAGCCCAGGATGTCGCGCATGACGAGTTCCGAAAAGTGATCCATGTCGCGAGCGACGACCTTCATGAGGTAGTCGTGCGTGCCGCTCATGGCGTGGCACTCGACGATGTGGGGCTCGTCCTGCACGCGCCGGTGAAACTCGGTGCGCCGCGCGAGCCCTTTCTCCAGCGTCAGATGCACGTAAGCCGTAACCGTCAGGCCCAGCGCGCGCTGGTCCACCTTCGCCGCGTAGCCCTGGATTACGCCGTCCTGCTCGAGATTCCTGACCCGACGAAAGCAGGGGGACTCCGACAGCCCTACCCGGTCGGCCAACTCCACGTTGGACTGGCGCCCGTGACGCTGCAGTTCGGTCAGAATCTGTCGCTCCACTCGATCCAGCACCAAACGGCGAAGGCATCCAGCACATCGCCTTCGGTTGCGATGACCTGTTGACGACCTGCGATCAGCTTCACAAACGGGGTCTGCCGTTCATGGACCCGCCTCCCGGCACGTACTACGAAGCCCTCGACGAGCGCTTGCCGGGGCACGGCGAGCCGGTGGCCGAACTGAAGCAACGCGGCATTCTGCTCGACGGCTCGACCGCGGGCGCTTCGAGGCTGCTGTTGCAGATTTTCTCGGCGGACCTGCTCGGACCCACGTTCTTCGAGTTCATCCAGCGCAAGCGTGACGAAGGTTTCGGCGAGGGCAACTTTCAGGCCCTGTTCGAAGCGATCGAACGCGACCAGCTTCGCCGCGCAGACGCCGCGAACCGCACGACAACGGCACACGCCGCCGAGAGATCCGCATGAACCTGAAACGCATCCACCACGTCGCGTACCGCTGCAACGACGCGAAGGAGACGGTGGACTTCTACCGCAACGTGCTGGGCATGGAATTCCAACTCGCCTTCGCCGAGGACACGGTGCCTTCCACGAAGGCGCCGGACCCCTATATGCACGTCTTTCTCGACGCCGGCATGGGCAACGTGCTGGCCTTCTTCGAACTGCCGAACGCGCCGCCCATGGGAAGCGACCCCAACACGCCGGCCTGGGTGCAGCACATCGCGTTCGAGGCGAGCGACACGGAAGCCCTCGGCGAGGCCAAGGGAACGCGTCGAGGCCGCCGGCCTCGACGTCATCGGTCCCGTCGACCACGGTCTCTTCGACTCCATCTACTTTTTCGACCCGAACGGTCATCGGCTGGAAATCGCCGCCAACAAGGGAAGCGACGAGGACCGGGCACGCGCGCGCGCCGTGGCCGAAGACATGCTGGACGAGTGGACCCGAACCAAGCGCGCCCCGAAACAGGCCCGCTGGCTGCATGCGCCGACCGGCGAAGGTCAGCCGGACGCCACGTAACGCTCAGCCGGCCAGGCTAGCCCCGGTCTGCTCCACCACCAGGTCCGCCACCGCGCGCAGGGCTTCCTGCTCGCTGTCGCCTTCCAGCAGGCGCAGGCGGTACAGGTCGATCTGCTCGTCCGCGCTCGCGCCTTCCCGCACGATATCGAGCGAGTGACGAAGCTCGGCCTCGCAACCGAGCGCACGCGCGTCTTCGTTGAGCGTCTCAACCAGCGCTTCGATCTCCTCCGCGATGTCGATCCGGCCGCCGTGCCGCGTATCGCCCAGAAACGCCAGCATGCCGTAGCGCTGAGCGAGCCACTTGTTTTCGACGATGATCTCTGTCGGCGGTTCGGCCGGCAGGGCAGCGGCGCGGTCGAGGCGCGACAGCATCCGGATCAGGCAGGCGTACGCGGCGGCGATGCACAATGCGTCCTCGATACGCGGACAGACGTCGCATATTCGCAGTTCAATCGTTGGATACGTCTTCGAGGGGCGAATGTCCCACCAGAGTTCGCTGCCGTCGCCGATGAATTCCATGCGCTGGTATTCGCCCACCAACGCATCGAACTCCGCGCGGGAATGAAGCGCTCCTGGAATGCTCGTGCGGGGCATCGCTTCGAACAGGTTGAGCCGTCCGCACTTGAACCCAGACTCCCTGCCCTCGTTGAACGGCGACGAACCCGATAGCGCGTTCAGCAGGGGCAGGTAGCGCCGCAACGCCGTCATGACACGGATGCGGCTGTCCGGGTCCCCGAATCCCGCATGCACATGCAT